>JBEVNE010000020.1:0-3197 GCA_040508275.1 Duganella sp.
TCAAGGTCCATTGGAGATTGATCGGATGTTCTTCCCTCGCGAAGTATGCCTACCCCTACAGCTTTGCCCGGCGCCCCTTTGTGATGCGGTCACGCTCACCTCTTCCGCCAACCGTAGTGACGGGCAAAGTGGCGCTAAAACGCATATAGTCGTTTGGCCGGATGTTTCTGTAGCGGTTGTGCTTACCTCTCGCGCTTGTGGCGCGGGTTAGAACAAACTGCCTACATATGAAAGCGCGTCATGTCGATGGCGGCGTTGTGTGCCTGCTGCGAAATGACCATACAGCTTCGGGGTGTTCAAAGCGTTCCATAAGGTACACCGACGCACTATTTTGAGCAAGAACAAAGTGGAAAAACGCCTGTTACCAGTGCAAAAAACTCGGGGATAGGCGTAAAACAATGCAAATACGTCTGTTTTTTGCTAGCATGCGCTCAGTTTTCCACATCCTTCAGCATGGCCACAGACAAAGAATTATCCGACTTCCTCGAAAACGTCGAGCGCCGCGCTTTTAAACAAGCCGTGTACGCTGTGCGCAAGGACGAGTCCGCCCTGGACATCGTGCAGGACGCGATGATCAAGCTCGCCGAAAAGTATGGCGACAAGCCTGCTGCCGAGCTGCCGATGCTGTTCCAGCGCATCCTGCAAACCACCATCCTCGATTACTTCCGCCGGGAAAAAGTACGCAACAACTGGGTCACCCTGTTTTCCAGCATGGGTTCCTCGCAAAATGACAGCGAGGACTTTGCTATACTGGAATCCTACGCGGCTGAGGAAGGTTCCGAGGCGGCTGAGTCGTCCGCCGACAAGATCGAACGCCAGCAAATGCTCACCTTGATTGATGCCGAAGTTCAAAAGCTTCCGGCGCGTCAACGAGAAGCCTTCCTCATGCGTTATTGGCAGGATCTGGATGTGGCCGAAACCGCCGAAGCAATGGGATGTTCCGAAGGGAGTGTCAAGACGCATTGCTCAAGAGCAACTCATGCACTGGCCGCCTCGCTCAAAGCCCTGGGGATTACCTTATGAACACCGACGATCTCAACTTTGCTTACAAGGTGCGCCACGCGCTCAATGAAAAGCTCGACGACCTGCCCGTCGCCACCACCGACCGGCTGGCGCAGGCGCGCGCACTGGCGCTGTCCCGCAAAAAAGCCCATGCCAGCGCGCCACTGACAGTGCGCCAGGCAAAACTGGCTGCGGCCGGTGCCAATGGCACACTGTCCGGCGGCTTCGGCTGGCTCGGTCGCATGGGCGTGGTGCTGCCCATGCTGCTACTGGTTGGCGGCCTGGTCGGCATCTACCATTTCGAAGAACAGCAACGCATTGCCGACCTGGCCGAAATGGACGCCGCCGTGCTGTCCGACGAACTGCCGCCGGCAGCTTACCTCGATCACGGCTTCAATGCCTACCTGGCGCAGAGCGAGAAATAATGGCGTTCAGCGGTCCGGTTCAGTTAAGCATTGCTGCAGTCACGGTGTTAGCGGTAGCAGCAGGCGCTGCCGTTTGGGTGGGGCCGCGCGCCAACACGCCATCGGCGCTGGCATCGAACCCTCCCGCCACGCCGGTGGCGCCTGAAAAAACCCGCTGGCGCGACCTCACGCCAGCCCAGCAGACCGCACTGGAACCGCTGGCCGGCGAGTGGGATAAAACTGAGCCCATCCGCAAACAGAAATGGCTGGCGATTGCCAAACGCTACACCACCATGAAACCCGACGAGCAAGTGCGGGTGCAGGAGCGCATGCGCGAGTGGGTCCGCATGACGCCCGAGGAACGGCGCCAGGTACGCGAAAACTTCACGCGCGCGCAAAAGGTCGATCCATCGAAAAAATCGACGCAGTGGGAGTCCTACCAGCAATTGTCGGACGAACAAAAGAAAGAACTGGCGGCGCGCGCGGCCAACCGCAAGCAGCTGGTCAACCTGGCCACGCCGTCGCAGGCGCGCCAGCCCATGCCGGCGCCGATCAAGCCGCCGCCAGCGCAACCAGCGCTTACGCCATGGATCGATCCGGCTACCGGCCAGCCGTGGCCCGATGCTTCCAACGTCACGCCGGTTCCTCCTGCCATTCCCACGACCGATACCCCGCCTGTCAATCCTGATGCCAGCAAATAAGCCGACTCTCGCCTACCCCAGCATCCAACGTCGCCTGGTGTCGATGGTGTATGAGTTCCTGCTGGCGTTTGCCGCGCTGTTTCTGCCTTTCCTGGTGTTTGAAATGGCCAGTGGGGCCAGCCATGCGCCGCTGGTGGAACACTTGCGCCAGTTGCTGCTGTTCGTGGTGCTGGGCCTGTATTTTGTCCATCAGTGGCGCCGCGAGGGCCAAACCCTGGCCATGCGCACCTGGCGCCTGAAAGTCATACTGCCCGGCCATGACCGGCTGCCGACACGCGTGGCGGTAGTGCGCTACCTGCTGAGCTGGATGTGGGTGTTGCCGGCGCTGGTAGTGAGCGCGGTGCTGGGCCTGCACAAATGGCAGGCGCTGGGCGCTTTGCTGGCCGGTGTTGTGCTGTGGGCGTTGACGGCGCTGCTGGACAAGGAACGGCAGTTCTTGCATGACCGGCTGGCGGGAACGCGGCTGGTGCAGCTGCCGCCGCTGGTCAAGAAAAGTCGGGCTGCTTGAGGATTTAAAAACGCTCGTGATCCTGCACATAGCGCCACTCGCCCTGCGGCAGACTGGCCATGGCGATGCGGCCGATGCGGATACGCTTGATCGACAGCACCTGCAAGCCTACCTGTTCGCACATATGCTCGACCTGGCCCGGGCGCGGGTTTTTGACAGCAAAGCGCAGGCGGTTTTCGTTTTGCCAGCTGACCTTGATCGGCGCCAGCGGTTTGCCGTTGAAGGACAGGCCGTGGTTGAGCAAGGCCAGGCCATTGGCGGCGATCGCACCACTCACCTCGACAATAATCTCGTGCTCGATCCTGGCAGCGTCATCGACCAGCTTGCGGTTGACGCGGAAGTCCTGCGTAAACACCAGCAGGCCGCTGGCCTTGGTTTCCAGCGGCGTGGTCAGGGTCAGGTTGGCGAAGTGCCGTTTTAATACGCGCTGCCCGGCGGCCGTGCGCGTAAGCGTATCGGCTTTCAGCAGGTGCAGCGCCGGCGTGCCTTCCCTGCCGATGCCGCCATTTACGCCCGCCGGCTTGTGCAGCAGCAGCGTGACCGGCACGATGTCGAGCAGGGTGGCGTCGGCTGCCACGGTGA
>JBEVNE010000026.1:0-17027 GCA_040508275.1 Duganella sp.
CGGGCAGGGCGTGGTCAGCGGCCAGCCGGTAGAGCGCCTGTACCGTGAAATCCGGGCGCTGCGCATCTACGAGGGCGCCACCGAAGTTCAGCAGTTGATCATCGCGCGCGATCTGCTGCGCGAATACGCTGAAGCTCAGGCGCTCGATGCATCCAATGCGCGGAAGGAGCCGTGATGGAAATCCTGCAACCGCCAGGCTGGCCGCGTCCGCGCGGTTATGCCAACGGCGTGGCCGCCAGCGGCCGCATGGTGTTCGTGAGCGGCATGATAGGCTGGGATGCGCAGGGCGTATTCCACACCGACGACTTTGCCGGCCAGGTGCGCCAGGCGCTGGCAAACATCGCTGCGGTGCTGGCCGAGGCAGGCGCGCAGCCGGCGCACATCGTGCGCATGACCTGGTATGTGCTCGACAAGGACGAATACCTGGGCGCATGCAAGGCAGTGGGCGCCGTCTATCGCGAGATAATCGGCGCCCACTATCCCGCCATGACGGTAGTGCAGGTGGCCGGGCTGGTGGAACAGCGCGCCCGGGTGGAGATCGAGGTTACGGCGATCGTGCCATGATGCCGGGTGGGTTGGTAACGAAGCGCAGGAATTGCTGGCCGTTGCGAACCAGCCTGGTCGCTGCTTAATTATCAAGCAACAAGCCGCGGACACTGGATGGCGTGTTAACGCCACTCTCGGCAATCAATACCACTGTTGCATTTTCCGGCGCCACATTCGGCCACCTAAAAGTGACCGAGGTCTCGTTTTGCAGAAAACCGCTGTCGAACGCCACAGTGTTGCCTATCCTGACTTGTAGACGGATACGTGCGCCGCCAGTGGCCTCGGATTTGAAGCGCATCGATGCCCCGACTGCCGGCTTGCCCCAGCTAACCTTGCTCAAGTTCGTGTAGTTGGTTTGGCTGATGCGATTTTTCGTGTCCGGGAAGACGATTGCCTGGTCCCATGTTTGAAACTTCCCTGGACCAATGCTGGTACTGCCGGTGGTTGCCCAACTGCCCCGCATCGACACCAGGCCGGGAAGTTCAGGGGGGCGCTTGGTTTTGCCATTACCGTCCACCCATTGCGCGGCGCCTACTACCTGCCGCAATGCCGAGCGGATCAGTTCCAGATCGTCCACCACTGCGGTATCCCAGCCATTGGGCATGAGGTTGAAACCGGCACCGTTTTCCACATAAATGGAAAACGCCGTGTCGTAGTTAGTGTCGACCACAAAAGCGCCGTATATCTTGAGGGTATTCGCAATTTTGCGCAGTGCCGCAGAGCGGACAGCCGTGATATCGAATGATGGAGGCAGCGCCAGGCGTGCCCCCAGCGGAATGCCGCCGGTGTGGCTGGCAGCGTGGGTGTCGGCCGTGGTCGCTGGATAAATATAGCTGGGACTGCTGATGCCGTTGGCCAGGGTCTGACTTGGTAGCGACATGGCCAAGGCATGCTTATAGTGGCTGGCGCCATCGTTGACCTCATGTTTGCGAATCAGGCCGCCGGAGGGGGGTACGCCGGCGGCGCGCGCACCTTGGCTCCAGTGCACGGCATCGCCCCAGCCGATGCCGTCAATCCGCGTCCAGGAATACATTGCCGCAGTCCAACGTCCGCCAGTGTTGCGTAACTGGAAGAACGAATGCAGAATGCCCGTGCTGACATCGACGATGTCTGCGTGGCCATCGCTGCCGCTCGCCGGCACCACGTTGGCTGGCCAATGCGGCAGCGTAATGGTGCGGTTGGTGCCGGTATCTGGATCTCCTACACCACTTGTCCCGGCTGGGCCGTAAATGGTCACCGGTGGATCGCTGGCTTTGGCCATGAAGACGCCAAGCGAGAGCGATCCGCCACCAATCGTGGGAATCCAGCCTGGATTGTAAATCGGCTTGCGCAGTTGATAAGTCCCCAGTTGGGGATGGACCGGTCGGGTATTCCATGGGGAATCCGCGGAAAATGGCTGGTAGTACGTGCCGAAACCAGTGGTGGCAGCATAGTTTGGCGTCTGTGCCCTTGCAGGGGACAACACAATTGCAGCGGCGAAGCCAACTACAGCAAACACATGGGATAAGCGGGTGAAATACGTTCTCATATACAGTCCTTTTATTAAGCGAGGGCTGTAACTGACCTGGAACAAATCTATCTTTTATAAAACTTATTATAGGGAAATTAGTGGCTTCTGTGAAGTTTTAATTTCCAGATGTCACAATTGCATTGGATGGCATCCTTACTGAATCCCAATTTGCAAGCAAATGGTTCATTACCCACAGGTGAGGCTGGCAGCGGGTTTGCGGGCGCGCGCTCGCCTGAGATGGGATAGCAGAGCAGTAAAGAGGTGGCAAAGGAGGGCTGGGTGCGGGAGGGGATGGTGTTTCTGAATGACAACAGGCGAAGATCTTTGAACGACGGCTTGCAAGGAGGAAGAGAATGGGGCGGTGACAACAAACGGGAGCTGGTCCCCCCGACTGGAATCGAACCAGTATCCCACGCTTAGGAGGCATGTGCACTATCCATTGTGCTACGGGGAGGCCGTCAAGCCCCCGCATTATAGCGGAGCGCGCGCGCAGGTCAAAACTTCATGGCAGTTGGCGCAGGGGCGTCTCCAACAGGCGCGGTCGCATTGGTAAATTTACCTTCGCCTCCCCGGCAACGGTACAATGCAAGTCTCACTCATCTCGCCCGATCACGGGCAGTCCTCTCTTCTTATTATGGCAGTCATTTCTCTTTCCTCCGCCCAACTCGCGTTTGGTCATGTGGCGTTGCTCGATCACGCTGAATTTTCTTTGGAAACCGGCGAGCGTGTCGGTCTTATCGGTCGCAATGGCACCGGTAAATCTTCGCTGCTGAAAATTATCTCTGGCCGCTTCAAGCTCGATGATGGCCTGCTCGTGATGCAGCAAAACTTGCACATTGCTTACGTCGAGCAGGAGCCTGTGTTCGATCCCGAGATGACGGTGCATGATGCGGTAGCCGCAGGCATGGGGGAGTTGCCTGCCCTGCTCAAGGAATACGACGCTCTGACCGGTCAGTTTGGCCAGGGCGACGACGACGCCCTGATGGAGCGCATGCACGACATCCAGGTCAAGCTTGATGCGGCCGATGCATGGAGCCTGTCGAACAAGGTGGAAACTGTGCTTGATCGTCTTAAACTGAGCGGCGATCGCCTGATGAAAACGCTGTCGGGCGGTATGCAAAAACGTGTCGCACTGGCGCGCGCGCTGGTGTCGGCGCCGGACGTGCTGCTGCTCGATGAGCCAACCAATCACCTCGACTTCAGCTCCATCATGTGGCTCGAAGGCTTGCTGCGGGACTTCAAGGGCAGCGTGCTTTTCATTACCCACGACCGTTCCTTCCTCGATAACGTCGCCACCCGTATCATAGAACTTGATCGTGGCCGGCTGCTGTCGTATCCCGGCAATTTCTCTGCTTATCAGACCCGCAAGGCTGAGCAGCTGGAAAACGAAGAAGTGGAAAATGCCAAATTCGATAAATTCCTGGCTCAGGAAGAGGTGTGGATACGCAAGGGCGTCAAGGCGCGCCGTGTGCGCGATGAAGGTCGGGTGCGCCGCCTGGAGGCGCTGCGCCTGCAGCGCGTCGCCCGCCGCGAACAGCAGGGGCAGGTCAAGCTTGAGGTGTCCACCGGAGAGCGTTCAGGCAAGATCGTCGCGGAACTGGAGAACGTCAGCAAGCGCTTCGGTGAGCGCGTCATTGTCGACAACTTCACCGGCACCATCCTGCGCGGCGACAAGGTCGGTCTGATCGGCGCCAACGGCGCCGGCAAAACCACGCTGCTCAAGATGATCCTCGGCGAACTGGCGCCAGACAGTGGCGTAGCGCGCCTGGGTACCAAGCTGCAGGTGGCGTATTTCGACCAGATGCGCACCCAGCTCAATGAAGAGGCGAGCCTGATGGACACCATTTCGCCGGGCAGCGACTGGGTCGAGGTCAACGGCCAGCGCAAACATGCGATGAGTTACCTGAGTGACTTCCTGTTCTCGCCCGAGCGCGCACGTTCGCCGGTCAAATCACTGTCCGGTGGCGAACGCAACCGTTTGCTGCTGGCTCGCCTGTTCGCCAAGCCGGCCAACTGTCTGGTGCTCGATGAACCGACCAACGACCTTGACATCGATACGCTGGAATTGCTTGAGGAACTGTTAGAGGAATACACGGGTACCGTGTTCCTCGTCAGCCACGACCGCACCTTCCTTGACAACGTCGTGACCCAGGTCGTGGTGGCGGAAGGAGAAGGGCGCTGGCGCGAATTTGTCGGCGGCTACAGTGACTGGGAGCGGGTACGCGACACGGTCGCTGCCGCGTCGGCAACTGCCAAGGTAGCGGCCCCTGCTGCCAAGCCGGCGCCTGCAGTTGTGGCGGAAAAGCAAAAAAAGCTTAGTTACAAGGAGCAGCGGGAACTTGAGTCGCTGCCGGTACTGATTGCCACACTGGAAAACGAGCAGACGGCGTTGACCCTGCAACTGTCTGATCCTGATTTTTACAAAAAGAACGCTGCAGAAGCGCGCCGTGTGCAGCAGCGCATCGAGGAGATCGAATTGGAACTTCTGGACGCGTTGGAAAAATGGGAGGCGATCGAGGCGCGTAGCAAGGCTTGAGAGACTTTCGCTGCAATGCACAATCATGCTAATTTGCTGCGCTGCGGTATGGACACGGAAGATTGCATCTAATATAATTCTGTGGAATGAATTGTAATTTTTGTGTCGATATTTTAAGCGTTACAGTATTAATGTTGCCATTTTGATGCCAGTTCTATATCGTGTGGGTGTTTTGTCATCTTGCTGTTACCATTCATGCGTTGATGCATGATTTCCTACTTTTTGGCAATGACTGATAATGGTGAGCTTCTTGCAGAAAAATATGACCGGGACCGTCGTGGGCCCAAAGGTTGACGCAATGACAATGGCATTGTTAAGCGTTCCCGATGGCGGCAAAAAATATCTGGCTTTGCTGATGAGTGCACTCTTTGCTGCTCCTGTTGCAGCGCAAGAGAAGGTAGTGCCGAAAGACACTTTTCAGCCTTATGTGGCGGCAATGGTCAATTACGATGACAACCTGCTGCGCCGCGATACGAACGCGCGCGCGGAGGGCGGTTATTCCGACACCTATAAAACTACGTTGATCGGTCTCGGGGTCGAATGGCCTATCGGGCGCCAGATTCTGACCGCGGATGTCAAAGCCACCAAGGTCAATTTCAACAGGTTTTCCCAGCTCGACTATAACGGCAGGGATGGTTTTGTCGACCTCAACTGGCGTGTTGGTAACCATTTTAGCGGCAACGTCGGGGCCAAATACCTGGAAGCGTTGGCCTCGTTTGCTGACTTCCCAACCGCCGAGCTCAATGTGCGAACGGTGAAGACGGTGTATGCCGATGGTAAGTGGCAGTTCCATCCATCCTGGCGTGCCACCGCCGGCATCAACAATAAAAAATACCATTTTGACCTGGAGTCGCAACGGTTTAACAACAGGTCCGAGGATACCTCCGATGTTGGTATCGATTACCTGGCCAAAAGCGGCAGCTTCATCGGTCTGCTGGCCCGGCGTCTTGATGGTAAATACGATGTTGATAACATTGGGCCGGGCGGGGTAGTGCTGAGAAACGGCTACACGCAAGACAGTCTCAACATTAATATCAACTGGCTGGCCAGCGGCGTTACCCAGGTTACCTTCCTGGGCGGGTATGCAAAACGCAAGCACGACAGCAACAGCCTGCGTGATGTCAATGGCGCACAGGGGCGTTTGATCGCCAACTGGACGCCGCGCGCATCCGTGAAAGTCGTCGGCGCTGTCTGGCGTGAATTCAGTGCCTCGGAGGGTGTGTTCGTCAACAGCGCTATTGCCACAGGGGCTAGCGTCGATGCTGCCTGGCTTATTACATCTAAAATCAATGTCAACGGCCAGTTGCGTACTGAAAAACGCGATTTCGAGCCTTTGCCAGGTGTGCCGATTTTTTCTGACCTGACCGATAACACCCGCATGGCCACTCTCGGCGTGACGTACGAGCCGGTGCGGCAGATCAGTTTGAACCTTAATACTTTCCATACTTCCCGCAGTGGCAGCGCTGCCGCTTTTACCAACAGCTACCGCGCCAAAGGCATCGGTTTTAGCGCCAGCGTCAAGTTCTAATGCTATGACAATCAACGACGCTCCCCTGATTTCGTTCTTCCAGCGCGTGCTCGATCCGTTGATCGTGATGGGCATGCTGTTCCTTTGCACGGTGATCGTGGGTACGCCCTATACGGGCTATCTGCTGATCCTGATGATATTGGCTTTTTTTATCTTTGGCGCTGTGTCGCAGTATCTTGATCCTTATCGCAACTGGCGTGACGGCCGGGTTGGCGCATTTGTGCGTGACATCGTACTGGGCTGGTGCGCCACTGCGTTGCTGCTGGTGCTGATCGGTGTGGCCAGTGGCATGGCGCTCAAGTACAACCATGATGTATTGATACTGTGGTTTATCGCCACGCCGCTGGTGCTGGTTCTGTGTCACCTTGGCGTACACAGAATGGGCATCGCACCTTCCACCAGCAGTGGCGTGCGCAAGGTGCTCATCGTTGGCGCCAATGATGTCAGCGTCAAGTTCGCCAACACGCTGGACCGCAATCCCAGTTTGCTGCTGCGCGTTTGTGGATACTTTGACGACCGCACCGAGGACCGCCGTCCGGAAGGGGTACGTCATCCGATGCTGGGGAAGATGAGCGATATCGCCAGCTACGTGCGAGAAAATAATATCAACATGATCTTCATTAGCCAGCCGATCTCGGCGCAGCCGCGGATCCGCAAGATGCTTGAAGAACTCGAGGACACCACGGCGTCGGTGTACTTCCTGCCTGATATTTATGTATTCGACCTGATGCAGGCCCGTTTCGCCACGGTGGGCGGGATGCCCGTGGTCGGTATCCGGGAATCGCCATTCACCGGCACCAACAGCATGATCAAGCGCATCAGCGACATCGTGCTCGCGCTTGGCATCCAGATCATGCTCACGCCGCTGATGCTGGTGATTGCCGCCGCCGTCAAATTGAGCTCGCCGGGGCCGGTGATTTTCCGCCAGCGCAGGTACGGCCTGAATGGCGAGGAAATCATGGTCTACAAGTTCCGTTCAATGCGGGTAATGGAAAATGGCGACAAGGTGGTGCAAGCCAAGAAAGGCGACAACCGCGTCACGCGCGTTGGCGGCTTCCTGCGCCGCACCTCGCTTGACGAGCTGCCGCAGTTTATCAATGTGTTGCAGGGGCGCATGAGTATTGTCGGACCTCGTCCTCACGCGGTGGCGCACAACGAGCAGTATCGCAAGCTGATCAAGGGCTATATGTTGCGCCACAAGGTCAAGCCAGGCATTACCGGCTGGGCACAGGTCAATGGCCTGCGGGGCGAAACGGAAACGCTGGACAAAATGGCGGCACGCATCCAGTTCGACCTCGATTATTTGCGTAACTGGTCGCTCTGGCTCGACATCTGGATCATCCTGCGTACTGTGCTGGTAGTGCTCAAACGTGACAATGCGCACTGATTTAATGTTATTTCTGTTGCCATGGTGGTTGAAATAAGTATATTAAAATGGCGCTTTTTTGAACGTGCTTTTGCTGTAACAAATTTGCCCTGCCATGTGGGCGGGGCCTTACCAAGGACTTACTGTGAATCACACCCAGATCGCCAGCGTGCAGGCTGGTAGCAAGAATGGCGCTGAACGGCGCGCTGCCAGCGTTCTGCTGGCACTGATGATGGCTGCTGGCCTGGTTGCCTGCGGCGACAAGGGCGCTGCCAAGTCGGGCCAGGCGCTGGTCAATGTGAATGGCGAGGAAATCACGGCGCTGCAGGTGAACGAAGAGCTGCAACGCACCAACGTTCCGGCCGGGCAGCAACAGGCAGTGCAAAAACAGGTGATCGAATCGCTGATCGACCGTCAATTACTGCTGAACGAAGCTGAAAAAGAAAAAGTCGACCGCGACCTCAAGGTGGTGCAGTCGATCGAGCGTGCCAAGGCCTTGATCGTGGCACAAGCCTACATGCAAAAAAAATTGGCGAATCTGCCCAAACCGACCAAGGCCGAAGTGCAGGCCTATTATGACAAGCATCCGGAATTCTTTGCTCAGCGCAAGCAGTTCGATTTACGACAGCTGGTAATTCGCGGCGCCGTCGGTGAAGATCTCAAAAAATATATCGATAGCGCCAAAACGCTCGACGAGGTGGCAGCGTGGATGGACAGTCACAATATCGTTTATGCCCGCAACCAACTCTCGCGCAGCACCTCGGACCTGCCTCCCGCGCTCAGCAGCAAGTTGCTGTCCATGAGTAAAGGCCAACTGTTCTTGGTCCGGGAAGGTGATGCCAATACCCTCATGGTGATTGCCGAGATACGTGACGCCGGGGTCGATGTGGCCACGGCAGAAAACCAGATCATCCAGTATCTGGCCAACACGCGCGCCAAGGAAGCTGGCCAGGCAGAACTCAAACGTCTGCGCGAAGCTGCCAAGATCCAGTACCTGAACAAGGCGGATGGTGCTCCGGCGCCCGCCGCAGCGCCAGCCACGGCTGCCGATGCGCCTGTCGCGCCGGCCGCCGACGGCAATGCGGTAGCGGATCCATCGGTCCAGCGGGGCGTAGCGGGCCTGAAGTAAACGCTCCCATCTTTTTTAACCAATTTGACTTACCGATAGAGCACATGATGATAAAACGACTTGCACTTTGGACAGGCACTGCGCTGCTCGCCAGCACGCTGGCAATCGCGGCTCAGGCTGCTGAGATGTTGCTGGGTACTGGCGACGTGGTGAAAATCTCGGTCTACAACAACCCCGACCTGACCACGGAAACCCGCGTCAGCGCCAGCGGCAACATCACTTTCCCATTGATCGGCCAAGTAGCGGTCAGCGGCTTGCCGACCGTTGAGGCGGAAAAAAAGATTGCGACGGCACTGGTCAGCGGCGGCTATGTCAAAAACCCGCAGGTTAATCTGATTGTTACGGTCATGCAGAGCCAGCAGGTGTCCGTGCTGGGCCAAGTGAACCGTCCGGGCCGCTTCCCGATCGAGGGTGGCCGCAACCTGCTCGACGTGCTGGCATTGGCCGGCGGCGTCAGCGCCGAGGGCAGCGATGTCGTCACGGTGATTCACCAGCGCGATGGCAAAACCGTTAAGGAAGAAGTCGATGTCGTCAATATGGTGCGTCAAGGCAAATTGACGCACGAAATGGAACTGCTGGGCAATGATGTCGTGTATGTCGAGCGCGCTCCACGCTTTTATATCTACGGCGAGGTGCAGCGGGCAGGCATGTTCCGCATTGAACGTTCGATGACCGTCCTGCAGGCGCTGGCGGCAGGTGGCGGCCTGACCGCGCGCGGCACCGAGCGTGGTCTGCGCATCAAGCGCCGTGACGCCGAAGGCAAACTGCAGACGATCGAAGCCAAATTCGACGATCTGGTACAGCCTGACGACGTGCTGTATGTGCGTGAGAGCCTGTTCTGAGTGTCCAGGGTGTAACCAGTTATCTGCCCATAAACCGTCACCGGGATATTCCGCCGAATTTTTTGAAAGTCCATCATGAACTTCACTCAACTGTTTCTTGCCTTGCGCGCGCGCTACAAGATCATCCTGCTGGTGCTGGCGATTACCGTCGGCGCTGCCGTGGTGATTACGCTACTGCTGCCCAAAACTTATAAGGCCAGCACCTCGATCGTGCTCAATACGAAAGGCGTCGATCCCGTGACCGGGCTGACATTGCCATCGCAAATGCTGCCCGGCTATATCGCCACTCAGGCCGATATCATCCGCAGCAAAAGCGTCGCACTGAAAGTGGTCGAAAATCTGCGTCTGGCCGAAGATCCTGCAGTTCAGGCACAGTTTGCCGATGGCGGAAATACCGGCGACATCAAGGACTGGCTGGCAACCTTATTGCTCAACAAGCTGGACATCGAGCCTTCACGCGAAAGCAGCGTACTGACCATCAGCTTCAAAGGCGCAGATCCGCAATTCGTCTCGGCTATTGCGAATGAGTTCGCCACCGCATTCATGCAGTTTAGCGTGCAGCTCAAAACCGATCCTGCGCAGCAGGCGTCGGGTTTCATCAATACCCAGACCAAGCTGCTGCGTGAACAGTACGAAGCTGCACAAAGCCGCCTGTCAAAGTATCAGAAAGAGAACAATATCTATAATGCGGACAACCGTGTTGATGTTGAAACCACGCGTCTTAATGAATTGTCGAGCCAGCTGGTAGGCGTGCAAGCCCAGCTGATCGATGCACAGTCGCGCTCGCGTCAGGCCAGTGGCAATGCCAGCACCTCACCGGATGTGCAGAACAATCCCTTGATTCAGGGACTGAAAAGCAACCTGACAATTGCTGAGGCAAAGCTGGCAGAAACTTCACAGCGCCTTGCGCCGAACCATCCGCAATACATTTCTGCCAAATCCGAAGTCGACAAGCTGCGCGCCAACCTCAACGAGCAAATTGCCATTGCCTCCTCCGGTGTGGCGACTGGTAGCCAGATCGCCAAGCAGCGTGAAGGTGAGCTGCGCGCTGCCTTGGCTGCGCAGAAGGAACGCGTACTGGCGCTCAATACCGCACGTGACGAGTTCAACGTGCTCACTAACGAAGCCGACAACGCCCGTCGCGCTTACGAACTGGCGACGCAGCGCTACAACCAGACGACGCTGGAAAGTAAGTCCAACCAGGCAGATATCGCTGTGCTCGCGAAAGCGACGCCACCATCCGCACCGTCCTCGCCGCGCAGCATGCTCAATATTGCTTTGTCGATTGTCGTAGGCTTGATCCTTGGTGCCGGTGCAGTGCTGGTGATGGAATTGCTGGACCAGCGCGTACGCTCGTCCGAACATCTGGCCGACGCACTGGGTTTACCCGTACTGGGGGTAATCGCACCGGCGCGTGTTAAACGCATCGGTAACAAGCCAGCTGGGCCGGCCTTGGCCGCCCCAGCTGCGCCCTGAGCATCGCTACCCAGCGTAAACTGATTTAGACGGAGCATTCCATGAACGCGATTCCCCCAGTCCAAACCTATGCGGCCCCCAACGTCCGCGAAAAAGCCGCCTCGGCGCCGGTGCCTGATCGCTCGATCGGCGCCATTTTGATCAAACAAGGCCGCCTGTCGGTAGCCGATGCCGAGCGCGTGATGCGCTACCAGGTTGAGCGCAATGTGCGCTTCGGCGACGCGGCGCTGGCGCTTGGCGTGCTGACCGAAGCCGATATCGAATTCGCGCTGTCGCATCAGTACGACTATCCCTATCTCCTGCGCGGCGAGAGCGAGATCAATCCATCAGTGGTGGCCGCTTACGAGCCCTTTACCAGCCGTGTCGAGTCGCTGCGCGCGCTGCGTAACCAGCTGATGTGGCGCTGGTTCGATACCGAGACGGAGCGCCGTGCGCTGGCCATTACAGGCGCCGAGCGTGGCGTTGGCCGCAGCTTCGTCGCTGCCAACCTGGCGGTGGTATTTTCGCAGCAGGGGCAGCGCACGCTATTGATCGATGCCGACCTGCGCCACCCCAGCCAGCACACGCTGTTCGGTCTGGAAAACCGCGCCGGACTATCATCGCTCCTGTCGGGCCGCAGCGGCATTGACGCAGTGCAGCGCGTGCCCGGTCTGGTCGATCTGTCGGTGCTGACGGCTGGAGCGCCACCGCCAAATCCTTCCGAGCTGCTAGGCCGCCCGGCCTTGGGCCTGGCCTTGCGTGACCTGGCGCCGCACTACGATGTCATCCTGATCGATACCCCCGCTACCGCCGAGTGTGCCGATGCGCAAATGGTGGCAGGTCGCGCCGGTGCAGCAGTGGTGGTTACGCGCCAAAATGTGTCACAGGTCGATAAGGTGCGCGAACTCGTCGATGAAATGGGTGACGCTCGCGTGCACCTCGTTGGTACCGTACTCAACAATTTCTGATCCGGACCCGTCATGTTCACATCCACGCTGACGCCGGGCAATCCGCGTACGCCGCTACTACCTGCCTTATTGCTGCTCGCCGGCCTGGGCGCGTTGTACCTGCCCAGCTTCAACGACCTGTTCCACGGGCCTTGGAGCACCGACCGCAATGCCCACGGCCCCATTGTCATGGTGGTGGCGTTTGCGTACATGTATTTCCGCATCCGTCAATTGCTCGCTGATGGCTTGTTTGTGCGGGCGCCTGCGCCGCTGGCAGGTGCCATACTGTTGGGTCTGGGATTGGTATCGTATGCATTGGGGCGTTCGCAAAACGTACTGATGCTCGAAGTTGGGTCGCTGATCCTGGTGCTCAGTGGACTGCTCGTGTTCAACTACGGCGTGCGTACCTGGTCGCGCCTATGGTTTGCCTTCTTTTTCATGCTGTTCATGATTCCACTGCCGGCGTCCATCGTCGATGTGCTGACCTTGCCCATGAAAATCGGTGCCTCGGCTGCTACCGAACATCTGCTGTACTGGGCTGGCTACCCGATCGCCCGTAGTGGGGTGATCCTGACCATCGGCCAGTACCAGCTGCTTGTTGCCGATGCCTGTGCGGGCCTCAATTCGCTGTTTACGCTCGAAGCTCTGGGTTTGCTGTACATGAATCTCGTACGCCATCCATCGGTGACGCGCAATGTGGTGCTGGCGCTGTTGATCGTGCCGATCTCATTCTCAGCCAATACCATCCGTATTGTCTTTCTTTCGCTCATTACTTATCACTTTGGCGATGCAGCTGGCCAAGGCTTTATGCATGGTTTCTCAGGGCTGGTGCTGTTCCTGTCGGCGCTGATGCTGATCATCTTTGTCGATAGTGCGCTCAACTGGCTGGTGCGACGCCAGCGCGCCGTGCGCGAGGCTGACCCATCCGAGCGCGGCCTTCAACTGCCAAAGCTGGCGCCTGGCGCCTGGAGTGGGATGACCGATCTGGCCATGCGGCCGGCGGCCAGCATGTTTGTTGCGCTTTTGATCACGGCGGGTGCCGCCTATGCGTTGACCCCACGCCTCGAAACCGTCCGCAGCACCGAAAAGCTAGCAATCAGTGTGCCGGAAAGCTTCGGCAATTGGCGTGCGGTCGAAACGCCGCACATGCAGGCGGAACTGGCCACTACTGACGAAGGCGGAGCTTTGCAGGATCAGATCTATGATGACGTGCTGATGCGTACTTATGTCAATAGCAAGGGAGAGCAGGTGATGCTTGCCATTGCCTATGCACGGGAGCAACGCCAGGATGTCAAACTGCACCTTCCGGAAGTGTGCTACCCCGCGCAGGGCTACAAAGTATTGACGATGAGTCCTGCCGACTTGCAGGTAGCGCCCGGCGGCGCCCCGGTGCCCGGTAAACACATGATTGCCAGCGGCAATAACCGCCTGGAAGCTGTGACTTATTGGACTCGCGTCAGCGATGCCTACCCCAATAAGGGACTGGCAATGCGGATGAAAATTTTCAAGGACGGGTTGCACGGCAAAATCGCCGACGGCATACTCGTACGCTCTTCCATGCTGATTCACACCGAAGCCGAAGCCGCCGCCTCATATGCGGTCCAGCAGGACTTCCTGCGGCAACTGGTGACGGCGACCGGCACGCGCGGTAAAGCGCTGGTGGTTGCCGCAGCATCGGTAAGGCCATGATCGCAGCGAACGCACCCATGTCCAGTATTTCGAAGGCGTTCGGCAAGACCTTGATGACCACCATGGGCATGACCGTGGTAGGGTTTATTTCTTCTGTTATCAATGCCCGCATCCTCGGGCCAGAGGGGCGCGGACTGCTGTCCGCGACCCTGCTCATATGTACGCTGGCTTCCAGTGTTGCGCAATGTGGTATGGGGAGTAGCTATGTGTATCACTACGGAGCGGCGCGGCGGTTCCCATATCTGCGTCTGTTCCTGTTTTCGATGCTTGGCATTAGCACCCTGGCTGCAGTCCTGGCTATGTCGGGCCTGCAACTCAGTCATGCCGTGGAGTTGCATGAAATCTGGTGGCTGATCCTGACGTTTGCCGTCTTCATGGCGAGTCAGACATATATCTTTTCGCTCACCCAGCTTCATTCGAACCTGCATTTCTTCAACGTATTGCGTTTTGCCCAGGTGTTCGGCAACCTGATACTCATGTTTCCCCTGCTGTGGTGGTTCAAGGTGGTCACTTTTGAACAGATATTGACGGCGCAACTGCTGGTACTGGTAGGGATTACCTTGTCCGGGATCTGGTGGGCCCGCAAGCATCGCATCTGGCAGCTGAAGGAAGAGCCCAAGGAGCCGGCACGGCCTTGGCTGGTATTGCGCTACGGTCTGCATCAGCAAGGTATCGGTCTGCTGGGTATTTTCCTGCTTAATTTTGACAAGCTGTTCTTGCTTAACCGCGGCACCATCAAGGAATATGGTTATTACGCGTTGGCATTCACTACCTCGCGCCTGATCGGTGCGGTACAGGAATCGATTTCGGTCGCGTTGTTCTCGCGCTTTGCGGGGCGTGATGAGCAGCAGCTCAGTAAAGCGGTCAGGGATGCGTTCCGCGTCACATTCATGCCGTTGATGTTGATTGCCGCGCTGGGCGCCGCGCTCGCACCATGGGCATTGACGCTGGTGTATGGCAAAGCGTTTGCCGATATGACCGTTCCCTTTGCCATTTTGCTGTTCGAATGCGTGATCGGCGGGGCCAGCTGGACGCTTGCGCAGCGCTTCAATGCTGCAGGACAACCAGGCCTGGTACTGGCACGGCAGTTCATTTCGATCGTGCCGGTGCTCATTGCCATCCCATTTTTGCCGCGTGAGAATACTTACGTGTATCTGGCGTTGTTGATGCTGTGCGGTGCCTGTCTGCGGCTGATCATGACGATCGTCTTGAGCGTCACCAAGCTCAAGGAGCCCATGCCGGGCTTCCTGCCTACCAAAGAAGATCTCAAGCTGGTACGCAAGCTGATCACGCGTTCCAAATAACTTTTGCATGGATTCGGAGTAAATAATGAAAGACCACCGCTCAATGATGTTGGATCTGCAAAAGACCCATGACGTCATTTACGACCTGTTAAAAGGTAAAGAGTTTCACTACATCGATATTCCGATGCACGATAACATCGGCGACCTGCTGATCATGCAAGGCACACTGGCGTTCTTCCGAAAGAAAAACCTATCGCCAAAGACCACCTCGACCGCATCCGCCTTTCAGCCGGACTGGGTCAAGCCGGGCGACATCCTCGTTTTCCATGGCGGTGGGAATTTTGGCGACCTGTATGCCAACATCAATGATTTGCGAGAGGAAATCATCACCCGTTTCCCTGACAACCGCATTGTCATGCTGCCGCAAACGATCTTCTTCTCCACTGACGAGAAACGTGATCGCTCGGCAGCCATCTTCCGCCGGCACAGGGACGTCCATATTTTCATCCGAGATAAGGTATCGCAGCAAATTGCCGGACTCTTTTCGGACAATGTTTATCTGGTGCCCGATATGGCGCACCAGCTGTATCCGATTGCCAGCACCGGCAACGGCCGCGGCGTGTTGCGTATCGAACGCGTGGATGTGGAAAAACCGGTTGTGCCAGAGTCGCTCAGGCACCTGACCTTCGACACCCGCACCGATTGGGTAGAAGTCGTCGGCTCTGAAAAAAAGCTGATCGATTTTGCCTGGCGGCTTGAGGGGCGTTTCAAGGCGCGCCGTCTCGATACGCTGAGCAAGCTGCTTGGTCCCTGGTTCTGGGTGCCGGTTGCCCAGAGGTTTTCGTCCAAGGCCGTAGCGCTGTTCTCCCGTCACGACCACATTGTCACCGACCGTCTGCATGGCCACATCCTGTCATGCCTGATGGACAAGAAAAACACCGTTATCGACAACAGCTATGGCAAGAATTCTACTTATATCAATGAGTGGACAGGCCAGAGCGATCTGGTACAGCTTGTGAAGGCGTAATAGTGCGTATCGTGTACCTTATCATGGCGCACAACAATCCTGCGCATGTGCAGCGGCTCATTGAGCGGCTGACAGCGCCGGGAGCGTCATTTCAAGTTCATATCGATGCCAAGGCCGACCTCGCGCCATTCATCAGTTTGGCGTCATCCTCCGTGCACTTTTGCAAACACCGCGTAAGCTGCAACTGGGGTGACATTTCGCTGGTCAAGGCCACGTTGCAGCTGATGCGCGACGCCGTCGTCACGCATCCGGATGCCGATTACTTCGTGTTGCTCAGCGGTGCCTGTTATCCGCTACAGTCGCCCGACTATATTGCCTCTTATCTGCAACAGAACCGTGGAACGGAATTCATCGAAGCGTATGCTTTACCGAATCTTCAATACGGCAAGACGCTCGAGCGCATCACGCATTACTGGATTAAAAAAGGCAAGCCGCTGGCACGTTACCGCTGGCCGCTGCAACACTGGATGAACCGTCATTTGCCTCTGCGTAATTACAAAAAGGTTCTCGAAGGCGGGGAGGCGGTGACCGGCTCACAATGGTGGTGCTTGAGCGGCAAGGCCGTGCACTATGTGCTGGACTACCATGTGCGCCGGCCGGCGCTGTACCGCTTTTGCAAATTCGTCGATTGCTCCGACGAGTTCTTCTTTCAGGTGATCCTGTGGAACTCGCCTTTCCGGAAGCAGATCAGTCACAGCCTGACCTTCACGCACTGGGTTGCCGGTCATCAGAGCCCTGAACTGATCGACGCCAGTTATCTGCCCAGATTCCAGGAGCCGGTGATCCTGGATTCCGAGCAAAACAACTGTCCGAATGAAAAGCGCGAAGTGCTTTTCGCCCGAAAATTTTCTGATAGCTCCGGCCCGGTGTTGGACCAGATCGACTTGCTGGCCGATCGCCGCAAGTACCATTCAGTGACACAGAACTAACTAATCAAGGGTAAATACAGTGGCCAAGATCGATATTTTGTTGCCGGTAAAGAACGGCAAGGATTTCCTGGCGGAGTCCATAGACAGCGTCGTGGCGCAAACCTTCCAGGATTGGCGCCTGCTCGTGCTTGACCACGGCTCTACCGACGGCAGCCGTGAGCTGGCAGCGCAATATCAGCAGCGCGATCCCCGCATCGAGGTGCATTCCTTCCCCGAGGCGCATGGCTTGTCAGGCTTGCTGAATTGCGGATTGGATATAGCCGACTGCGAATACGTGAT
>JBEVNE010000029.1:0-5448 GCA_040508275.1 Duganella sp.
CCGATGGCGGCATCGACTACATCGGCCGGCGCGATTTCCAGGTCAAGATTCGCGGCTTCCGCATCGAACTCGGTGAAATCGAAGCGCGCCTGCTGGCTTGCCCGGGCGTGGCCCAGGCGCTGGTGATCGCCCGTGAAGATACGCCGGGCGAGAAGCGCCTGGTGGCTTACCTGCGTCTGGCCGAGGAAGCAGATGCGGAGCTGGCGATGGCAGCAGCGCTGCGTGCGCAGCTGGGCGAACACCTGGCCGACTACATGATCCCGGCCGCCTTCGTGATGCTCGACGCCTTCCCCTTGACCACCAACGGCAAGCTTGATCGCCAGGCGCTGCCGGCGCCGGACGCTGCCTCGCTGGCGCGGCAAGTGTACGTGGCGCCCGAGGGCGCGCTGGAGACGGCGCTGTGCGCAGCCTGGTCGGCCGTGCTCAAGGTTGAACAGGTGGGCGTGGACGACAATTATTTCGATATCGGCGGCGACTCGATCCGCAGCATCGCCATCGTCGCGGCGGCGCGCCAGGCCGGCGTCGAGCTGACCATTGTCGACCTGTTCCGCCATCCGACCGTGCGCACGCTGGCGCAGGCGCTGGCCGAGCGTATCGCTAACATCTGTAGCACCAGCAGCAGCACCAGCAGCATCGACGCGCAGACGGCAGACCACAGCGACCTGCTGGCAGTGGCCGACCGCGCCTTGTTGCCGGCCGAGGTCGAGGATGCCTACCCGATGACGCTGCTCCAGCGCGGCATGGTGTTTCATAACCAGTACCGCCACGATGCTGGCCTGTATCACGACGTTATCAGCATCTGCGTTACCGTGCCGGCCTGGGATGAGGCGCTGCTGCGCACCGTGCTGGCGGCCATGAGTGTGCGCCACCCGGTGCTGCGTACCAGCTTTGACATGTCCGGCTATAGCGAAGCGCTGCAACTGGTATGGCGCCATGCCGGCACGCCGTTGCAGGTGATCGACCTGCAAGGGCAGGACAGCGCCGCGCAGGACCAGCTGGTGGCGCAGTTTGTCGATGCCGAACGCACCCGCGCTTTCGACCTGGCCAGCGCGCCGCTGCTGCGCATCGTGGTGCACCTGCGTAGCGCTACCTCGGTCCAGTACAACTTCAGCTTCCACCACGCGATACTCGATGGCTGGAGCGTGGCGTCGTTCCAGACCGAGATGTTCAACGCCTATTTTGCCGCCCTGGCCGGCGCCGCGCCTGCAGCAGCGGCGCCGCTGCGCCTGACGCCGAAAGCGGCGGCGCTGGGCGAACAGCGTGCACTGGCTTCGTCGCAGCAGCGCGCCTTCTGGCGCGACTACCTGGACGGCCACGTGTATTCGGCGCTGCCACCGGCCGAAGAGCAGGTCGATTGCGCCAGCATGGACCGTAACCGCGTGGCCCGCATCCGCCCCCAGGTTGTTGAGGCGCTGCAGGCGCTGGCGGCCGAGCTGGCGGTGCCGCTGCGTACCGTGCTGCTGGCCGCCCACCTGCGCGTGGTGGCCATGTTGTCGGGCCGGCATGATGTCACCACTGGCCTGGTCAGCAATGTGCGGCCCGAGGCGCACGATGGCGACAAGGTGCTGGGCCTGTTCCTCAATACGCTGCCGCTGCGCCAGCAGCTGCAGCCGGGTAGCTGGAAGGAGCTGATCCGCGCCACCTACGCCAACGAGCTGGCCGTGATCGAGCACCGCGACTACCCGTATTTCCAGCTGCACGTCGATAACGGCCGCAACGCCTATTACGAGATCGTCTTCAATTTCATCAACTTCCACGTGTATGACGATCTGAAGACTGCGCCCCAGCAAGGCGGCTACCGGCAGGCGTTCGAGGCCACCGGCTTCGACCTGGTGGCCAACTTTGCCTGTAGCGCCAACGGCATCGAGTGCGAACTGAAGCCGGGAAAACTGGGCGGCGCCCAGACCGAACGCATCCTCGGCTACTACCTGGCCGTGCTGGAAGCGGTGGCGGCCGATCCCGGCGCCAGCCACCACGACCGCCATTTCCTCGGTCAGGCCGAAGTGGCGCTGCTGCTGCAGGAGCTGAATGCCACCGGGGCGGACTATCCGCGCGAGCTGTCGGTGTACCAGTTGTTTGAAGCGCAGGCGGCGCGCACGCCCGACGCCGTTGCCGTGGTGGCCGATGGCCAGCCGCTGACCTACGCCAGCCTGAATGCCCAGGCCAACCGCCTGGCGCGCCATTTGCGCACGCTGGGCGCCGGTCCCGATGCGCTGGTGGGGGTGTGCCTCGAGCGTTCGGCCGAGCTGGTGATCGCGATACTGGCCGCGCTCAAGTCCGGCGCCGCCTATGCGCCGTTCGACCCCGCCTATCCGGCCGAGCGGCTGGCCTATATGGCGGCCGACGCCCGCCCGGTGGTGCTGCTCACCCACAGTGCGCTGGGCGCCAGGATTGGCCCAGGCGCAGGCGCCGGTGTAGCACAGCTGTGCCTCGACCAGGCCGGTGAACTGCTGGCCTGCGGCGACGCCGGCAACCTGGCGCCACTGTCGGGGCCCGAGCACCTGGTTTACGCCATTTACACGTCCGGCTCGACCGGCCGTCCGAAAGGCACGCTGGTGCACCAGCGCGGCTTCACCAACCTGGTCAGCTGGTACATCGAGCGCTTTGGTATCGGCGCCGAGGACCGCGTGCTGCTGCTGTCGTCGATCGGCTTCGACCTGACTCAGAAAAACATCTTTGCCGTGCTGCTGGTGGGCGGACAGCTGCACCTGTCGTCGGCCCCTTACGCGCCCGAGCAGATCTGGCGCACCATCGGCGCTGCCGGCATCACCTATATCAATTGCGCGCCAAGCGCCTTGTATCCACTGCTGCCGTATTTTTCGGCAGAGCAGCCGGCGCCGCTGCGCCAGGTCTTCCTTGGTGGTGAACCGATCCAGTGCCAGCTGCTGCACGACAGGCTGGCGCGCCTGCCGGCGCCGCCGCTGGTGCATAACACCTACGGTCCGACCGAAGCTTCCGACGTGGTGTCCTGGTTCAGCTGGGATCCGCGCACGCCGCGCAGCAGCCTGCCGATCGGCCGTCCGATCGCCAACACCCGCCTCTACATCCTCGACCGCGAGCGCAACCTGTTGCCGCATGGCGTCGCCGGCGATATCTATGTTGGCGGCGATGGCGTCGGCCGCGGCTATCTGCATCGCCCCGAGCTGACCGCCGAGCGTTTCGTACGCGATCCGTTCAGCGGCAGCGCCGGCGCGCGCCTGTACCACACCGGTGACCTGGGGCGCTGGCTGCCGGACGGCGCCATCGACTACCTGGGACGCGACGACTTCCAGGTCAAGATTCGCGGCTTCCGCGTCGAACTCGGTGAAATCGAGGCGCGCCTGGCGCTGTGTCCCGGCGTGCAGGAGGCAGTAGTGCTGGCCAGCGGCAGCGGCGCCGAGCAGCGCCTGGTGGCTTACGTGGTGCCCGAGCCGGGCGCCCAGCTTGCAGCCGGCGCCCTGCGCAGCGCACTGGCCGCCGACCTGGCCGAATTCATGGTGCCGAATGCCTACGTGGTGCTCGACGCGCTACCGCAGACCCCGAACGGCAAGCTCGATCGCAAGGCCTTGCCCGAACCGGACCAGCAGGCGCTGGCACGGCGGCCCTACCAGGCGCCCGTGGGCGAACTGGAAACCGCGCTGGCCCGGCTTTGGCAGGACTTGCTGGGCGTGGAGCAGGTCGGCCGTGGCGACCATTTCTTTGAACTGGGCGGCCATTCGCTGCTGGGCGTGCAGCTGGCGCTGCGGATTCGTCAGGCCTTCAGCGTCGAGCTGGCCATCGGCCAGCTGTTCGAACAGCCGCTGCTGGCCGACCAGGCGGCAGCAATCGTGTCCGCCCAACTCACTCTTTACAGCGTCAACGACCTCGATCAACTGGAGCATGAACTCGATGCCCTGGGCGAGGAAGAACTACGCGCCCTCCTGTCTGAAAGTGCCTGCAAATGAATAACGACAAACAAACTTTGCAACAGTTGAAACGCGCTGTCATGCTGCAGCGCCTGCAACAGAGCCAGGGCCAGCGTGCCGCCGCGCCGGCCGAGGCGCCGATTGCCGCGTGCGACCGCGATGCGCCACTGGCGCTGTCGTTCGCCCAGCAGCGCCTGTGGTTCCTCGACCAGCTCGACCATGCGGCGGGCGCCGCCTACCATATGCCGGCCGCGCTACACCTGCATGGCCGGCTTGACCAGGCGTTGCTGCAGCAAGCGCTGAACCGCATCGTGGCGCGCCACGAAAGCCTGCGCACGCGCTTCGTCAAGGTCGATGGCGCACCGGTCCAGCAGATCGACGGCACCGACATCGGGCTTCCTCTGGCTATCAGCGATCTGAGCGACCTGCCGGTGCAGCAACGCGCCGGCGCCGTGCAGCAGTTATCTGATGCCGAGGCGGTCCGCCCGTTCGACCTGGCCAATGATCCGCTGATCCGCGGCCAACTGCTGCGCCTGGGCGCCGAAGAACACGTGCTGCTGCTGACCCAGCATCACATCGTCTCGGACGGCTGGTCGCTCGGCGTGCTGGTGCGCGAACTGAGCGCGCTGTATTGCTCCCTGCATGGCGCTACCGACCGGTTGCCGCCGCTGCCGATCCAGTACGCCGACTACGCCGCCTGGCAGCGCCAGTGGCTGCAGGGCGAGCTGTCGCAAACCCAGGCCGCCTGGTGGCGGCAGCAGCTGGCCGGTGCGTCGGCGCTGCTCGAACTACCCACCGACCGGGTGCGCCCGGTACGCCAGAGCTATGCCGGCGGCAGCGTGCCGCTGCTGCTCGATACCACGCTGACCACCGCCCTGAAAGCGCTGGCGCAGCGCCACGGCGCCACGCTGTTCATGACGCTGCTGGCCGGCTGGGCCACGCTACTTGGCCGCCTGGCTGGCCAGGATGACGTGGTGGTCGGCACCCCGGTGGCCAACCGCCGCCGCGCCGAAGTGGAAGGCTTGATCGGCTTTTTCGTCAATACGCTGGCGCTGCGCGTGCGTTTCGAGCGCGACCCCACCGTGGCCGAGCTGCTGGCGCAGGTCAAAGCCCATACGCTGGGCGCCTACGATCACCAGGATCTGCCGTTCGAGCAGGTGGTGGAAGCGTTGCAGCCGGCGCGCAGCATGAGCCACAGCCCGCTGTTCCAGGTCTTGCTGACGCTTGATAATGCGCCGGCCGGCGCCTTGCAGTTGCCGGGCCTGACGATTACTGCCGCCGAAACGCGCCAGCACAGCGCGCAGTTCGACCTGGCGCTTTCGCTGACCGAGAGCGAAGGACAGTTGATCGGCAGCCTGCGCTACGCCAGCGACCTGTTCGACCGCGCCAGCGTCGAGCGCATCGGCGGCCATTTCACCACGCTGCTGCGCACCCTGGTGGCCGACGACCATGCCCGCGTGGCCAGCCTGCCGCTGCTCTCGCCCGATCAGCGCCAAGCGCTGCTGCACGACTTCAATGCCGCGCCCGCGCCCGCTACCGCTGCAGAAGAGCAGGGCGCCCTGCT
>JBEVNE010000218.1:0-18087 GCA_040508275.1 Duganella sp.
CCCACCGAAATGGCGGCGACGAAGTGCTTGAGCGGAATCGCCGGCACGGCGCCGCGCGCCACCAGCTTGGCAAAGGCGTCGTAGGCGGCCACCATGGCGCCGGTGATCGAGGCGGTGCGGGTGCCGCCATCAGCCTGGATCACGTCGCAATCGAGGTGCAGCGTGCGTTCGCCAAAAGCCTGCAGGTCAAACGCGGCGCGCAGCGAGCGGCCGATCAGGCGCTGGATTTCCTGGGTGCGGCCCGATTGCTTGCCGCGCGCCGCTTCGCGGTCCATGCGGGTATGGGTGGAACGCGGCAGCATGCCGTATTCGGCGGTCATCCAGCCCTGGCCTTTGCCCTTGAGGAAGCCGGGCACCTTGTCTTCGATGCTGGCGGTGCAAATGACCTTGGTGTCGCCGCATTCGATCAGGACCGATCCTTCAGCGTGTTTGGTGTAGTCGCGGGTCAGGCGCAGGGTGCGCAGTGCATCGACGGCGCGCCCGCTGGGGCGGAGTTCTGAGGTCATGGGGAGTCCTGGCAAAATAATCGTCCGGCAGCATAGACCACAACGGGCCGCAGCACAACCGGCCCCGTCCTGGCACCTAGCCAGTGCAAATCCTGTGCCAGGCAAACAATACTGAACCCATCGGTCACAATTTTCTTTACAATGCAATATCCAGCAATTTCCAGACCATCCGGCAAGAGGGCAAGTGCGCCATCACAGGATTTCCTCCTGGTAACCGGATTGTGTGGGAAATCACTGTTTTGTACAGATTACATCGGGGATATCCATTGAGCATTTCCAGCATGACGGGCTACGCGGTCGCCACCAGTGAGAGTGCGGCAGGAACACTGACCATCGAAATCAAGAGTGTCAACTCGCGGTTTCTTGATCTTCAGTTCAGAATTAACGACGATTTACGGGCGCTGGAACCCGACCTGCGCTCGGCGATCATGGCCGCCATCACCCGTGGCAAGGTCGAGTTGCGCCTGAGCTTTGGACGCAAGGCTGCCACCACTGGCACCCAGGCGCTCAACCTGCCCCTGCTCGCTGAACTGCAACGGCTGCAAGTCGAAGTTGGCGCCCACTTCCCCGGTGTGCAAGCGATGTCGGTAGCCGAACTGCTGCGCTGGCCCGGCGTAATTGAAGAAGCGCAGATCGGCCAGGAATCGCTGCAGGCCGACGTGGCCGCGCTGACCGTGCGCACGGTGCAGGCGTTCGTGCAAAGCCGCCAGCGCGAAGGCGCGGCGCTGGAAGCCATGCTGATTTCGCGCATCGAGGCGATGGAAGCCATCGTCAAGCGCATCACCCCGCTGATACCGCAAGTGGTGGCGGCCTTCCAGCAAAAAGCCATCGAGCGCATGCAGGATGCGCTGGGCCTGGCCTGCCAGGGCTCCAACTCGGCGCTGTCGCGCCAGGATGCGCTGGAACGCATCCGCCAGGAAGTGATTTTGTACGGCATCCGCATCGACGTGGCCGAAGAACTCGGTCGCCTGTCGGCTCACCTGAGCGAAACCCGCCACATCCTGAAAAAAGGCGGCCAGGTCGGCAAGCGCCTCGACTTCATGATGCAGGAACTCAACCGCGAAGCCAACACGCTGGGCGCCAAGGCCTCGGTCAAGGAACTGGCTGATGCATCGATGGAATTGAAACTGCTGATCGAGCAGATGCGGGAGCAGGTGCAAAACCTCGAATAATCGGGTGGCGGCGTTGCTCTTGGTAAAATACGTCTTTGGGCGATGCCCTATACGTTTGCGAAAGATTCAACATGAGTTTATCCCACGCTTTTGCCGGCAGCCTGTTCGTGGTGGCGGCGCCTTCGGGTGCCGGCAAATCCACGCTGGTCAACGCCCTGCTTCAGCAGGAGCCGACGATCAAGCTGTCGATTTCCACCACCACCCGTGCGCCACGCCCTGGCGAGACCCATGGCGAACAGTATTACTTCACCACTGCCGAAGATTTTGTAGCACGCGCCGAGGCTGGCGAGTTTCTCGAGTGGGCCGAAGTGCACGGTAATTACTACGGCACGTCGCGCATCATGGTCGAAGAACAGATGAAAAGCGGCACCGATATTTTGCTGGAAATCGACTGGCAAGGTGCGCGCCAGGTGAAGAAGCAGTTCCCGCAGGCGACCGGTATTTTCATCCTGCCGCCATCGATCGACGCGCTGGAAGAACGGCTGAAAAAACGCGCCACCGACGAGCCGCATGTGATCACCCGCAGGCTGCTGGCGGCAGGCGGCGAAATCGCCCACGCTCCCGAGTTCGAGTATGCTATCATCAACGAAGAATTCGCAGTCGCGCTGTCGGAATTGAGCGCAATTGTCCGAGCGGCCCGTTGCCGGTTTGCGCAACAAGCGGCACGCAACACCTCATTATTTGCCCAACTGGGTATCCACGCAGAATAAAGAAATTTAGGAGTTATCATGGCCCGCATTACCATTGAAGATTGTCTGAAAAACGTGCCTAACCGTTTCCAGCTGACCCTGGCAGCCACCTACCGCGCACGCCAGCTGCTGCAAGGCCACACCCCTAAAGTGGAAGCCAAGGACAAGCCTACCGTTGTCGCCCTGCGCGAAATCGCCGCCGGCAAGGTCGGCCTGGAAATGCTGAAAAAAGTCCCTATGTAAAGCAGGACCGGCGTTACCGCACGTCGGGCGTGGCGAGAATGATGGCACAGTGATACAGCAAGAGTGCACGTCATCGGGTAGTATTGGTATTCTCTACCCTGTTCTCAACATCACCCAATCCGACGGAACGCCAACGTATGAATCTGATCCCTGCCGACCTGACATTGCACGGCAAGCCATCAAAGGCAAAACAGTCGGCCACTGCGCCAGCTGCCACGCCGGCTAACGTCATGTCAGGCGCCAATGCAGGGGACAGCACCGCCTCTTCCATCGCAGCATCCGTGCCACCTCCCGCTCCTCCCGTGATTTCCTCGTCGCCCCTGGCCACGCCTACCCTGACTGCAGGTGTAGCGTCGGTTACCCACCTGACCGAAAAACTGGCCGATTACATGTCGGCGCCGGACCTGAAAAAGGTCAAGGAAGCGTACCGCTTTTCGGACGAAATGCATCTGGGCCAGGTGCGCAAATCAGGCGAGCCGTATATCTCGCACCCGATCGCGGTAGCCGAGATCTGCGCCGACTGGAAGCTCGATGCACAGGCCA
The DNA here is from genome assembly GCA_040508275.1 of Duganella sp. Lineage (GTDB taxonomy): Bacteria > Pseudomonadota > Gammaproteobacteria > Burkholderiales > Burkholderiaceae_D > Rugamonas. The sequence goes on from JBEVNE010000218.1 coordinate 3,154, forward strand.
TCATGGCGGCGCTGCTGCACGATGTGATGGAAGACCAGGACGTCAAAAAAGAAGAACTGATCGAACGCTTCGGTGCGCCGGTGGCCAACCTGGTCGATGGCCTGTCCAAGCTCGATAAAATCGAATTCCAGAGCCAGATCGAAGCGCAGGCGGAAAACTTCCGCAAGATGCTGCTGGCCATGGCGTCGGACGTGCGCGTGATCCTGATCAAGCTGGCCGACCGCCTGCACAATATGCGCACCATGGAAGTCATGGCGCCGGCCAAGAAGGCACGCATCTCGCGCGAGACCATGGAAGTGTACGTGCCGATTGCGCATCGGCTGGGCCTGAACAATATCTACCGCGAGCTGCAGGACCTGTCGTTCTCGCATCTGTACCCGCTGCGCTACCGCACGCTGGCCAAGGCAGTGCGGGCGGCGCGCGGCAACCGCCGCGAGGTGGTGACCAAGATCCTCGAATCGGTCAAGAGCACGCTGGGCATGGCCGGCATCGAGGCCGAGGTGTACGGGCGCGAAAAAACCCTGTTCGGCATCTACAAAAAAATGCGCAACAAGCACCTGTCGTTCTCGCAGGTGCTCGATGTGTATGGCTTTCGCGTGGTGGTCGATACCTTCCCCAATTGCTACGTGGCGCTGGGCACCCTGCATTCGCTGTACAAGCCGATGCCGGGCAAGTTCAAGGACTATATCGCGATCCGCAAGCTCAACGGCTACCAGTCGCTGCACACCACGCTGATCGGCCCGTACGGCACGCCGGTTGAATTCCAGATCCGCACCCAGGAAATGCATCGCACGGCAGAATCCGGCGTGGCCGCGCACTGGCTGTACAAGAGCCCCGATTCGAATATGTCGGACATGCAGCAGCGCACCCATGCGTGGCTGCAATCGCTGCTCGACATCCAGCAGCAGACAGGCGACTCGGCCGAGTTCCTCGAACACGTCAAGGTCGATCTGTTCCCCGATTCGGTGTACGTGTTTACGCCCAAGTCGAAGATCATCGCCCTGCCGCGCGGCGCCACGCCGATCGACTTTGCCTATTCGATCCACACCGGCATTGGCGATCACACGGTGTCCGTCATGATCAATCACGAGCCGGCCTCGCTGCGCACCGAGCTGCGCAACGGCGACATCGTCGAAATCGTCACCGATGCCACCTCGCGCCCTAGCCCGAGCTGGCTGTCGTTCGTGCGCACCGGTAAAGCGCGCTCGGCCATCCGCCATCACCTGCGCACGATCAACCTGCCCGAATCGATCACGCTGGGTGAGCAGCTGCTGTCGCACGCCTTGAGTTCGCTGGGCCTGGCGCCGGCGCTGGAAGAACACCTGACCGAACGCCTGCTCAATGAATCGAGCGCCAAGTCGCTCGACGAGCTGTACGCCGACATCGGCATCGGCAAGCGCATGGCGGCGCTGGTGGCGCGCCACATCTTTGGCCTGCGCGGCGGCGAATCGGCCAGCGCTCCCGTCGATCACAACAACGCCAGCGAGCTCGACCCAGTCACCATCTGCGGCAGCGAAGGCGTGTCGGTACAACTGGGACCGTGCTGCCTGCCGATCCCCGGCGACGCCATCATCGGCCAGTTGCGGCGCGACCAGGGCCTGCTGGTCCACACCAACGACTGCACGCTGGCCAAGCGCCAGAAAACCAAGGAACCGGACCGCTGGATCGCTGTCAAGTGGAGCACCGAACTGAACCGCCGCTTCGATTGCCGCATCAAGCTCCTGATCAACAACGAAAAAGGCATCCTGGCCCGCGTGGCCGCCGAAATCGGCGAGTCCGACGCCAACATCACCTACGTCGGCATGGACGAAGACAAAGAACACGTGCTGCACCAGTTGCGCTTCACCATCCAGGTCAAGGACCGCGTGCACCTGGCCGGCCTGCTGCGCAACGTGCGGCGGGTGTCCGGTGTGAACCGGATTTTGCGGGAGCGGAGTTAGCCGCGTGCCGTAAGCAGGCGGCACGTCTCAGTCTGAGCAATCGCCAGTCTTGAAGTCGGGAACCCCGAACAATATTTAAGCCTCCAGTAACAACGGGAGAAACTAGTTGACCGGCGCCGGATAGCGCACTTCCAGAATTTCCAGCTCATCGAGCCCATGCGGCGCCTGGAAGCTGATCACGTCGCCTTCCCTCGCCTTGGTCAAGGCGCGAGCCACCGGGGCTACCCAACTGATCTTGCCATTCAATGGATCGAGTTCGTCAATGCCGACGATGGTAATCGTCCGTTCTGCGCCGTGCTGGTCGCAATAGGTGACGGTGGCGCCAAAAAACACCTGGTCGCTGCCGAAATGCGCGCTGGGATCGACGATAAAGGCGGAATCGAGGCGCTTGGTGAGAAAGCGGATGCGGCGGTCGATTTCACGCAGGCGCTTTTTGCCGTAGATGTAGTCGCCGTTTTCAGAGCGGTCGCCGTTGGAGGCGGCCCAGTGGACGATGCGCACCACTTCCGGCCGGTCCACATCGATCAGCTGCAACAGCTCATTCTTGATGCGCTCGTAACCCTCGGGACGAATGTAGTTTTTGGAGCCGGGCGGAATCGCCAGCGCCAGCGCGGCGGCTTCTTCGTCGTCATCGCCGTCAGATTCTTTAACAAAGGCTTTATTCATGCCTTTATTGTACATGCTGCGTTTTCCATCAAGCGCTTGTTTCACGTATCATGCGTAGCGATGAAACCTTTCCGACGCCTGCACCGCTGGCTGTTCGCACCGCTGGTCTACCTGGCGGCGCTGCTGCTGATGCTCGAAGACTGGCTGTGGGCATGGGGCGCTGCGCTCATGCACCGCTTTGCCAGCTGGCCGCCGCTGCGCAGGCTCGAAGCCTGGATTTGCCGGCTGGGACCCTACGCGGCGCTGGTGTTGCTGGTGCTGCCGGCCACGCTGCTGTTCCCGGTCAAGCTGCTGGCGCTGTGGGCCATCGCCCATGGCCATGAAATACTGGGACTGGCCGTGATCGTCGCGGCCAAGCTGCTCGGTACGGCGTTGCTGGCGCGCGTGTATTTGCTTACGCGTCCGGTACTATTGACCATCGTCTGGTTTGCCCGGCTGCTGGGCTGGTTTTTGGCGCTCAAGCAGCGCCTGATTGCGCGCTTGCATGCTACCGCTGCCTGGCAGCGGGTCAGATCCGTGGCAGCGGCCGTGCGGCGCTGGCGCCTGCGCAGCACTGCAGGGCCGCGTAGCTGGCGATGCCGCTTTCGCCGCCTGCTGCGGCGCGTACTGGCCACCTTGAAGAAAACACCATGACAGACCACACCCGCGACAGCGCCACCCTTGCAGCCGAGTTAGAAGAGATGCGGGCGCGCTTCAACGCCATCGTCTCCAACACGCCGGGGCTGGTGTACCAGTTTGTGCTGCATGCCGATGGCTCGGTCGATTTTCCCTACCTGAGCGATGGATGCCAGGCACTGCTGGGGCTGGCGCCGGCCGAGTTGAACGCGGCGCCAGACCGTTTTCTCGCGCTGATACTGCCCGAGGACCGGCGCGCTTACACGGACTCCATGCAGACCTCGGCGGCGGCGCTGTGGAGCTGGAACTGGGAAGGCCGTATCTGGGTCGATGCCTGGAATGACGTCAAGTGGATCAATCTGCGCGCTACCCCGCATGCGCTGGCCGACGGCGCCGTGCGCTGGGATGGCATGATGACCAATATTACCGAAAGCAAGCAGGAGCAGCAGGAGGTGCGGCAGTCGCGCGCCCGGCTGGCCGAACTGACGGCGCACTCCGACCGCGTCAAGGAACAGGAACGGACGCGCATCGCACGCGAGATCCATGACGAGCTGGGCGGCAATCTGACGGCCATCAAGATGGCGCTGGCCATGCTGGCCAAGCGCCTGGACGGCCAGGAGCCGGCGCTGCGCGAGCGTACCGATTACCTTGATGCCCTGGTCGATCGCACGATTGACGCCGTGCACCGCATTTCGCTCGACCTGCGCCCCGCCCTGCTCGACCTGGGACTGGTGGCGGCGCTCGAATGGCAGGTGAAGGAATTTGAAAAGCAGGCTGGCATTCCCACCTGCTTCAGCTATAACCAGCGCAATATGGGGCTCGACGACGACCAGTCCACTGCGCTCTTTCGCATCGCCCAGGAGGCGCTGACCAATATCGCCAAGCATGCCGGCGCCACGCGGGTCAGCGTCAAGCTGGCGCGGCTGCGCCATTATGTGAGCCTGAAGGTCAGCGATAACGGCAGCGGCATCCGCCAGGCCGACCGCAGCAAACCGGCCTCGTTCGGCCTGCGCGGCATGGCCGAACGCACGCGGGCGCTGGGCGGCACCCTCACGCTGGCTCACGCCCCTGGCGGCGGCACCGTGGTGGCGATCAAGATCCGCCACGAAGCACCCGGCACAGTGAGCAAATAAGCACTGGTAGTAATGGAGCTGTGGAATAATACGCACCCAGCGCATCAGCATAAAAGTAGAGAATATCGTCATGAGCGAAAAAGCCATCATCAAGGTCTTCATTGCCGACGACCACGCCATCGTGCGCGAGGGGTTGAAACAGATCCTGGCCGATACACGCGACATTATCGTGGCGGGAGAAGCCGAAAACGGGCTCGACGCCGTCAAGCTGTTTCGCAAATCCGAATGCCAGGTGATGCTGCTCGATATTTCCATGCCCGACCGCAGCGGTATCGACGTGCTCAAGCAGATCAAGAAGGAAAAACCGGAGCTGGCCGTGTTGATGCTGTCGATGCACCGCGAAGACCAGTATGCAATCCGTTCGCTCAAGGCCGGCGCTGCCGGCTACCTGACCAAGCAGAGCGCGCCGCGCGAGCTGGTCACGGCGATCCGCCAGGTGGCGGGCGGCCTCAAGTACATCAGCCCGGCGCTGGCGCAGGAACTGGCCAACCACGTGGGCGACGACCACGAGGCGCCGCCGCACGACACCCTGTCCGACCGCGAGTATCAAACCCTGACCATGATCGCCTCCGGCAAAACCGTGGGCATGATCGCCAAGGAACTGTCGCTGTCGGTGAAAACCGTCAGCGAATACCGGGCCAGGCTGCTGGTCAAGATGAAGCTGAAAAACAGCGCGGAACTCACGCATTACGCCATCAAGAACCAGTTGATCGACTGAGTGCTGGCGGCAACCGCACCGGCAAGGGTAAGATGGCGGCTGGAGTCACCGCGATGATGCTGGACAGGCCATTTTTAATGCCTCAATGTAAGACGTTTTTCCATTCCTAATAAATGCAATGGCGCGCGCCTCCTGGCCCTATCATGCTAATACCAAGTAAACCCTTTAGAGGTTAAGCGTCCCATGTCCAGCAAACCAAGCAGTCCTGAGCAAAACCCGGCCGATATCGCGCGCGAGGCCTTCAAGCGCCTGGCGCTACGCCGCATCGCCCCCACGCCCGAGGCTTACCGCGATATCTATAACGAGATCGCCGGCATTGCCGCCGAAGCTGCGCCTGCACCCGCAGCGCCGATTGGCAGCATCGATCCCGGGCCGGAGTCGGTGCTCAGCCAGTTTGCCACGCGCCTGACCGAAGGCACCGGCGACCTGGCCGACTTTGGCCGCCGCTTCAACCGCGCCGTCAAGTCGCGTGACTGGGACAGCTATGCGCGCATGTTGTCGCAATTGGTGGAAAAACATTTTGTCGGCAAAAAGGGGGGCATCGAAGTGGCCGGCCTGCCCGGCGAGGAAGATGAGCAAAGCCGCGCCCTGCGCGAACTGCTGAGCCGCACGCTGACCTTTGCCGTGGCCTCGCTGCTGGCCGGCGCGCCCGCGCTGGCGGCCGAGGCCGAATCGCTGGGCGCCGCCACCAAGGTGGCCCACAGCGAAGAAGCGCTGACCGAAATCGGCCTGCGCCTGAAGCAGTTGTGCTTCCAGATCGAGGTGCGCGGCGCCGATGGCAGCGAACAACAGGAACTGCTGCTGCGCCTGTTCAAGCTGCTGCTGGAAAACGTCAGCGAACTGCTCGACGACGACAGCTGGCTGCGCGGCCAGATCGAAGCCGTGCAGAACCTGATCGCCGGCCCGCTCGACGTGCGCGCGCTGGAAGAAGCCACGCGCAGCCTGAAGGAAGTGATCTACAAGCAGGGCCAGCTCAAGCACAGCCTGTCGGACGTCAAGCTCACCGTGAAGAACATGATGATGACGTTCATCGACCGCCTCGGCGTGGTGGCGGCCTCCACCGGCGACTTCCACGAGAAGATTGGCGGTTACTCGGAAAAAATCAGCAAGGCTGACAATATTTCCGAGCTCAACAGCATTCTTGACGAAGTGCTCAAGGAAACCCGGCTGGTGCAGGCCGAGGCACTCAAGGCACGCGACAAGATGGTGCTGGCGCGCCAGGAAGTGCAGGACGCGGAAACCCGCATCCAGACGCTGGAAGCCAAGCTCCAGCACTTGAGCGAACTGGTGCGTGAGGACCAGTTGACCGGCTCGCTGAACCGGCGCGGCCTCGACGATGTATTCGAGCGCGAAACCGCGCGCGCCGACCGCCGCGGCACGCCGCTGTGCATCGCCGTGCTGGACCTTGACGATTTCAAGAAGCTCAACGACACCTACGGCCACATTGCCGGCGATGCGGCGCTCAAGCACCTGGTAAAAATCGTCAAGGAAACCCTGCGCTCGATGGACGTGATCGCCCGCTTTGGCGGCGAGGAATTTCTGATCCTGATGCCGGAAACCTCGGTCGAAGCGGCAGCCAGCACCATGACGCGGCTGCAACGCGAGCTGACCAAGCATTTCTTCCTGCACGATAACGAGAAGGTGCTGATCACGTTCTCGGCCGGGGTTGCCCTGCGCCGTGCCAACGAGGAGCAGTCCGAGCTGGTCAAGCGCGCCGACAAGGCGATGTATACCGCCAAGCAGACTGGCAAGAACCGGGTGGTGATTGCCGAATAGATCATCAAAGTGGCGATTATCGCCACAAAAATCCCCAGCCCGGCGCCTGCCGGGCTTTTTTTTCGTCAAAATCAAGGCTGAAAAATATTTATTTTCGCCCTAAAGATTCGGTTTTCACGGTCGTTTAAGCGGGCAAGCAGGAAAAACTTGAGGCTGAAATTTGCCCCAACGCGTAATTTTCAGGGCTAAATTTTCCCGTAGGGCAACCGTAAATCATTACAACAGCGGTTTGATTGTCTCGGAACAGCGAGGCAGACCAAAGTGAAATGAGCACCTTGCCCACACCGTAGTAATCTGGAGAATCATCATGGCACAAGTCATCAACAGCAACATCCAATCGCTGAATTCGCAACGTAACCTGAGCGCGTCGCAAACCAATCTGTCGACCTCGTTGCAACGTCTGTCTTCTGGCCTGCGTATCAACAGCGCCAAGGACGACGCGGCCGGTCTGGCCATTTCCGAACGCTTCACGTCGCAAATCAAAGGTAACCAACAAGCTGCCCGTAACGCTAATGACGGTATCTCGTTGGCTCAAACGGCTGAGGGTGGCTTGAGCACCGCTGGCGATCTGCTGCAACGTATCCGCGAACTGGCCGTGCAATCGGCCAACGGCACCAACTCCGATTCTGATCGCGCATCGATCCAGAACGAGGTAGCCTCCTTGTCGCAAGAACTGGACCGTGTTGCCAACACTACTCAGTTCAACGGCCAGAACGTGCTCGACGGCTCGCTGACCGCAGCGCAATTCCAGGTCGGCGCCAATGCCAACCAGACCATCAACGTTGGCGTACAGTCGGCCAAAGCCACTGACTTGGGTAACAACACGACCAAGTCCGCGAACGCCACCGGCTCGATCTCGCAAGCCAGCACCCCTGCCGTGCAAACTGAAGATGCGACTGCAACGCCACCAACTTATCCCTTGAACACGGTAGCAGCGCAGAAATTGACGATTAACTCGCGTGCCGGCACCACCACCGAAGTCAACGTCAAAGCAGGTGATAGCGCCAAGGCCATCGCAGCGAGCGTCAATTCGTTGAGTGGCAAGAGCGGTGTGTCCGCCAGTGCCACGACCCAGGCAACCATCAGCGAAATCAAGGATGGCGCAGTGGAATTCACCCTGCGCGGCGCCAACTCGATCCCTAACGACAGCAAATCGCAGCCAGTGACGATTTCGGCAAAGGTTGTCAGCGGCGATCTGTCGGCACTTGCTCAAGCAGTCAACGCCCAAACCGGCACCACCGGCATTACGGCGTCGATCAAGTTGACGGCAGAAGGCAATAAAGAACTGCAACTGAACAACTCGACCGGTGACGATATCCAGATCAAAAGCACCACCGCAGCTGATACCGGCCTGACCGGTGCCAAAATGCGCGGCGCCGACACGGCGGAGGCGTTTGGCACGACGGCAGCGACGCCGGGTGCTACCATCGATCTGGCTCAAAACTCGGTGACTTCGGTCGGCGGCAGCGTGGAATACTCGTCGGACGGTGGCTTCTCGATCGCCAGCGATGACGCCACCAACACGCTGATGGCATCGGGCACGGAAGGCAGCTCGCTGCAATCGGTTTCCAAACTGGACGTAAGCACTGTTGCAGGCTCGAATGCTGCACTCAAAACAATCGATTCTGCCCTGAACCAGATCAACAGCAACCGTGCTGCACTGGGTGCAATCCAGAACCGTTTCGCTTCGACTATTTCGAACCTGAACACCACGACCGAGAATCTGTCGGCATCGCGTAGCCGTATCCAGGATACCGACTTTGCGCAAGAAACGGCCAACCTGACCCGCGGCCAGATCCTGCAACAAGCTGGTACCGCCATGCTGGCGCAGGCCAACTCCTTGCCTAACGGCGTGCTGTCCCTGCTGCGTGGCTAATCTCCGGCAACGGATCAAGGCTAGCCCGCCGCAATGACACGGCTTCCCCGACTGATTCTGTCAGTCGGGGATTTTTCGTAAAGGACGCATCATGACTATCGACTCACTAGGCTCTGTCACCGCCACCCGCGTGGTGGAACGTCAGACTGCCGGCGCCGACGCCGCCGCCGCGCCGGGTGCACCACGTGCCCCCGCCACAGCCGTCGAAACTGCCAATGCTGTCAAAGGCGCGCCGTCGCTCGACCAGGTCAACCGGGCTGTATCCGAGTTGAACAAGTCGCCGCAGGCCAAGTCGCAAGGACTGGAATTTTCAGTCGATACCGACAGCAAGCGCACCGTGGTCAAGGTAATCGACCAGAGCACCAAGGAAGTACTGCGCCAGATTCCCACGCCCGAAGCGCTGGAAATCGCCAAGGCGATGGAAGCAAAATCCACCAAAGGTGTACTGATCCAACAAACCGCCTGAAGGAACCTCGACAAACCTGCTGCGCGACCCGCTACGGTTTTTCGAAGTCCCTCTACATTGACGGCGCACGCCATGTGCGCCGTCTTTTTTCACTTCATGGCAAGCTGACTCCAGCATGCTGTTATCCCTGCCGCCACCGGCACCGCAGTCCATTTGCTACCTCTTTGCTGGCATCACTGAACCGACTTTCGTCCGCTAAGTTGGAACTGACCGGTATTCTCCCCTCTCAAGTCCGGTTTGATTTTGCCGTTATTGACTTATATTATTGCTTTAGACAGGAGCGCATCGTGGCCATCTCAACTCCCAACATCGGATCTGGGCTTGACATCACCGGCATCATCACCAAGCTGATGGCGGTGGAATCGGCTCCGCTTGCCCAGTTCGACAAAAAGTCGGCCAGCTACCTGGGCCAGGTATCGGCGTACGGCAACCTGTCGAGCGCCATGGGTACGTTCCAGTCATCCCTGTCGAGCCTGACGTCGCTGAGCGGCTTTCAGACCATGTCCACCGCCCCGGGGGACTCCTCGATTTTTACCGCCACCGCCAACGGCACTGCCAAGGCCGGCTCTTACCGGGTCAATGTGACGCAGATCGCCCAGGCGCAAACGCTGGCCTCGGGCGGCTATAAATCGACCACGGCCGCCATTGGCCTGGGCGCACGCACGACCATTAATTTTTCACTAGGCTCGGTCAATGGCGGTACTTTCGGCGTCAACGGCACGGCGCTGGGAGCGAGCCTGCATACCGGCGGCCTGACGCCAGGTGCGCTGTCGATCAACGGCACCGCGATTGCCACTGATGGCACTACCCGCAGCGCCCGCCTGCTGGCCGACGCTATCAACGCCAAGAGCACCACCACCGGGGTGTCAGCCAAGGCATCGCCCACGGTCACGGCCGCCGATATGTTCGGTAGCGGGGGCGCATCCACGTTTGGCAATGTCGCGACTAGCGCCGGTGGCACGTATTCGCTGTCGGTCGGTGGAATTGAAATTGCCCGACAGGGCGAAAATGTTGCCGCTGGCGATGCGGACGCAGTCAGCGCGGCATCTCTTGACGCCTCGCTGACTGGCAACACGGCCGTGGCGCGCGCGCTGGCTGACGCCAACATTACCGTAACGGGTAGCGCAGCCGATGGCACTTTGCAATTTACCAATGCCGATGGTAGTAATATCGCCATTTCCGAGGCGGTTTCCGGCGATGTCACAGGTGGTATCGGCAACAGCGGCCAGACCAATATCGGTTCCAACACCACCGCCACTTCGTCGATCTCGCTGATCTCGGCCGATGGCAGTCCGATCAACGTTGGCGGCTCGAATCCAGCCGGTGCCGGGTTGACTGCAGGCATCGGTGGCGCTTACCTCGCGTCCAGCTTTACGGCGGATGCCGACCGGACCAGTGGCAATATCGTTATCGACAGCAGCAATAACTCGCTGGCCGGTATCATGGACGCAATCAACAAGGGAAATTTCGGCGTCACCGCCAGTATCGTCTCCGACGGCTCCACCGGTACCGGTGCCACGCCGAACCGCTTGATCCTGACGTCCACCACCACCGGCCAGAGCGCCAGTATGAAAATCACGCTGGCTGGTAGCGGTGGCGAACCGCCCGATCCGGCGCTGGTCAGCCTGCTGGGCTACGACCCGAGCGGCGTGCAGAACCTCAGCCAGAAAGCCGCTGCGTCCAATACCAAGGCAACCGTCAATGGTATCGACGTGACCAGCTCGAGCACCGGCATTTCCGGCGCCATCACGGGCGTGACCATCAATGCGCTCAAGGTAGGCTCCTCGACGCTCACCGTGTCCAAAGATACCGCTGCGCTGACCACGTCGGTGAATGGTTTTGTAAAAGCCTACAATGACCTGAATACCCAGATCAGTTCATTGGGCGGTTACAACGCGGAAACCAAGGCCAGCGGTCCTTTGCTAGGCGACTCGACGCTGCGCAACTTGCAGGCATCGATCCGGCGTCAGATGTCGGCGTCGATCACCGGTCTGCAGGGATCCAGTCTGACCAACTTGTCTCAGATCGGTATTACCTTCCAAAAGGATGGCACGCTGTCGATGGACACAAGCAAGTTCGGCAAGGCGCTGGAAAGCAATTACAACGATATCGCAGGTTTGTTTGCGGCAGTCGGTCGCGGCACCGATCCCGATATCAAATTCGTCAGCTCGGGCAACAAGACCGTGGCTGGCGATTACGCGATCAATATCACGCAGCTGGCCAGCAAGGGTGTATTCAAAAGCAACACCGCGCTGCCGCCGGAAACCGTTATTGCGGATGACACCAGCTGGGCCATCACGCTCAACGACACAACACCGCCCAACCTGAATAATACCGTCACCGTCTCCATCCCCGCCGGCACTTACAATCCAAGCCAGTTGTCTACCATGCTGCAATCGGCGATCAATGGTGTCAGCAAGTTTTCTTCGGCGGGCGCCACGGTGGCGGCGAGCATCGGCGATGACGGCATGCTCAAGCTCGAATCGACGCGCTACGGTTCGAAATCGAACATCAGCATCGCCAATGTCAGCGGCACCAGCATGAGCAGCGTGTTTGGCACTGCTACTCCAGTCAAAGGTGTGGACGTGGCAGGCACCATAGGCGGTTTTTCCGCCACTGGCGATGGCCAGACCCTGACCGGCGCTTCCGGTGCTGCAGTCGACGGCCTGAAACTGACCATCGAAGGCGACGACATCGGCCCACGCGGCACCTTTGGTTTTTCGCAAGGCTATGCTTACCAGCTCAATACCCTGGCAGCGAGCTACCTCGGTAGCACCGGCGTTCTTGCCGGGCGCACCAAGGGCCTGAACGATACCGTCAAGAATATCACCGACCAGCGTGACGCCTTTAGCGCACGTCTGGTGGACGTGGAGGCTCGTTACCGCAAGCAGTACAGCAAACTCGATACCATGCTTGCCAACCTTACCTCGACACAATCTTTTTTGACACAGCAACTGGCGGCATTGTCGTCGTCGAGCTGACAGTAACAAGGCCTATTCACAGGATCACAGGAGACAGAGTATGTTTGGATCTCGACAAACTGGCGTGCATGCCTATGCCAAGGTTGGCATGGAAACAGGCGTTGTGGCCGCCAGCCCGCACAAGCTGATCGTCATGCTGTTCGACGGCGCGCTGGTGGCGCTGAACGGCGCTTTGACGGCCATCCGCGGCGGTAATATTGCCGAAAAGGGCAAATCGCTGTCCAAGGCCATCATGATCATCGACAGCGGCCTGCGCGCGGCGCTCGACAAGAAAGCCGGCGGCGAAATTGCCGAGGGTCTCGATTCGCTGTATGAATACATGAGCGGGCGCCTGCTCACCGCGAATATCAACAGCGATGCCGATATCGTCGAGGAAGTGCAGCGCCTGCTGATCGAATTGCGCGACGCCTGGAACGCGATTGCCGACAATCCTGCCGTCACCGGCCGCCCCCAACCTTCCAATCTTGCGAGCGTTTGATCCATGATGACGAATCAAGAAGTGTTATCCGTGTACGCCACCATGGCCGATCTGACCGAACAGATGGTGCAGGCGGCCAGCGCCAGCGACTGGGATTTGCTCGAACTGCTCGAACAGCAGGTGTCCGGCCATGTGCAACACCTGCGCGAACAGCCGCAGCAGGCCATGCTGGGCGGCGACCGCGAACGCAAGATTGAACTGATCCGCCAGATGCTCAACGCCGACCGCCAGATCCGCGACCTGGCGATGCCGTGGATGGCGCAGCTGTCCAAACTGATCAACGCCACCGGCACCGAACGGCGCGTGGTTAACGCCTACGGCAACGTCTAAAGCAGACGCGCGCCATGTTGCCGCGCATTGACGCCAGCATCCGGCCGGTCGGTCCGCCCGACGGCGGCCCTGGCGCCGGCGTTGGCGCCACCGATGGCCGCCAGGCGGCGCTGCAGCGCGCAGTGCAGGGCCTGGTCGGGCAAAGCGTGCCGGCGCAGGTGCTGTCGCGCTTCAATGACGGCAGCTCGCTGGTCAAGGTAGCCGAACAGAACGTACGCATGATGCTGCCGGCCAGCGTACAGGTCGGCGCCGAAGTATCGCTGACCGTGCTCAGCGCCTCGCCCCGCCCCACCTTCCAGCTCGGCAACGGCGCAGCGGGCGCTACCGTGGTCTACCCCGATGGCGCCGACAACCAGCCAGCCACCGCCAGCCTGCCCTCGCAAAACACGCCGGCGCCGTTACCCTTGCCCGGCAATGCCCGTCCGGCAACGGCCAACGGCCAGCCAGCGCTCCCCGGCCAGGCAGCGTCGCCTGATCAGGCCGAGGCTGCCGATGGCAAAACGGCCGCCGAGGCGGCTGGCAAACCACCGCTCGAGGCCGGCGCAAAAAATCCCGCCGATGCGGGCGCCAAGGTGGCGCCAGAGCCGCGCCCGCTGCCACTGCCGGGCCAGCCGCGCGCCGATGGGGCAGCTGGCGAAATGGCACAGCCCAAGCCCGGCAGCGATGCCAATGCGGCCAGTGCCGCCAATACCACCCGGCCAGACCCGGCACAGACGGCGGCAGCCCAGGGTGGCCGCAACGCCGCCATGGCGGCAGGCCAGCCCGGCCTCCAGGCCGACACCGTCCGCCCGCAAAGCCTGGCCGCCACCCTGCTGAGCCGCGCGCCGCTGACACCGAGCAGCGAATTGCCCATGCTCGACCACAACACGCCGCAATCGACGCTGAGCGCCACCGCGCGTGCGCTGGCCACCACCTTGGGCGCCGCGCAAAGCGGCCAGACCGCGCAACTGGCGCTGATCGGCAAGACCGCCCTGTTCGGCAACACCGTCCCCGATACCGACGCCCTTACGCAAAAGCTGCACGACACCATTTCCAAAAGCGGCCTGTTCTACGAATCCCACGTCACCGAATGGGTCAAGGGCGAACGTTCGCTGGCCGACCTGATGCGTGAACCGCAGATGCAGATGCAGCGCCTGGCCCAGCAACAGCAAGGCGGCGAGGCGCTGGCGCGCGCCGCCGCCAACGGCCCCGACCTGAGCGCTGCGCAAATGATCAACCAGCAACTGCATACCCAGGAACAAGGCCGCGTGCAATGGCATGGCGAAGCCTGGCCCGGTCAGCAGATGCAATGGGAAGTGCGGCGCGACCAGCGAGAAGGCGGCAAGCAGCAGGCTGGCGACGATACGCCCGAGCAAGTCTGGCGCAGCGGCGTGCGTTTCCGCCTGCCCAGCCTGGGCGGCGTGGCCGCCGTGGTCACCATGGTGGGCGAGCAGGTCCATGTGCAGGTGCTGACCGACAGCGACGACACCGCCGGCACCCTGCGCGCCTATGCCGGCCGCTTCGAATCGGCGATGGCGGCGGCCGGTGCGCCGCTGTCCTCGCTGGCTATCGCGCCCGAACAGTCCGAACAGCCCGAAGGCAGCTGAGCATGGCAGAAGAATTCCGCAAGCCGCTGCAGCAAGCCGTGGCCCTGGCCTACCAGGACGGCACGCCTGCGCCCAAGGTGGTGGCCAAGGGCCGTGGCCTGGTGGCCGAGCAGATCATCGGCGTGGCGATGGAAGCCGGCGTGCATATCCACGAGTCGAAAGAGCTTGTGTCTCTGCTCATGGACGTGGATTTGGATCAACAAATTCCGCCCGTCCTGTATCGGACGATTGCGGAACTATTGGCATGGCTTTATTATATTGAATCAGCGCAAAAGTCTGGCCAGCCCCTGCCGCCGCCGCCCGACACCAGCGTTCCCACCACCGACGCCTGAGCCAATTTTAAGCTCGGCACTTAACCCGACTGACCTT
>JBEVNE010000045.1:0-3964 GCA_040508275.1 Duganella sp.
GGAAGGTGAATGGAATCGCGATGAATGTATGCGGGAACAGATTGAGAAAATCGAGAGCGCAAGAAAGGCTTACGAAGCACGCTGGGCGGCCAGCAATCTCGGGGACTTAGAAGGTATCGCAACTTGACCTGTATTGAGGTCATAGATGAGCCATTCGAGGTCACAAATGACCTGCAAGAGGTCACGCCGTGATGTACCCGAAGTCCAAATTTGGTGAACTAGGCTTTTTAGCTGTCCAGCAAAAAAGGGCGGTCCACCAAAAATAGCCCCAACCATCGAAATGTGCAGCGAAGCGAAATTATCCAGCTAAGGCCCGATTGGCACTTTTACTTCCGGCAGTTCGGGAATTGGCAGATTTGCTTACACTAATCGGGCACTTTTACTTCAACCGACGGAACACCTGGAAAAAATTCCTGCATTTCAAGGCGAACAGCATTTTACATAATATAAATTATGCGAAGTTTAGCCGATGCCATGAGATCCGCTAAGATCTCCGTAACTACCCCGGCGGACTTGCCAAAAATCTCTTCATCTGCAGTTTTTCAGCGGATGTTGCCTCAACCGCCGTCCACCCGCCCAGCCAGCGACCCCAAAATCTCATCATGCCGCTCATGATCGGTCTTGTGCAAATACGCCGCGGTCGTTGCAATGCTGGCGTGGCCAGCCGTGTCCTGCAGGGTTTTCAGCTGCACGCCGTTGTTGGCGTGGTTGGTCAGCATGCTGTGGCGCAGCCAGTGGGCCGAGGCCTGGCGCAGCGTGGCGGCCATGTCGGCGTCGCCAGTGGCAGCTGCGGCGTTGGCGGCGGCGGCAAAAATGGCTTTCAGAGCATCCGACGCCGCTTCGTCGGTGATGCGCGCCGGGTTTTTTGCGCGGCTCGATAACACCAGCGGGGTTTGATCGGCGCGTACCGTGTGTGGCAGCAAGCCAAACGCGATGCGATATTGGCGGAACGCGGCCAGCATGTCCGGCGGTACCGGCAGGCGGCGCGGCTTGTTGCCTTTGCCGACCACGTCCAGCCACCAGCGGCCATTGCCTTCGCTGTACAAGGCGCCCATGTCGGCGCTGACGATTTCGTTCAGGCGCGCGCCGGTGTGGATGTAGGCGCTCAGCAGAAAATGGTCGCGCGCTCGGCGGCGGATGGCGGCCGGCGTTGGCGCCTCCTGCGTGGCGATGGTGTCGACTGCCAGTTTGAGCGCGTCCTGCGTCAGGTAGCGTGTAATGCGCTGAGTGCTGGCGGTTTTCACGTGCTTGACCAGCGCTGCCGGATCGCGCCGCAGGTAGCCGGTTTGCGCCGCGTAGGCAAACAAGCCTTTCACGGCGATCATGGCCTGGCGCCGGCTGGCGTCGGACAGCGGCCCCGAAAACGGCCGGTAGCGCGGATCGCTGCGCGGCCACTTGGTGGTGCATATCCATTCCGCCGGCGGCGCCTTGAGAAAATCCTTGTAGCTGTTGAGGTCCGCCACCGTCAGCTGGCGCAGGGTCTTCCCTGCTTCTTCCCGGCACCAGGTCAGGAAGCGAAACAGCTCTTTCTGGGTATTCGCCATCGATTTCGGCCCCAGCTCGCCATGGCTGATGAATTCCCGCGCAATTTCGCTGTCGGTGCGGGCGTCGGTAATAGCATCCTCGGACATGGTGCGCAGCGCTTCATTGTCGCGATAGCGGCGCTCCGCAGCACCGAGGCTATGGGCAGGAAACGGCTCGAGATTGATCACTGCAAATTTTTTATCGGACATCGCATCGCATAAACACTGTGTAAATATCCAGTCAATTATACAGTGTTTCATCCAGTTATTTAAATCGACAATATAGGTAGTAATCTCGATTTAAATAGATGCCTGCAGCGCTGATGTGGACCGGTTTTTTGCCGGTCCACTGCCTTCTCGTTTAATCCAGGTCGGCCTTGTCGTGGCGCTCGGCCAACTGCTCTGCCGGATCGCCCACCACCCGGTTCACGCGGCGGCCACGTTTCACTGCCGGACGCGCAGCGACGTCGTCCGCCCAGCGTTTCACGTGCTGATATTCGTGCACGGACAGGAACTCGCCGGCGTTGTACAGCTGACCCAGCACCATCACGCCGTACCACGGCCAGATTGCCATGTCGGCAATCGTGTACTCGTCCCCTGCCACATAGCGGTGTTGCGCCAGCTGGCGATCGAGCACATCGAGCTGGCGTTTGGTTTCCATGGCATAGCGGTTGATCGGGTATTCGAGCTTTTCCGGCGCATAGGCATAAAAATGTCCGAACCCTCCCCCCATGAACGGCGCCGAGCCCATTTGCCAGAACAGCCAGTTCAGGGTTTCGGTGCGGGCACTGCCCTCCTTCGGCAGGAAGGCGCCGAATTTTTCGGCCAGGTGCACGAGGATGCTGCCAGATTCAAACACGCGCTGCGGCTGCTCGCCGCTGCGGTCCACCAGGGCCGGAATCTTGGAGTTGGGGTTGACGTCCACGAAGCCGCTGCCAAACTGGTCGCCTTCATTAATGCGGATTAGCCAGGCGTCGTATTCGGCGCCCGTGTGCCCGGCCGCCAGCAATTCCTCGAGCATGATGGTGACCTTGACGCCGTTCGGCGTAGCCAGCGAATACAGCTGCAACGGGTGTTTGCCGATGTGGAGTTCCTTGTCGTGGGTGGGGCCTGCCACCGGGCGGTTGATGCTGGCAAAACTGCCGCCGGCAGCGGTGGGCGGGGTCCAGACTGCTGGCGGGAGGTAGTTGCTTGAGTTGCTTGAGTTGCTTGCTTCGGTCATGAAAAATCTCCTTGGAACGCGCGCACGGGCAATGGCGCGCGGATCGGAGATTCTAGCGCAATCATGTTTTTGCCACCTAACACCGTTATAATGCGCGCTTCACCGAAGGAAAACCGTCATGACCCTGCTAGCCCACCAGCTCGAACTGCTGTCGCCCGCCAAAACCGCCGAAATCGGCCGCGAAGCCATTCTGCACGGCGCCGACGCCGTCTATATCGGCGGCCCTGCCTTTGGCGCCCGCCACAATGCCAGCAATCCGATCGAGGATATCTCGGCGCTGGTCAGTTTTGCGCACCGCTACCATTCGCGCATCTTCGTCACACTCAACACGATTCTGCACGATTCCGAGCTGGAGCCGGCGCGCAAGCAGATCTGGCAGTTGTACGAAGCAGGTGTTGATGCGCTGATCGTGCAGGACATGGCGATGTTCGAAATGGACCTGCCGCCGATCCAGCTGCACGCCAGTACTCAATGCGACATCCGCACCAAGGAAAAAGCGGCATTCCTCGGCGACGCCGGCTTTTCGCAGCTGGTGCTGGCGCGCGAGCTGACCATCAAGCAGATCCGCGAGATCCACGCCGCCACCGATACCCCGCTCGAATACTTCGTCCACGGCGCGCTGTGCGTGGCGTTTTCCGGCCAGTGCTATATCTCGCACGCGGATACGGGACGCAGCGCCAATCGCGGCGACTGCTCGCAGGCTTGCCGTCTGCCCTACACGCTATCGGACAGCGCCGGCCGCGTGGTCGCTTACGACAAGCACCTGCTGTCAATGAAGGACAACGACCAAAGCAGCAACCTGGAAGCGCTGATCGATGCCGGCATCCGCTCGCTCAAGATCGAAGGCCGCTACAAGGACATGGGCTATGTAAAGAACATTACGGCCCACTACCGCCTGCTGCTCGACGAAATTCTCGAGCGCCGTACCGAGTTTACCCGGGCCTCCAGCGGCGCCACCAGCATCCACTTCACGCCGGACGTTGAGAAGAACTTCAATCGCGGTCATACCGATTACTTCGCCAACGGCCGCCAGGATGAAATCGGCGCCTTCGACAGCCCGAAATATCTGGGCGTGGAACTGGGCACCGTCACCCGCGTGGCCACTGACCACTTCGAAATGGTGTCAAACTCGCCGCTGGCCAACGGCGATGGCTTGAACTACATGAACAAGCGCGAGTCCGTGGGCGTGCAGGCCAATGTCGCCAAAAAGCTCGGCGAC
>JBEVNE010000107.1:0-4520 GCA_040508275.1 Duganella sp.
TGGCCCCCCCCCCGACTGTCGCACCCGATACCGTAAAGTCGATGCGCTCACTCAGTACTGCGCTATTGCCCTGGCGCGCCCTGGCATACACGGTATGCGGCGTGCTGCTTGCGGGCAGTGTGATCGAGGCGGAGTAGGCGCCGGGAGAGTCGGCTTCAGCCTTCGCATCGACCCAGCTGCCGTTGACAACAAAGCCCGCTCCCAGAATAGGGCCGGTGGCGCCCGACACGACCATGCGCAGGAAGGCGGGATTAGGCAAATAAAATACATCCTTGGCCTTGGGTGTGGTCAAGCCCACCCGAAGTGTGCCAGGTACCGCGCAACTATAGTCGGTGCAGGGCAAGGTGATGCTGCTGGTGCCAGCAGCGTTGCTGGCGCGCACATACAACTGCCGGCCGGCGTACTGCGCTACGTAGGGGCTGAGGTCGATCGCAAAACTGTGCGGTACGCCTGGCGTCGAACACTGCGCCTGCACCCCGGCGTTGTTTGGCTCGGTGCCGACATTGGCCACGCCGTTTTCGAGCAGGACCGCGCCGGCGTCGAAGGTCGGCGCGTCAAGGTAGAGCTGGTAGTTCAGCGGCGCCGTCACCCCACTTTGACAGGCCCAGCCGGTCATGAAGTATTTGTCATTGCGCGCGGTCACGCCGGTGACCAGCCCCAGGATGGTGCTGTTGGTGATATTGACCATCGCCACCGGCGACTCGGTTGCCACATTGGCCGCATCGGTGACCCGCACTTTGAATGCATACACGCCGGCCGGCAAATTGACTGTCGGACTCCAGCTCAGCGTAGCGGCAGAGCCGGTAAAGGTTTGCGACGCCGTGGCGGAGAACGCGCTGTTTTCGCTGGCCTGGAACAATTCCAGCTTGGTGACGGTGCTGTTGGAGGACGTTCCGGCGGCATTGAGGGTCACCGTTGCGGTCTGCGTTCCCGTCACCCGTATATTGTTCGATCGCGCCTCCAGGGTGGCGCCCGGTCCGGCGCCGGCATTGACCTGTACCGATACGTTGCTGCTCTGGGCGCCAAACCATTCAACATTCTCTTGCAACATCTTCCACTGGAAGTTGTAGGCGCGCGCCTGCCTCGGCGCGGTCACCGGGATCGTGAACACGGCCAGTTCGCCGCTGGCAACGGAGCCATTCAGATAAGCACGGCCACTGTGGACCCATTCATGCGTGTCCTGCGGATTCTGGGCGCCCAGCCGGTATTTGCCTTCCGGCGTCCATGTACTGGTGCCGGTATTGCGCATCGTTACCGTCACCGTGTAGGGCTGGCCGGCGCGCATGGTGGTCGGCACGCTCTGGATGACGAAGGCGGCGCTGTTGCCTGCAGCGGCGGCGGCAACTGTCACATTACGTACGGCACTGGTGGTCACCTGTCCGAGACTGTCGGTTGCCCGTAGCTGTAACTTGTGCACACCGAGACCATTCAATGCCACATTCTGCGCCAGTGAGTCACTGTTGGTGGCAGCAATCACCGCGCCGCCATCGAGCAGTTCGAGCGACTTCACGGTGGCGCCGTTGGCGGCGCTGGCCGTCGCGGTAACATTGGTCGACGCGCTTGATCCGGCCGTGTAGATGACGGCATCGGCTGCCGGAGTAGTCCAGGCAATGGTGGGCGCCGCCGCACCGGCCACCGTGAATATCACGAATGACGAGCCGGTGGTCTGGGTGCTGTCGGTCGCGATGAAGGTCAGGGTATGGGAACCCGGCGCCAGCGTAACGGTTGTATTGAGACTGGCGCCGCTACCGCTGGCGCGCAAGGTACTGCCTTCCATTACATCGATTTTCTGGACACTGGCGCCGTTGTAGGCTGTCGCTGTGGCAGCAAGTCTCACGGTACCGGAAGACCCGGCAGCCGGGTAACTGCCGTTGAAATCAGGTGCGCTGATCGACACGCTGGGCGCCGTATTGAGGACTGTCACCGAGGCAGCGCTGCTCAGGCTGGTCATGTTCAAGCTGTCGGTAGCGCGCAATTGCAAGCTGTGCCTGCCGGGAGCCAAAGCAACACTGGTGCCGATGCTACTGCCGTTGGAAAGGCCGCCAGGGACAAGAGCGCCATTATCCAACAACTCGATCTTGCTGATCGTTGCACTGCCAGCCGCTGTAGCGCTGCCTGACACAGGCACTTCTGCCGTGGCGCCACTGACAGTGTAGGTACTGCCGCTGGCAGGTCGAGTCAACGCCACCGTCGGCGCCTGCGCCGCCACGGCAATCGAGATATCCGGCGACATGGCGCCAAACCAGCCGACGAATTCCTGCACCATTCGCCATTGGAAGCCATAGTTGCCATTGCTGGCCGGCGCCTTGATGTCAAAGGTAAAGGTCTGTTGCCCACCAGGCGCTACGGCCGCCGGCAACTGTACCCGATTCGAGCTGCGCCATATTGTATTGTCCTGCGGTTTCTGTGCGCCCAGGAAGAACGATCTGCCGGCCGTCCAGGTCGAGGTACCGGTATTTTGCATGGTCACAGAAACCGTAGCAGTTGCCCCCGGCGTCATCGTCGCCGGCACTGCCTGGCTCGAGATGTAGCTGGCATCGTCGATCAGTACATTGACGTTTCTGGCAGCACTGAGCGTCGATTTGCCCTTGTTGTCATTCGCACGAATCTGAATCGCGTGGGTATTGCCAGAGCTCAACCATAATGTCTGACTGACCGTCGCGGCATTGACGGAATGAACCACCGCGCCGTTCAGCAGCACATCAAGCGAAGTGATCGAGGCGCCCGAAGCGGCACTACCGCTTCCAGACACTGTCACCGGTACGCTGCCGCCTCTCGCCCCCGAAACCACCGCGTTCGCCACCGGTGCAGTGATGGTTGCAGTCGGCGGCGCGGTCGCTGCCACCACGGTGATGGTCAAAGGCGCATCCGTCATGCCGCCAAACCACCCCTCATCATCCTGCACCATTTGCCAGCGGTAGTTGTAGGTCCCAGGTGCAGTTGGTGCAACCACGGTAAAATTAAAGGTATAGGAACCGTTAGGCGGCACTGAACCTGACAAGCCCACACGGCCCGAATTCCATGCCTGATTATCGCCAACCGAGCCAAGAGAGTATGGCTTTGCTCCGGATGTCACCCAGGTGGTGGTGCCAGTGTTGCGCATCGTCACAGAGACGTTGTACGTCTGTCCCGCAGTGACGGTAGCAGGTAAAGGTGAATGGCTGACAACCTGGGCGCCGTTGGTCAGGCCTGCGGCATTGATAAAAACTTCTGCGCTGTATCCAATGCCCGTCAGCTCCGGTACCGCCCCGACTTGAACAGGGTGAACGCCGGGATCGACCGGCACCGTAAAGCTGAAACTGCGCTCGTCATTGATGGGCTGCTCTCTAGGGCCATAACGAACTGTATATGGACGCATCTGTACCTGCTGTTTGTCATAATACAGATAGACATAGCGAATAGCATCAGCGTTGCTGAGCGCTCTCACAGAACCAGTGACAGTAACATTGAGCTTGCCTGTAGCAGGGTCGACCATGCCGCTCTGGGGAGTGACCGAGAAACTGGTGAAATTTGCTTCCGCTCGTGCAGCGCTACTTATAAAAAAGCCCAACAGCAAGAAAGCGGCAAGTAAACAGCGAAACGATACGACGAAGACATTACGCACCAGCTGGCGCGCGCAGTTCTGACTGACCATGGTTTTCCCGGTAACGAAGCCCTGAAGAGCTTTTCATTTTGAAAGTGACGGGCATGGTAGCGGATAAAAAGTGATAAATTCTCTCTAAAAGTAACAAACAACAACTATTTTCATTTTGACAAACCAGGTTTCACTTATTGATCGAAACTTGGCGATACTTTATTGCACGCGCAGCAGAAAAACCCGACGGAATTTAACAATGCTGATCATCTAGCCGTGCTGGCAACTATCTCCATCCGTATTTCAAATTCAACCAATGCTAGCGTGCCACGCAATCTGGCTTTTTCGTACACGAGATACACATGCGTAAACACAGGCTGGCTGGACAAGCGCTCCATATAGTCTGTCAGCGCCTCGATATTCCTCGCCTCCCCCCGCAACACCATTTTTCTTCCTGTTTTGTCGGGCACGAACTCCAACAGCTCAATATCGGCCTCACTGCTGCTTTCAAGCCCTGCAAACACTGGGTACCAGTCGAAAGTCCGCTCAGCGGAGAGCGCGGCCCAGCGCTTTTGCTCGTCGAGCTTTTCACGCGATGGTTTGACTTGCAACACGGGTCTGGCAAGCTTGTTCAACTGTTCCTGGCGCAGATGATCCGTACTGATCTGGTCAGACAGATGGCGCGCTTCCATCGCAAAATAGATGGCCATGGCGGCCATCGCTATGCCAAGATACCAGGTCATGCGGACGTCCCTACCAGGCGTGAGCAGTTCGATGTGCGGTTCGCTCAACTCAGCCTCCAGTAACCGAACGGCACCTCTGATAAAGTGACCTGCGGAAAGAACCGTTTAATGGAATCGGAAAACAGCTGGACATCATGGAGCGACCAGATCATCACCGCATCCGTCTTGCCGTGCAGTGCCTCGATGCGTTTGCACAAGCGCTC
>JBEVNE010000123.1:0-3423 GCA_040508275.1 Duganella sp.
CTGCGCCAGCAGCGCGGCGCCCCGGCGCGATTCCATCGGCAAGGAGGGTTTTGGTTCCAGCACCGGCATGGGCATCTGCCACAGCTACACGCCCGATGGACGCTGCGTATCGCTGCTCAAGATCCTGCTCACCAATTACTGTTTATACGATTGCCAGTACTGCGTTAACCGGCGCACCTCCAACGTGCCGCGCGCGCGTTTTACGGTGGCCGAAGTGGTCAGGCTGACCACCGATTTTTACCTGCGCAATTACATCGACGGCCTGTTTCTCAGTTCGGGCATTATCCAGTCGTCCGACTACACGATGGAGCAGCTGGTGCAGATCGCCCGCGAACTGCGCGAGGTGCACCAGTTCCGTGGCTACATCCACCTTAAAACCATTCCTGACGCCGACCCCGCACTGATTGCCGCCGCCGGCCGCTATGCGGACCGGCTCAGCGTCAACATCGAGCTGCCCACGCAGGACAGCGTGCAAAAGCTGGCGCCCGAAAAAAGCGTGCACACCATCAAGCTGGCGATGGGTTCGATCCGCCGCAAGCTCGACGAAAAAGCAGAAGAACCCAAGGCGCCGCGCTTTGCCCCGGCCGGCCAGAGCACGCAAATGATCGTCGGCGCCGACGCCAGCGACGACCAGCAAATTTTAAAAACGGCCGAAACCCTGTACGGCAGCTACAAGCTCAAACGCGTGTACTACTCGGCCTTCAGCCCGATTCCGCAAAGCCCCAAGAGCGTGCCGCTGGCGCCGCCGCCGATGTTGCGCGAGCACCGGCTGTACCAGGCCGATTTTCTGCTGCGCGGCTACGGCTTCCAGGTCAACGAGCTGCTGCCCGCGAGCGGCAACCTGGCGCTCGACATCGATCCCAAGCTGGCCTGGGCGCTGGCGCACCGCGAGCACTTCCCGATGGATCTGAACCGCGCCGACCTGCACATGATCGCCCGCATACCCGGCATCGGCCTGCGCAACGCCCAGCGCATCGTCGATTTGCGGCGCCTGCGCCAGGTCCGCTATGCCGACCTCACGCGGCTGCGCTGCAGCATGAAAAAAATCGCTCCGTTCATCATCACGGCCGACTATTTTCCCGCCAACGACGCCAGCCCGTCCGAACATTTGCGCCGCGCCATGGCCGAAGCGCCGCAGCAGCTGAACCTGTGGCCGGAGCTGCAGGCGGCATGACGCGCCAGCTTGTGCAATCGTTCGCGCAGTGGCGCGATGCGGCGCGTGCCCTGATCGCGCGCGGCGTTGCGCCTGAGTGTGTCGAATGGGTTTCCGGTGCAGACGACGGCGACCTGTTTTCCGCTCCCGAACTTGCCGAGTCTGAGCCGGAGATCCCGGCAAACGCGTCGGAGTTACGTCTGCCACGCCAGCTAATCGACATGCTGGAAGACGCCGCCTGCTTCTGCGCCACCGACCGCTGGTCGTTCCTGTACAAGGTAGTCTGGCGCTGGCATCAGGGTGAGCGTGACGTGGTGTCGCCTGCCGACGCCGATGGCGCCCGGCTGCACGCCATGGTCAAGGCCATCCACCGCGAGCAGCACGATATGCATGCTTACGTGCGTTTTCGCGAACGCAAGGAAGAGCAGGGCGCACCGCGCTTCGTGGCCTGGTTCGAGCCCACCCACGATGTTCTGCCGCAGGTGGCGCGCCATTTTGCCCGCCGCATGGGCGCTATCAGCTGGATGATCGCCACGCCGAAGGCCACCATGCTGTGGGATGGCGAACAGTTACACGAGGGGCCGCCGCTGCTGCGCGGCGCCGCCGATATCGACGATGCCGGCGAAGCCTTGTGGCTCACCTATTACCGCAGCATTTTCAATCCGGCGCGCGTGAATGCCGATCTGCTGCGCAGCCATATTCCATCGCGTTTCTGGAAAAACCTGCCGGAAGGCGCCATCGTGCCGGCCATGGTCAGCGCCGCCAACAACGGCGAACGGCGCACTGGCCAAACTCACACGGTGGGCCAGCGCGACGGCGCCACCACGATTGCCATTGCGCCGGCGCGCGCCCAACCGCAGCGCGAGGCGCCGACCACGCTGGACCAGTGCCGCCGCTGTGCCTTGTGGGAGCATGCCACGCAGGCGGTGGCCGGGACCGGGCCGAGTACGCAAACGGCTGCCGGAAAGGCATCGGTAAGGCTGATGCTGGTCGGCGAACAACCGGGCGACCACGAGGATTTGCAGGGCAAGCCCTTCGTCGGCCCCGCCGGCGCCGTGCTGGACCAGGCCCTGCGCGATGCCGGCATTGCGCGTGAAACGGTGTACCTGACCAATGCAGTCAAACATTTCAAATGGGAGCCGCGCGGCAAGCGGCGGCTGCACAAAACCCCGGCCCAGCGCGAGGTTGCCGCTTGCCGGCACTGGCTGGAGCAGGAATTAAATGAAGTGGGGCCGCAGGTAGTGGTGGCGCTGGGCAGCACAGCGCTCAAGTCGGTGCTCGACGATGGCAGCGCCAGCCTGGCCATGATCATCGATACACCGCAGCGCCACGACGGGCGCTGGGTGGTGGGCGTGTATCACCCGTCCTATGTGCTGCGCGCGCCCGACGAAGCCACGCGGCGGGAGGCTTACCAGGTCATCGTCGCCGGCCTGCGCCAGGCGCTGCGATTGCTCGATTAAACGGCTGCCGCCTCGTTATTGCTGAGACGGATAAAGCCGACCACCAGGCGATAAGCTTTCCACAGCCAGGCGCCCAGCCAGATCAGGTAGGCGATCGGGATGCCGATGATGGTGGCAAACGCCAGCCCGCCCACCACCACCCACACCACATACCACCAGAACGAACGGATCATCCAGGTATGGTGGCTGTGCACAAAGGTGCCCGTGGTGCCGGGGCGCTGGGCGTAGTTGATCACCAGCGGAATCACCGAGAACAGGCCCAGCGAAAACACAAAGCTGACCGCATGCACTACGTACAGCCACCAGGCGGTGGTCTTGGCCGAACTGTCGCGGCTGTCCAATATCAGTTCCTGTGACATGGTGATTCCTTTCAAGAAGAACGGTAGTGGAAAGTATAGCCGAACGTGCAATCCGCTACGGTGCTGCACCGTACCAAGGCTCGACGGCCAGGGTACGGTGTAAAAAGCCAGTGATTTGGGCAAACAACTCTTGCTGGATATCGCTGCGGTCGAAGCCGGGCGGGTCTTGAGAAGGATGGAATTCCGGCTTGGTCATCTCGGGCGGAAACTTGCTCATGAACGAGAAATGGCCGGCGCCGGCGTAGACCTTGTGTTCCACCAGGCTCGGCTCGCCCACGCCCACCAGCACATTCAGGGCGTGCCCGCTAGGGGTATTGACGTCCTGGTCGCCGGTCACCATCAGAATAGGCAGGCGTACCTCCGCCAGAGCTCCGGGTATATACCAGCCGGTGGCGGGCGCCAGCAGCACCAGCGCGCGTACGCGGGCATCGGGCGTCACCGGCACCGGCTG
>JBEVNE010000183.1:0-16856 GCA_040508275.1 Duganella sp.
GGGTTTTCTTGTTCTTTTTTGTGCAACCTCAAGCGTAGATTCTCACCGAATGTCACAAATCAAGGAAAAATGGCGAAAAAAAAGGCGGTCCGCGCAATTGCGGTACCGCCAGTTAAGCCAAAAATAAGAAACCCTATATCAATTCGACATCAGAATACCCACAGCTTGTCGGCCGGCATTTGCAACCAGTAACGCCCCGGCTCGAGCTTGTATTTCGAATAGGCGCGCAGCCCCGCCGCGCTGCTGTCGGGGGACTTGAACAGGCACTCGAAGCGGTCGCCCAGGTACATGCAGGTCAGCAGCGGCATTTCGATGGCGTTGTCCACCGCCGTGGCGCTGATTTTCACCTCTTCCACGCGGATGATGGTGGTGGGCTCCGCGCCAGCCTGGCCGGCGCCGCGCGCGGTGCCCGTCAACCGGGCGCCGTTCACATCGAGCTGCACGTGGCTGCCGTCGCGCGCCACCACCTTCGCCGGCAGCTTGTTGTTACTGCCCATGAACTCGGCCGTGAACAGCGTTTCCGGCGTTTCGTACATGCTTTGCGGCGTGCCTTGCTGCTCGATCTTGCCGTTATTGAGCAGCAGGATGCGGTCCGAGATCGCCATCGCTTCGGCCTGGTCGTGGGTGACCATTAGCGCCGAGAGGCCCAGGCGCACGATCAGTTCGCGCAGGAAGGCGCGCGCTTCCTCGCGCAGCTTGGCGTCGAGGTTGGACAGCGGCTCATCGAGCAAAATCACCGGCGGGTTGTATACCAGCGCGCGGGCAATCGCCACGCGCTGCTGCTGACCGCCCGACAGCTGGTGCGGATAACGGTCGGCTAGGTGGCCGAGGCCGAGGTTTTTCAGCACATCGCTGACGCGGTCCTTGATGTCGCTGGTACTCAGCTTACGCAGCTTGAGGCCGTAGGCGACGTTGTCGAACACGGTCTTGTGCGGCCATAACGCATACGACTGGAACACCAGGCCGAGATTGCGGTGCTCTGCCGGCATCTCGAGACTGGCGGCGCCGTCGTAGACTTTGCGCTCGCCGATGTGGATGGTGCCCTGCTTCGGGCTTTCCAGGCCGGCCACGGCGCGCAGCAGTGTGGTCTTGCCGCTGCCCGAAGGACCCAGCAGCGCCACTACTTCGCCTTTTTGCAGGTGCATCGATACGCCCTTGAGGATCGGATTGGCGCCGGCGCCGGTGCCGTAGTCCAGGTGCAGATCACGGACGGTCAGCTCATTCGTAGTCAGTTCATTCATGATGGTGTCTCGTTTCATATCAGTCGGATTTAGCGAAGTTCGCCATGTCAGTTATGCAGCTTGATGCCGAAGCGCAGTGCGATGCCCAGGCCGATGGCCACCAGCGATATATTGATGAACGACAGCGCCGCCACCAGGTCGGTCGAGCCGGTCGCCCACAGCGACACCAGCATCGCGCCAATCACCTCGGTACCGGGCGACAGCAGGTACACGCCGGTCGAGTATTCGCGCTCGAAGATCAGGAACACCATCAGCCAGGCGCCGATCAGGCCATATTTAACCAGCGGCAGCGTGACATCGCGCGAGACCTGGCCACGGGTGGCGCCGACAGCGCGCGCCGCTTCTTCCAGTTCCGGTCCCACTTGCAGCAGCGCGGTCGAGATCAGGCGCATGCCGTAGGCCAGCCACACCACCGAATACGCCAGCCACAGGGCGAAAATGGTCGAACGCACTGAGCGCAGCAGCGGGATCAGGTTTTCGCTGAGCCATAGCGCCACGCCGTTATCCATGCCGACCAGCACGCCATCGAGCCAGCTTGGCACGAACAGGAACACCCACAGGAACGACAGGCCGGCCAGCAGGCCCGGCACGGCGCGCGGCACCAGCACGCTGTAGTCGAGGAAGCGGGTGATCATGTCCGGCTTGCGGTGCATGGCCAGCGCAATGGCGGTGTAGCAGATCACCGCCAGGGCGCCGCCGATCACGCCGATCAGTATGGTGTTGACGATGCCGCGCACCAGCGACGGCTGCTCGAAGATTTCGCGGAAATGCTGGAGCGTCAGCACATCGGCCAGGCGCACGCCCTCGCCCCAGTACTGGACGAACGAGCGCAGCACGATGCCCGACAGCGGCATGATGATGGTAAACATCAGCCAGCCGAAGATGACGGCGAACGCCAGCCATTTCCAGTTACCGAGCGGCATGGCCTTGGAACGGGCGCCCTTGCCCTTGATCGAGACGAACTTGTTGGCCGACTTGAGCAGCCAGCGTTGCAGCATCACCAGCGGGAAGGTCACCATCACCAGGCAAACGGCCACGGCGGCCATCAGGTGGTAGGACGGGATGCCCATCTTGTTGGTCAGCTTGTACAGATAGGTGGCCAGCACCAGGTGGCCTTCCGGGTCGCCCAGCACCAGCACCAGGCCGAACACCTCGAAGCCGAGGAACAGCACCAGCACGCCGGCATAGGCCAGCGCCGGCGTGATCATCGGCAGCGACACGCCGAACATCACCTGCAGCGGCGAAGCGCCCGATACGCGCGCCGCTTCCTCGACGTCCGAACCGAGGCTTTTCAGCGCCGACGACGCGTACAGGTAGACGTGCGGCACGTGGGTCAGGCCGGCGATGATGACGATGCTGGTGAACGAATAGATATTCCACGGGATGAAGCCCAGCAGCTCCTTGGCCCACAGCGAATAAAAGCCCACCGGGCCCATCGCCACCACGTAGCCGAAGCACAGCACCATCGGCGAAACGAAAATCGGCACCAGCAGCATCGGCGCGATCAGGCCCTTGCCCGGCATGTCGGTACGGATCATCAGGAATGCCAGGATGCCGCCCAGCGGCACGGCGATCGTGGCCAGGCCGACGGCAAGGAAGAATGAATTTTTGAACGCCGACGCAAAGTCGGGGTCGGCAACGATGAAGCGGTAGGCTTCCAGGCTCAGTTCGCGCGCCGGCATGAAGAAAGGCGCGCTGAGGAAGCTCTGGTAAAACACCAGGATCAGCGGCAGGAAGATGACGGTGGCGGCCAGCAGCACCACCACGCCGCGCGGCCAGTTAAGGCTGCGCCGTCCGCTACCGGGAAGAGTCAGAGTTTGCATAAAAGGATTCCTTGTGAGGACACTCATAGAGCCAGCCCGCACACCAAGGTCGGGGACCAGGGGCCAGCCCATAATGCCGTTAATTAAGCCTAAATTTCAAATCGTCATTCCGCATCGGCGGAAAGACGGCGCTTAACTTAACGGTATTAGGATCTGACTCCGCCCCGGTTTTGGGTTAAGGGGTTAGCCAAACGATCAAATGCTTATTTTTTACCCGCAGTGTCTTTCCACTGCTTCAGGAAAGCCATGCGCTTGGCTGGCGCCAGGTAGCCGAGCAGGCTGGGGTTGACCGGCACCGGCTTGACGCTGTCCTTGCCGATCTGCTTGATCAAGTCGCTGGAGGTGGTTTCACCCACCACGTCCTCGCGAATCGCAAACAGCTTCGAATCATTGGCGATGATGGTCTGGCCGCGTTTCGACAGCAGGTAGTCGGTCCACAGCTTGGCGGCGTTGGGGTTCTTGGCTTTCTTGTTAATGAACAGCACGCGCGACATGATCAGCGTGTAATCCTTGGGCATCACCACGCCGATCGACGGGTCGATCTTGGCGCGCACCAGCGCGTAGGAGCCGATGACGTTGTAGCCGATCAGGTTTTCGCCCGACGAAATGCGTTCCATCATGGTGCCGGTGGACGACTGCACGCGCACCTTGGCCACGCCGAAGGCGCTCAGCAACGCCGGGAACTGCGGGTAATGCATGGAATCCTGGCTCATGAACATGAAGCCCACACCCGATTTTTCGATATCGTAGGTGGTGACCTTGTCCTTGAATTTAGGCTGCTGGATCAGCTTGGCGAAGTCGGCGTGGTTTTGCGGGACTTCTTTCGGGTCCAGCAGGCGCTTGTTATACACGATCACGGCCGGCTCGAAGGTGGTGCCATACACCTGGTCATCCCACAGCGCCCAGGCAGGCAGCTTGCCGCTTTCCACCGACTTGTACTTGAGCGCATAGCCGTCGCTGGCCAGGCGCATTTGCAGGTCCATCGACGACGACCAGACCGAATCGGCGGTGTTGCCGCCAGCGGCCACTTCGGAAATGAACCGGTTGTACACTTCGGTGGAATTCATGTCGTTGTACTCGACGCTGATGCCGGGGTACATGGCGCTGAAGTCCTTGATCAACGGCGCCGACGCCTTGCTGTCGGTGGCGCTGTAGACCACCAGCTTGCCCTCTTTCTTGGCGGCGTCGATGATTTTCTGGTAGTCGGCCGGATAGCCGGCCGGCACTTGCGCCAGCGCGCCGGTGGTGACCAGCATCAGGGTGGCGCAGGCCGCAGCCATGGTGGTTTTACGGTTCATACTTGTCTCCAGTCGTGTATTGTATTTATAGGGCTAATTTTTTTTTTTAGCTTGATACTCAGCGCACCAGACCAAATTCGGCGGCGCGCTTGCCGTAGCCATCCACGGCTTTTGCCACATACTCCTTGAGCGCCTGCCCGGTCAGCGCAAACGGGAACAGGCCTGCCTCGCTGCGCAGTTGCGCGTACTGCGGCGTCGCCAGCACGCGATCGAAAGTGCTGACCCACTGGCGGTAATCGGCGTCCGATACGTGCGGTCCCATCCACACACCACGGATCAGCGGCCACACCAGGTCGATGCCCTGCTCGCGCGCGGTCGGCACGTTTGCCAGCACGCCGGGCAGGCGCTGCGCCGACAGCACCGCCAGCACGCGGGTATTTGCATTGCCTTTGCCGCCGCCCGCGTACAGTTGCGCCTCGCTGGCGTCGCCCGACACTACCTGCACGTAGTTGGCGTGCATGGCGGTAAAGGCTTCGCCGCCGCCTTCCAGGGCGACAAAGCGCAGCACCTTGGGATCGATGCCGGCGCTTTTGACCACCAGCGCCATCTTCAGCCAGTCCTGGCTGCCGATGGTGCCGGATACGCCGATCAGGACTTTTTTCGGATCGCGCTTCAATGCCGCCAGCAGGTCGCCCAGGGTTTTATAGGGCGAGTCGGCGCGCACGGCGATCATGCCGTAGTCGGCGCCGAGCGCCGCCACCCAGCGCACATCGTCCACCTTGGCCTTGCCAAACTTGCCCTGGGCCAGATTGAGCAGCGAGCCGCCCGAAAAAGCCACCAGCGTGTTGGGCTTGGCGCGCGGCTGCGACACCAGCGAATTCCAGGCCACCGCGCCGATACCACCCGGCAGATAGCGGATGTCCATGTCCGACGGCGGCGGCGGCCGCGGACCGTCGGCAGCATTACCGAGCGCCAGCAGGCCTTTTTGCGCCAGCTTGCAGGTCAGGTCCATGGCGCCGCCCGGTTTGGACGGCACGATGCACTCGAAGCTGGCGGCGCCGGCGCTGGCGCAGCAGCCCGCCAGGGCCAAGGCTGCCGCCATGCGTAACAGGGTGCTGTTGTTGATCATGGTTTTCAAAGGATGTTCAAGGTGCTCAGGTCACGCTTAAAAACGGTGTTGCATGCCGACCGTGACACCGCGCTGGGTGTTGCCGTAGCCGGCATCGTCGCGCGACAGGCCGGTCAGCTGGCCGTTCCTGGCCTTGGCGTAAGCCACCGACACGTGCAGGTCGCTGCGCTTGGACAGCGCGTAACGGTAGCGCGCCACGTACATGGTCGGGTCGGCGTCGCGCCCGGCGGCGACGTTCTTGACGTTGATGTGGTAGATGGCGCCGGTCAGCGTGGTGACCGTATTGGGCTTGTAGGCAACGCCGCCCCAGGTGGTGGTGGCGTCGACGTCGGCGGTCAGGGCGCGGCCGGCGCGCAGGTTGTAGTCGCGCAGCACGGCCCAGAACTTCAGCGGCCCCGTCTCATAGTTGGCGCCCACGTGCCAGACCGTGTTTTCGTCGCGGTTGCCGGTGGCGACCACGGTATTGCCGTTGTTGCGCTCCCAGGTCGCCATGAAGTTGGCGCCGCCCATTTTATAGGCGGCGGTGAACCCCACCTTGGCGCTGTCCTCGGTATTGCCGGCCTGCTCGCCCATGCCGTAATTGGCGCCAAAGCGGAAGTTACCAAAAGTGCCGGCGTACTTGATGATGTTGTCGTAAGCGGTGGTGAAACCATAGCGGCTCGGGCCGGTGGCCGGTCCCGAGGTGGCCCACGAGTAGTACGGCGCAAAGCCCATCGGATCGTAGCTGATCACGGTGTCGTACACGCTGGTGAACGAACGGCCCATGACCAGGCGGCCGTAGGCGCCTTCCAGGCCGGCATAGGCCTGGCGGCGGAATAGCGCGCCATCCTGGCCGCCGGTGTCCATCAAAATGCCGCCTTCGAGGTTGAACACGGCTTTCAGGCCGCCACCGAGGTCTTCGCTGCCGCGGATACCCCAGCGCGAGGTGTTCATGCCGCCGGAAATCGCCTTGGTCACGCTGGCGCCAGTGGCCGAGGCGTGGTTCAGGCTTTCAACGCCGACATCGAGCAGGCCGTAGACCTGGACATTCGATTGGGCGTGGACGGCGCCGGTGGAGGCGAGCAGGGCCAGAACGGCCAGCCGCAGGGCGGACTTTGCGTGAGCGTGGTACATGGTGTCTCCGTTTAATATAATTATTGGTGATGTCTGTTATAAACATCTGGCGCCACTATAAAAGTCGCTTCCTTTCAAAAGGCTTTCAGTGTCGCCAACGGACCACAAACTGTCTTAACGCTTTGCTTTTGCAGCAGCGCCAACGATGATGCTGGCAGACCTTGAACCTGTTTTTTCATTTTGGCAAGAATTTATGCGGATACTGTTAGTTGAAGACCACACCGAGCTGTCCCACTGGCTCAGCCGCGCGCTGCGCGAGGCGCACCTGACGGTGGAATGCGCCGACAACGGCGCCGACGCCGACGCCCTGCTGCATACCCAGGACTATGCGCTGGTGATCCTCGACCTGACCCTGCCGCGCATGGATGGCCTGGACGTGCTCAAGCGGCTGCGCGCGCGTTCCGGGCCACGCGCGCAAACGCCGGTGCTGATCCTGACCGCGCGCGGCGGCCTGGAAGACCGGGTCCAGGGCCTGAACCTGGGCGCCGACGATTACCTGGCCAAGCCCTTCGAGCTGGCCGAACTGGAAGCACGCGTCAAGGCGCTGCTGCGCCGCCGCTCCGGCAACGAAGCGCTGGTACACCGCTGCGGCGCGCTCAGTTTCGACACCGTCACGCGGCTGTTCACCTATGCCGGCACGCAACTGGCACTGACCCCGCGCGAACACGCGGTGCTGGAGACGCTGATCACCCGCGCCGGTAGCGCCGTCTCCAAGGAAAAGCTGTTCGATGAAGTATTTGCACTGGCCGATGACGCCAACCTCGACGCCATCGAGCTGTATATCCACCGCGTGCGCAAAAAGCTCGACATTGCCGCGCCCGACGCCGCCGTGATCACCACGCTGCGCGGCATCGGCTACCTGCTGCAACCGCGCCCGGCGCCAGTTGCAGCCGGCGCCTGAATCCGTGCCGGGGCCTGGGCCTGCCATGACTGCCGCCAAGCCAGCTGCACGCGCTTCACGCTATTGGCGCGGCTCACCAGGCAGCCTGCGCGGCCAGTTGCTGCGCTGGCTGCTGGGGCCCCTGCTGGTGCTGGTGGCGCTCAACACGTTTTCGGTCTATCACAACGCGCTCGATGCCGCCGACGTCGCCTACGACCGCTCGCTGCTGGCCTCCACCCGGGCGCTGGCCGAACGCGTGTCGATTGCCGGCGGCAAGGTGGTGGCCGACGTGCCCTACGTGGCGCTCGACAGCTTCGAGACTGACACACTGGGCCGCATCTACTACAAGGTCACCGGCATCCACGGCGAAACCGTGTCCGGCTATGGCGACCTGCCGGCAGTGCCGGCCAATGTGCCGCGCTCGGAAACCTACCCGGCGCTGGTGCGCTTTTACCATGCCCAATACAATGGCCAGCCAGTGCGCATTGCCGCGCTGCTGCAGCCGGTCTACGACGATTCGATGCGCGGCATCGCCCTGATCCAGGTCGGTGAAACGCTGGAGGCGCGGCGCATGCTGTCCAACCAGATTTTGTTCGACACGCTGACCTGGCAGGCCTTGCTGCTGCTGGCGCTGGCGCTGCTGGTGTGGTTTGCCGTGCGGCTGGTGCTGCAACCGCTGATGCGCCTGAAAACCGCCGTCGAAACCCGGCCGCTCAACGACAGCTCGGACGTCGATCCGGCGCTGGTGCACCGTGAAGTGCGGCCGCTGGTGGAAGCGATGAACAGCTCGCGCGCGCGCCTGCACCTCTTGATCAGCAGTCAGCGGCGCTTTATCGCCGACGCCTCGCACCAGCTGCGCACGCCGCTGACCGTACTCAAAACCCAGGCCGAACTGGCGCTGCGCGAATGCGACCGGGCAGGCGCCAACGCTGGCGCCAATACCGATCCGGCCGCGCTGCGCGACATCGTGCGCAGCATGGCTGCCACCACCGACGCCACCGTCAACCTGGCCAACCGCCTGCTGACGCTGGCGCGCATCGAACATGGCGGCGACGCCGAAGGGGCGGCGGCGCTGGCGGCTCCCGTATCGCTGCGCGACGTTGCGCGCCAGGTCGGGCTGGAGCTGGCCATGGCGGCGGTGGCAAAACAGATCGACATGTCGCTCGAGGCCGAAAGCGCCGCCATGGTCGATGGCCAGGCCCTGCTGCTGCACGAACTGATCGCCAACCTGGCCGACAATGCGCTGCGCTACACGCCGGCGGGCGGCAGCGTGGCGCTGCGGGTCCACGAGGACGGCGCCCAGGTGCTGCTGGAAGTCGCCGACAGCGGCCCCGGCATTGCGGAAGCCGAACGCCAGCGCGTGTTCGCGCCGTTTTACCGCGCCGCCGCCACGCTAGAGCGCAACCCCGGCGGCGCCGGCCTGGGCCTGGCCATCGTGCAGGACATCGCCACCCTGCACGGCGCCAGCATCGCTCTCGGCAGCGCCGCCGCCGGCGGCTTGCAGGTGAGCGTGCGTTTCCCGCGCAGTGCAAGCGGTACAATACCGGCTTGAGAAGAATCTGGAGCTTTGCATGATTACCAAACAAGACATGATCGACCTGTTCGCCGACATGAAACAAAATGCCCCGTGGGACATCAGCAAACCGCTGCTGTGGGGTTACTTCTTTTCCGACGAAGACAAGGCAAAACTGGAGCAGGCCGCGCCGGCACTGGCTGCCCAGGGTTACCAGGTGGTCGGTATTTTCGATTCCAAGCCCGAATCCGACACCCCGGCCCTGTGGTGGCTGCACGTGGAAAAGGTCGAGGCGCACACGGTCGAGACCATGCATGCACGCAACCAGGACTTCTACAAATTTGCGCAAGAGCATCAAATCGAGACCTACGACGGCATGGACGTGGGCCCTGCCCCCAAGTAAGCGGCAGTCATCGGCACCAATCGAACTTAATACGGCGGCCAGCGCCAGGCTGCCGCAGCGTTGCCAATCGTACAGGCCTTGCGCCGGGTTAGGCTCTATGATGCGGTGGATATCCCCTGCTCCCAACCGCAATGTTCTCGAAACTCTCGTTTCGCCAGCTGCTGCTGGGCGTCTTCCTGTTAATTGCTGTGCTGCTCAGCGCCGCGTCCGTGCATGCGCTCTGGACGCTGGACCGGCTGGCCGCGCACAGCCGCGACAGCGGACGCCACGCGCTGGCCCTGACCGAACACACCCAGCAACTGGCTGAACGCAGCGTCGCCATGGCGCGTAGCGCACGCCAGTTCCTGGTGCTGGACGATGCCGCCTTCCGCGACCGCTATGCCGAAGCCTGGCGCGATGCGCGCGGCGCGCTCGATGCCATGGAGCGCGGTCTGCCGCAGGTGCCCACCACGCTGTTTGCCAGCTGGCGCGATGCCGGCGACCAGGCCTGGGGCTTGCTGCAGGCGCCGGCCAGGCCGCGAAGCTCCGCGCGCCAGCAGGCACTGGAACAGGCGCTGGCGGCATTGCCGGCGCTGAATCAACAACTGGCGGAAGCCGTCAAGCACGAGGTCGATCGCCGCAACAGCGCCCTGCTGGCCGAACTGGACCAGCGCCGTACCATCCTCGGCAGCCAGGTGCTGGCCTCGATCGTGGTGGCGGCGCTGCTGGCGGGCGGTTTCGGCCTGTGGCTGTCGCGCCCGCTCGCGCAAATCGAGGAAAGCATCGACCGGCTGGGCGCCAACCGGCTCGACCAGCCGATTGCCGTACACGGCCCCGGCGACCTGCAGCGCGTGGGCCGCCAGCTCGACTGGCTACGCCAGCGCCTGGCCCAGCTGGAAGAAGACAAGGCGCGCTTCATGCGCCATATTTCGCACGAACTGAAAACCCCGCTGGCGGCGCTACGCGAAGGCGTGGCCCTGCTGGAAGACGGCGTGGCCGGGGCCCTCACGCCCAACCAGCGCGAAATCGCCGGCATCCTGAACCAGAACACGACAGCGCTGCAATCGCAGATCGAGGCGCTGCTACGCTATAACCAGGCAGCCTTCAATGCCCACCAGTTGCAGCTGGAAAGCACCGACCTCGGCGTGCTGGTGGCCTGTGTAATCGACAGTCAGCGCCTGCAATGGCAGGCGGCGCGCCTCTCCGTCAGTTGCGAGGGCACGGTAGCGCCGCTGGCCGTGGATGCAGAGAAAATAACGATAGCCGTCAGCAACCTGTTGACCAACGCCGTGCGCTTCAGCCCTCCTGGCGGCCTGGTGTATTTCCGCCTCGGCGAACGCCACGGTAAAGTGCTGCTCGACTGCAGCGACCAGGGGCCGGGCGTGGCGCCGGAAGACGCCGCCCGCATTTTCGAACCGTTTTACCAGGGCCAGCGGCAACCGCCGGGCGCGCGCCATGGCAATGGCATCGGCCTGTCCATCGTCCACGAATACATAGCCGCCCACGGCGGCAGCCTGCAATTGCTGCCATCGCAGCGCGGCGCCCTGTTCCGCATCGAGTTGCCGCGCGCGCCAGTCACCGTATCACCCCAACTTTCTTCGACATCGAGCCCAAACAATGCCTGATATCCATCGTATTTCCCCTTCTGCACGTAGACGACAAGGCAGCTGTGCAGCCCCGGTGCTCGGCATCGTCCTGTGCAGCCTGTTGGTCGCCTGCGGTACCAGCAAGCCCAAGCCGGCGCCAGTCGCCGTGCCGGTGCCAGCGCCGGTCGTGGTGCCGGAGCCGCCTCCACCACCGCCAGTTGATGAAGTGACGCCACTGCTCAATTACCACCAGGCGCTGCGGCGCATGAATCAGGGCGAACTGCTCAAGGAGTTGAGCGGCCTGATGCTGCAAAAACGCAGCCCGCGCGTGTCCCTGCAAATGGGCATGGTGCTGATGCTCACGCGCGGTAGCGGCGACCTGGCGCGCGCCCAGCCGCTGCTCGACGGCGTGGCCAACTCCACCGAATTTGCTGCAGCGCCCTACAAGGCGCTGGCGCAGCTGCTGGCCAGTCATTGCAACGAAGCGCGCCGGCTGGCAGATGTCGCCGACAAGCTGGCCACCCAGCAAAAAGACAACCAGCGCCGCATCGAGCAATTGAACGATATGCTGGAAGGGCTGAAAAATATCGAGCGCACGCTGCCGGCGCGGCCCGCCGCCAGCACGCCTGCCGGGGTGGTCAAATGAGCGCGCCGACAGAAGCAGCAGCCACTGCCGGCCAGGGCGCCCATCTGCTGCTGGTCGACGACGACGCCGACCTGCTGCGCCTGCTGTCGATGCGCTTGACCGCCAATGGCTACCGCGTGACCGCCGTGGGCAGTGCCGAAGCGGCGCTGGCGCAGCTGTCGATCGAATTGCCACGCCTGGTCCTCAGCGATATCCAGCTGCCCGAGCGCGACGGCATGTCGCTGTTCCAGGAAATCCGCAGCAGCTATCCGGCACTGCCGGTGATCCTGCTGACCGCGCACGGCACCATTCCCGACGCCATCAAGGCCACCACGCTGGGCGCGTTCGCCTACCTGACCAAGCCCTTCGACGCCAAACTGCTGCTGGAGCGCATCGCCCAGGCGCTCAGCCTGTCCTCGCCGGCCGCCGCCCGGGCCGATAGCGACAGTGACGACGCCTGGCGCTCCGGCCTGATCAGCCGCAGCCAGGTCATGGATGAGCTGCTGGCCGAAGCGCGGCTGGTGGCCGCCTCCGACGCCAGCATCCTGATCCGTGGCGAAAGCGGCACCGGCAAGGAATTGCTGGCCAACGCCATCCACCGCGCCAGCCGCCGCGCCCAGGCGCCGTTTATCGCCGTCAACTGCGGGGCGATTCCCGAGGCGCTGCTCGAGTCCGAATTGTTCGGCCACGTCAAGGGCGCCTACACGGGCGCCATCGGCAGCCGCGACGGCCTGGTGCAGGCGGCCGACGGCGGCACCCTGTTCCTCGACGAGATCGGCGACATGCCGCTGCTGCTGCAAGTCAAGCTGCTGCGCGTGCTGCAGGAGCGCATGGTGCGCCAGCTCGGCTCGGACACGCCGCGCCCGGTCGATGTGCGCATCCTGTCGGCCACCCACCGCGACCTGGAAGCGGCCATGCTGGAAGGCCAGTTCCGCGAAGACCTGTATTACCGGCTCAACGTGATCACGCTGACGCTGCCGCCGCTGGCCGAGCGGCGTGAAGACATCGTGCCCATGGCCACGCGCTTTCTGCACAACCTGGCCAGCAAATATGGCAAGACCGTGCACGGCTTCGCGCCGGACGCGCTGGAAGCACTGACCACCGCCGCCTGGCCCGGCAATGTGCGCCAGCTGTATAACGTGGTCGAACATGTATGCGCGCTGGCGACGGCGCCGCTGATCCCCCTGTCGCTGGTGCAGCGGGCGCTGCGCGTACCGTCGCTGGAAGTGCTCAGCTACACGGAGGCGCGCCAGCGCTTCGAGCGCAACTACCTCGTGCAACTGCTCAAACTCACGGATGGCAACGTCGCCGACGCTGCCCGCCTGGCCGAACGCAACCGTACCGAGTTCTATCGCCTGCTGCAAAAACACGACCTCGATGCCGCGGCATTTCGCGCCACTGGCGCTGCTGTCGCCACCGAGCGACAAGAAGAATCCATTAAAAATCAATGAGTTAAAAAATGGCGGCAGCCAGCTGTCGCCATTTCCCGACAAAACCATCAGCTTTCCCGCCCGATTCTCCCGCCAAATCTCTTTCCCAATAGAAATTAATACATAAGTCATTGATTTAAATGCTTTTATCAGAGCTGGCACGGTGCTTGCTCATAGCTGGGTAACGTCGCAGACGTTTTATCCTCAAACTCGATAAAAGGAAGCTCATCATGATGACTAACAAACTGATCGCCCGCCTGATGGTAGCCGCCACCCTGTCCGCCGCTGCCGCAACTGGTACCGCTTTCGCTGCAGGTCAACAGGAAGCCGCTATGGCTGGCGCCGCGAAATCGGGCACCGCCGCAACTGACGAGGCAATTACCAGCAAGATCAAAGCATCGCTGGCAGATCAAAAAGAAGTCGGCGTGACCACCACCGACGGTGTGGTTGTGCTGAGCGGCGCCGTGGCCAGCACCGAGGCCGGCACCAAAGCTATCCAGGTCGCCTCGGCAGTGCCGGGCGTAAAGGAAGTGAAAAGCGAACTGACCGTGGCTACCAAGTAAGCCATGCCTTCAACCCGGGAGGAGTGATCCTCCCGATACACCGATTTAGTACCAGTTTAGTA
Source organism: Duganella sp. (assembly GCA_040508275.1). Taxonomy (GTDB): domain Bacteria; phylum Pseudomonadota; class Gammaproteobacteria; order Burkholderiales; family Burkholderiaceae_D; genus Rugamonas. The sequence goes on from JBEVNE010000183.1 coordinate 13,586, forward strand.
ACCGCAGTACCTGTAGTAACGCAGCATCTGTAGTAGTAGTAGTAACAGCAACTCTCTGGAGTACCTGGCAATACCTGTTGTAGTAACCCGTAGTAACTGACCCTTTACCGGATAGTGCGCGTAGGCACTATCCGGCTTTTTTTTGTCTGTTCAGTTTCTGCCTAGAGATGCACTTTCGGCCTATCCGGCAGCACATCGAGCATCCGGTCCGGATTCACCATGAAATCATGCATGACCTGGAAATGCTCGGTATCGCGGTAAGCCACCTTGTGTATGCCCTCGCCCGAGCAGGCATAAATGCAGGCATCGGGATACGCCATCAGAATCGGCGAATGGGTGGCGATGACAAACTGCGAATCGTCGTTGACCAGCTCGTGGATACGCGCCAGCAGCGCCAGCTGGCGTTGCGGCGACAGCGCCGCTTCCGGTTCGTCGAGGATGTAAAAACCTTTGCCGCCAAAGCGGTGCATGAGCAGCGACCAGAACGATTCGCCGTGCGATTGTTCGTGCAGCGAGATACCGCCGTAGGAGTTAATCACGGGCGGCCCACCAGGCTGACTGTCCAGATTTTCGATTTCGGTCGCCAGGTTAAAAAAGCTTTCGGCGCGCAGAAAAAACCCGTCGCGTGGCTGGCGGAATCCTTTGGCCATGCGCAGATGGCGGTGCAGTTCCGAGTGCGAAGCGCGGGTGCCAAAGCTGAAATTCTTGCTGCCGCCTTCCGGGTTGAAGCCAAACGCTACCGCCATCGCCTCCAGCAATGTCGATTTGCCGGAACCGTTTTCACCGACCAGGAAGGTCACCTTGCGATGCAGGTCGAGCACCTCGAGGTGGCGAATGGCGGGCAGCGAAAACGGATAGCGATCCGACTGCTCGCTGCCATCGCGTTGCAGCCGTACTTGCGATACGTATTGATCGGAGATCATCTGCGCTGTCGCCGCCCTTTTGCCCCTCCCCCTGCGATCAGCTCAGCTCTTCCAGGCGGATCTTGGTCACACTGCCGTGTACCGTGGACAAACCTTCCATGCGCGCAATCGCTGCGGTGACGTTCTTTTCCTGCGTGCGGTGGGTCAGGAAGATGATGTCGGTGCGGGTTTCGCCGTCGGCTGGTTCTTTTTGCATCATGGCGTCGATCGAGATCGTGGCGTCGGCCAGGATGCGGGTCAGGTCGGCCAGTACGCCGGGCTGGTCGGCCACGTTCAGGCGCAGGTAGTAGCTGGTGGTCACTTCCGACATCGGCAAAATCTCGATGTTGGTCATGGCGTTGGGCTGGAACGCCAGGTGCGGCACGCGGTGCTCGGGATCGGCCGTGGCCAGGCGGGTGATATCGACCAGGTCGGCAATCACGGCCGAAGCAGTCGGCTCGGCGCCGGCGCCCTTGCCAGAATACAGCGTGGCGCCGACGGCGTCACCCTGCACCAGCACGGCGTTCATCGCGCCTTCCACATTGGCGATCAGGCGCTTGGCCGGGATCAGCGTGGGGTGCACGCGCAGTTCCACGCCTTCCTTGCCATCGACCGTGGCGCGCTTGGCGATGCCCAGCAGCTTGATGCGATAGCCCAGTTCTTCGGCGTACTTGATATCGGTGGCATTCAGCCTGGAAATGCCCTCGACGTGGGCCTTGTCGAACTGCACCGGAATGCCGAAGGCAATCGCCGACATGATGGTGGCCTTGTGCGCGGCATCGACGCCTTCGATGTCGAAGGTCGGGTCGGCTTCGGCGTAGCCGAGTTCCTGCGCCTGCTTGAGTACGGTAGCAAAGTCCAGGCCCTTGTCACGCATTTCGGACAGGATGAAGTTGGTGGTGCCATTGATGATGCCGGCCAGCCATTCGATACGGTTGGCGGTCAGGCCTTCGCGCAGCGCCTTGATGATCGGGATACCACCGGCCACGGCCGCCTCGAATGCCACCATCACGCCTTTTTCCTGGGCGGCGGCAAAGATTTCATTGCCGTGCACGGCCAGCAGCGCCTTGTTGGCGGTCACCACGTGCTTGCCGTTGGCAATCGCTTGCAGCACCAGCGCCTTGGCCTCGTCGTAGCCGCCGATCAGTTCGACGACGATATCGATTTCGGGATCGTTGACGATGTCGAACGGGTTGGCCACGACCTTGACCTTGCCGCCGGTGCGCTGTTTGGCACGCTCGAGATTACGTGCCGAGACGGCCACCACCTCGATGCCACGGCCGGCACGGCGGCGGATTTCTTCCTGGTTGCGTTCCAGGACGTTGAAGGTACCGGCGCCGACATTGCCGACGCCTAACAAGCCTACTTTGATCGGTTTCATATAAATCGTTTCTATTGTGTTGAGGCGGGCCGCTTGTGGCAGCGTTAAAAGCTGGCGCCGTGGCGCTTGCGGTAAGTTTCCATGAATTTGGCGATACGGCCGAACGCTTCCGTCATATCGTCGGAGTTGGGCAGGAACACCACGCGGAAGTGATCGGGGGCAATCCAGTTAAAACCGCTGCCCTGGACGATCAGCACCTTGGTTTCCGCCAGCAGCTCGTAGGCAAATTGCTGGTCGTCGGCAATCGGATAGATGGCCGGATCGAGGCGCGGGAACATGTACAGCGCCGCTTTTGGCTTGACGCAGGTCACGCCCGGGATATCGGTGAGCAGCTTGTGGGCGAGGTCGCGTTGCTTGAGCAGGCGTCCGCCCGGCCCCACCAGGTCGTGGATCGACTGGTAGCCGCCCAGCGCAGTCTGGATCGCAAACTGTCCCGGCGCATTGGCGCACAAGCGCATCGAGGCCAGCATGTTGAGGCCCTCGATGTAATCCTTGGCATGCGATTTTTCGCCGGACACCACCATCCAGCCCGCGCGGTAACCGCAGGCGCGGTAATTCTTCGACAAGCCGTTAAAGGTGACAAACAGCACATCGTCGGCCAGCGAAGCGATGGAGACGTGCTCGGCGCCGTCGTACAGCACCTTGTCGTAGATTTCGTCGGCGTAAATGATCAGCTGGTGCTGGCGCGCCAGTTCGATGATCTGCAGCAGCAGCTCGACCGGGTACAGCGCGCCGGTCGGGTTGTTGGGGTTGATGACGACGATGGCGCGCGTATTGGCGTTGATCTTGCGGCGCATGTCGTCGATATCGGGGTACCATTCCTGCTGCTCGTCGCACACATAATGCACGGGCGTACCGCCGGACAGGCTCACTGCGGCCGTCCACAGCGGATAGTCGGGTGCCGGCACCAGCACTTCGTCGCCGGTGTTGAGCAGCGCATTCATCGACATGACGATCAGTTCGGACGCGCCATTGCCCAGGTAAATAT
>JBEVNE010000186.1:0-9377 GCA_040508275.1 Duganella sp.
CTGTTGGCGCGCGGCGGCTTTGAGGTGGGCATGCGCTGGCGCGACGGCGGACTGCGCAGCGCGACTATTGTGTCGCCTCATGGCGGGCCAGTCACCGTGCGAAGTTTGCAAAAAATTATCGTGAAGGATACCAAAGCAGAATCACGTTCACAGCACGCCGCTGGCCGGACCTGGCATCTCACCACGTTCCAGACCGAACCGGGCAAAACTTACGCGCTGACCGCCTTGCAATGAAACCAGGCACGCTTCAACGGGCATTTGCAATAAATCCGGAAAAGTAGTATAAATACTCCATAACCGGAGGATTTATGCATCTCACCTACGCCTACCCACGCAGCCGTTTCGAGCCCAACGTGCTGGTGGATCTCAACGCCAAGGCCGAACGCGAGCGGTTGTCGCCATCTGCCCTGAAGGGCTTTTTCAAGCTGGTCGCGGCCTGGAAGGTGCGTGACGAGGATGCCCGCCAGCTGCTGGGCGGGCTGTCCAACAGCGCCTGGTACGAGTGGAAAAAAAATCCCGAACGCACGCTGGAGGTGGACTGCATCACGCGCATTTCCTACCTGCTCGGCATCTACAAGGCGCTGCACATCCTTTACGGCGACCAGCTCGCCGACGAATGGGTCAATCTGCCCAACAGCAACCTGATCTTTGCCGGCCGCACCCCGCTGTCGACCATGCTCGGCGGCGGCTTGCTGGCCATGCAAACCGTGCGCCAGTTGCTCGACGCGCGCCGCGGAGGCCTGTAAGTGGCGCTGAGTCTTATTCCGCCACTGACCACGCTGCGCCAGTTCGACACCTGCCGCCTGCTGCCCTCGCGCTTTGCCGACATCGAGGATTCGGTGCTGGCGCCGCTGGCCGACAGCGACGCTCATCTGCGCGACCTGTTCGACCTCGATAACGCCACCAACGCCCGGCTGCGCACGCAAAACGGCGGCGCCTCCGGCATCAGTGTCGATGAGCTGGTATTTGGCGTGCCGAACTTCCGCATCGTCAATGCCGCGTTTACGTACGCGCGGCCGGAAGGCAGCCGCTTCAACGACGGCCGCCGCGGCGCCTGGTATTGCGCCTTTGACGCCGCCACGGCGCTGGCCGAGGTGGCGTTTCACAAAACCGTGGAATACGCCGAAATCAACCGCTTTGACGACAGCGTGCAGTACCAGTGCATGCTGGCCGACTTCAGCGCCACCTTCCACGACCTGCGCGGCCAGCCGCGCTACCAGGACTGCCTGGCGCCGGACAACTACCTGGCCTCGCAACTGCTGGCCGAACAATTGCTCGACGGCGGCGCCCTTGGCCTCATCTACCCCAGCGTGCGCCACCCGGGCGGCACCAATCTGGCCTGCTTCCGCCCTGCGCTGGTCGGCAATGTGCGGCGCGGCGCCGCTTACCGATTAACCTGGCAGGGCAACCCTGCCCCCACCATAGAAACGATGTAACGATGCAAACCAAACCAGAAAAAGACCTCGAACTGCGCGACAAGGTCAACCGCGAAACGGCGCGCCTGCCATGGACTGAACTGATCAAGCATTTCGCCCAGGGTAACGTGGTATGGGTGGCCGACACGCTCGACCTGGTCGATGTGGCCGTGCGTATCTCGCACGACGACAAGGCCAGCATCGGCCGGTGGATGGAAGCGGGCCTGCTGGCCAAGGTCAGCGATGAGCAGGCCCAGCGCTGGCTGGAGAGCAACGCCCAGTTATGGGCCAGCGTGGTCAGCCCATTTATTCTGGTGCAGCAGGAAAAAGTGAAAGCGGTCAAGCTGCACTGATTTAACGGCACAGGCAGTGGCGGTGGCGGGCGGGCGATATGGATGTGCATATCGCCTCCGAAAAAAAAGTGATTGGACGACATGGGCTGGCAGGCGCAGCATGAATCCACATTCACAATAAAACGGAGACCACCCATGTTCAAGCCTTTCCGGCGCGCTGCCGCGTGCTGCGTCGTCACAGCTGCCGCAATCGTCACGATTGCCACCACCCTGCCCGCCCATGGCGCCACCTGGAACCTCAGCGGCGACATCATCAGCCACGATCCCTCGATCTACAAGGAAGGCAATACCTGGTGGATCGTCGAAACCAGCGACAACGGCATCGGCGTCAAGTATTCGGCCGATGGCCGCGCCTGGAAACAGGGTGGCAGCATTTTCGGCAACGGCCTGGCGTGGTGGAAGCAGTACAACGCCAACACCAACAAGGCCTGGGCGCCCGATATCCATGTATGGAACGGCAAGGCCATTCTGTACTACGCGGTGTCCGACTTCGGCAAGAAAAAATCGGCCATCGGCCTGGCGACTGCCTCGAGCATCATCACCGGCAACTGGGTGGACAAGGGCGCCGTGCTGACCTCCTCGGACAGCAGCGACTTCAACGCCATCGATCCCAACTTCCTGGTCGATAAGGCGGGCCAGCCGTGGCTGACCTACGGCTCGTTCTGGACCGGCATCTACACCACGCGGGTGGACGCCAACACGCTCAAGCCGATCGGCCAGCGCTACCATCTGGCAGCCGACAGTGTCGGCATCGAAAACGGCTTCATCACCACCAACGGCAATTACTACTACCTGTTCGTCTCCAAGGGCCTGTGCTGCAGAAAAGGCGACAGCACCTACCGCATCGCCTACGGCCGCTCGACCAGCGTCACCGGCCCCTACCTCGACAAGAACGGCGTCGATATGCGCAGCAGCGGCGGCACCGTGCTCGACGCCGGCGGCGGCCGTTTCATCGCACCGGGCGCCCAGTCGATCAGCAATGGCGCCATTGCCCGTCATGCCTACGACAGCCAGAACAACTACAATCCCGTATTGTTCATCAACGACCTGCAATACGTCAGCGGCTGGCCTTCGTATTGATGGCGTCCCGGTACCTGTGGGGCGCAGCGGCTTTGGCGGCGATGGTGGCATTGGTGGCATTGGTGGCGGGGATTGGATTGTTGACCACGCCAGCGCACGAAAAGCCGTCGCCTGCCGCCGATACATCACGCTCGCAGGCAGCTGCCGGTGAAGCACGCCGCGTCCCGGTGGCGGCCCCGCCAGCTACCGCCACTGCGCTCAGCGCTGCTCCCACCACCAGTATTGCGCTCGACGACAAGCAGTCGCTGATCGCCGACCATGCGCTGCGCGCAGTGTTCGAGCATTACCTGCTGGGCAAGCGCGAAGGAGCGCACGATGCCGCCAGCAGGCTCACTGCGCTCCATGCCTATCTGCAGCGCCAGTTGCCACCGAACGCTGCGCTCAATGCCAGGCAACTGGCCAGCAACTACAGCGCCTACCTGTCCGCCCATGACAGCCTGCTGGCCGCTCAGCATTTTTCCAGCACACCGGACCTCAACCGCCTGGCGAGCTGGCAACAGCAGCGCCACCAGTTACGGCTGCGCATGCTGGGCGAACAAGTGACGCACGAATGGTTCGGCACCGAAGACACTTACTTGACCGAGGCGATCAGGCAAGCCATGCTGGCCCGCGACGGCGCGCTGCCTGCGCCTGACAGCGAAGAGGAAGTCCTGCATCGGCAACATATGGCGCAGGTGTTGCGTGAGGCGGTTGGGGAAGGTTAGTTTGTCCGCAGCTCCAGACTGACGACGCTTGCCCTACATGTGATCGCGGTAACGCATGCGGGATTCTCCTCAACCAAGGTTTATCAAGTGCCGCTGAGCCGCAGTTGACTGACGCTTGCCGGGAAATCAGGATGCACAGCGAGCCGGATAAATCACAAATCTCTCAAGTCGGCGTATCCACCTCATCCCACTCCCGGTCTTCAAAGCGCACCAGCCAGTTCAGCGCATGGTGGCGTTCCTGCAGCACGCTGTCGTTCAGCCCCGCCGGTACGGGAGTTTTTTTCAGCCGCGCCTGGCGGGATGCCCAGTGCAGGCGGTAGTGCAGATCCAGCGTATCGAGTACTTCGCCGGCTGGCCGCGCCACCGGTTGCTGGCGCAGGCCGTCTGTGCCGCGTTCGATGACGGTGCTGGAAATGGCCGCCACATCGCAGATGGCGTCGGCGAACGGCAGCTTGTCCTGCAAGCCGATGGCCCATTGCAGTACCAGGATGGCTTCGTAGCGCCACAGGAACAGCGTGACTTCTTTTTCATCGGGCGCATCCTTGGCCAGGAAATCGCGCTCGACCTCCGTCAGTCCCTTGAAGGCCGGTGGAAACCGCTTGCGCAACGCCTTGACGGGGATCGGCGTTTTTCCTGACAGCGATTCGGCGCGGATCGCCACGACGAACAGGGCCAGCATGCGCCGCAATACTTCCTCGGGCGTGCGCAGGCGCAGTTCGGCGTCCGTCACTACCGGCGGCAGGTCCGCCGGCACCATAATTTTGCGCGCGGCCAGCACCTGCTCGCTGCGCGCCTTGCGCTCCCATGCCTGCGGCAGATACGGCATGACTGCCAGCGGATCACCTTCAGCGGCGACATCGGCGACTTTATCGGCGACACCACCAGCGTCATCCGCCTCAGCATCAGAAGCCTCAGCATCAGAAGCCTCATCGTCAGCAGCGTCGCCAGTCTGCACCGGGAACAGCAGCACACGCCCCTGCGGATCGCGTATGCTGCCGTCTTCGGCCAGCACGATGGCGTTGGCCGCCAGCGCCCACGCGGTGAATTCCGGCAGCTGTTCCGGCGCGATCGACAGGCTGACATGGCACTGCACGCGCTGGAAGTGGCGGATGACGTGGTAGCGCAGACGCGTCATCCTGCCTTGGCAGCCTTCGGCCACGTGGTGCATCAGGCCATTGAGGTGCGGGCCCAACGCCTTGTCGCGCAGATCGCGCCGGCCTTTCATACGGTGAGCGAAGGCCGGTTCGGGCACATCCGCAACGGTGCAATAGGCGTTGATCAGCAGGCGGGCGTCGTCGCCTTCGGGCTCCTGCACGGACGCCGCTGAGGAAAAAAATAATTGCTTGATTCGGTTGAACATAAGTGGGACATCACAGTTAAATTACATGCCGGCGTTGCGCTTGCGCAGCGCTCGGTTGGCCAGGCGCATCTGGGTTTCGGCCAGCGCTTCGTTGCGCTCGAAACCCATGGAGCCGTCACGCAGGCCGATGGCCATGGCCATGACGGCGTCGGGATATTCAAGGTCGGCGGCTTTTTCGATCAGGTAGCGTGCCGCCTGGTCGTCGCGCCGCACGCCGTCGCCGCTCAAATGCAGGTTGGCCAGCGCGAACATGGCAGCCGGCAGCTGCGCATTGGCGGCCACCTGCAGCCAGCGAGCCGCCTCAAAGCTGTCGCGCTGCACGCCAACGCCGTCGCGGTACATCATGCCAAGGCAATAAGCCGCCTGCGGGTCGCCGCGTTTGGCGGCCTGGCTGATGTGCGACCAGGACCTGGCCGCCTCGCCGCTCACGCGCTTGCCGCCTTCCAGGCAGGGGCGTGCAGCATCGGGGACATTGGCAACATTGGCAACGCGGGCCACCCCGCCGCCGCCAGCCTGCGCCAGCGACGGTGGCGCTGCGCAGGCCAGAGCCGACAGCATCATGGCTGCCACCGGCGCACACTGGCGCTCCCGCTGCTGGCGCCCGTCGCTCATTGCGACAGATCGACCGCGTACAGGGCGTAACCCTTGCCACCGCCATCGTCGGCCCGCAGCTCGGTGACGGCCTTGAGACCTGCCTCGCGGGCCAGCGCCAGCATGCCCGGCGCCGAGTGGAATACCACCGGTCCCTGCGTGCGCACCGGCGCAAAGCGCCAGCTGCGGGTGGCGCCATGGCTGGCGCGTTCCAGCGTCTGCGCCTTGCGGATGTAGGCGATCAGCACATCGCGGCTGCTGTCGGGCGCGGCGATCACGGTCTTGCTGCCGTCCAGGCCAGGGAAGCTGCCGCCGCCGCTGGCGCGGTAGTTATTGGTGGCGACCAGGAACTGCTGCGCCGGCGCGACCGGCGTGCCCTGGTAGGTCAGCGCGACGATGCGCTGGCCTACCGGCTTGGTCACATCGATCTGGTAGCTGACATCGGCGCTGGTCAGCATGTCGAAGTTATAGCCGGCGACGCTAGTATTGACCAGCTCCTGCGGCGTGGTCAGCGAGGGATCGATGCGGTTGAAGCGCTCGGCCGATTTTTCCAGCCAGGCTTTCAGGCCGGCGCCATCGAGTTTGACCGTGTGCAGCTCGTTCGGGTACAGGTACAGGTCAGCGGCGTTGTTGAGCGCCAGCGCGCCCGCTTTGACGTCGGTGTAGTCGCCCACGCCGGCGCTGCCGGCCTTGAACGGCGAGGCCATCGACAATACCGGCAGGCTGGCGTACTGGGGCAGGTTGTCCCTGACGAAGCTGCGCACGTAGTCGGTCTGCGCCTGGTTCACCAGTTGCACGGCGCTCACATCGCCAACATCGGCAAAATAGGTGGACAGGCGAAAATCGCTGCGGCCCAGCGGTGTTTGCACATAGCCGATGGTGGCCTGGTGCTCGGTTTCTACCAGCTGCGCCACGGAAGCATCGGCGGCCACGTAGCTGCGGTCGGGATTCTGGATCGACCGGGCCTGCACCGTGGTGCGCGTGGTATCGACCGTCCAGCGCTGGCCATCGTAGCGCAGTTGCAGCGCGATCACGCCCAGGTGCTTGCCCCACAGGCTGGCCATCACCGCCGGCACGCCGTGCACGGTGCCGCGCGCCTTGTCCACGCCCGGCAGGTTGAACTGCGCCACCGTGCTGCCAGCCAGCGGGAACGGCTGGTGCGAGTGGCCGAGCAGGATGGCGTCCACGCCCGGCACCTGGGCCAGGTAGTAGTTGGCGTTTTCCATTTGCGGCGTGTAGGGCGCATCATCGAGGCCGCCGTGCGACAGCGCCACGATCAGGTCGGCGCCCTGCTCACGCATCTGCGGTATGAATTTTTGCGCCGTCTCGCGCACGCCCTCGGCATATACCTTGCCGTCCAGCCAGCGCTTGTCCCAGGCCAGGATCTCGGGCGGCGCAAAGCCGATGATGCCGATCCTGATCGTGCCCGTCACCGGCTTGCCATCGGGCCCGGTGGCGCCGATCTCGCGCGTGAGGATGCTGTAGGGTGCAAACAGCGGCTTGCGCGATTTGGCGCTGTAGATATTGGCCAGCACGAAAGGAAAATCTGGCCCGGCGCAGCGCGGCGTATCGGCTGGCACGCCATCGACGTCGAACTGGCTGCCGGTAACCTGATTCAGGTAAGCCAGGCCGTAATTGAATTCGTGGTTGCCGATGCCGGCGCCATCGACCTTCAGCAGATTCATCGCCTTGTAAATGGCCGGCAGCTGGCCGCAGGCCACCGGCGCCACGCGCGCCTGGTAATCGGCCAGCGCCGTGCCTTGCAGGGCGTCGCCGTTGTCCAACAACAGGTTGTTGGGGAACTCGGCACGCGCCTGGCGGATCAGGGTGGCGGTGCGCTCCAGACCCGTCGAGGGGTCGTCCTTGAGCTTGTAGTAATCATAACTGCGCACATTGGCGTGCAGGTCGGTGGTTTCCAGCAGGGCCAGCGTGGCCTGCGTGCCAGCCGGTACGGCCGTGGTGGCGGCAGGCTGCGGCACGCTGGCGCAGGCGGCCAGCAACACGGGAAGGACTATGATCACTGGTCGGCACAACGGGCGCATACGGACTCGGGGAGGGCTGAAAAGCTGAAGATTCTATACCATGCGTGGCAGAACCGGCAGCATTTCACGGGCAAGCCGGCGCACTGCTGCCCGTCGGCAGTCAGGCTCGGGTATAATCACCGGTTTGATTTCAGCCTGAGAAAAGAAGAAAACATGGAAGCCGAACGCATCAACGCCCTCTCCGCCCTGCTCGCCGATCTGACATCGCGCGAAGCCGAACTTCGGAGGTATCTTTGACTTCGATAAAAAGTCAGAGAAGCTCGAGCAAGTAAACGAGGAAATGGAAGATCCGACGATCTGGAACGACCCTAAAAAGGCCCAGGATCTCGGTAAAGAGAAAAAATCGCTGGAGACCATCGTCTTCGCGCTGACCAAGGCCGACACCGACCTGAAAGACATGGGCGACCTGTTCGCCATGGCCAGGGAAGAAGGCGACGACGACACGCTCGAAGCGCTGATCGTTGACGCCGAAGACGTGCGCCAGGTCATCGAAGGCATGGAATTCCGCCGGATGTTCAATAATCCGATGGACGCCAACAACTGCTTCATCGACATTCAGGCCGGCGCCGGCGGCACCGAAGCCCAGGACTGGGCCTCGATGCTGCTGCGCCAGTACCTGCGCTATTGCGAGCGCAAGGGCTTCAAGGTCGAAGTCATGGAGCAGTCGGACGGTGAGGTGGCCGGCATCAAGACCGCCACCATCAAGGTAGAAGGCGAATACGCCTACGGCTTCCTGCGCACCGAAACCGGCGTGCACCGCCTGGTGCGCAAGTCGCCATTCGACTCGGCCAACGGCCGCCATACGTCGTTTACGTCGCTGTTCGTCTACCCGGAAGTCGATGATTCGATCGATATCGAAATCAACCCGGCCGACCTGCGCATCGATACCTACCGCGCTTCGGGCGCCGGTGGTCAGCACATCAATAAAACCGACTCCGCCGTGCGTCTGACGCACGGCCCGACCGGCATCGTGGTGCAGTGCCAGAACGACCGTTCGCAGCACCGCAACAAGGCCGAGGCGATGGAAATGCTGAAGGCCAAGCTGTACGAACTCGAACTGCGCAAGCGCATGAGCGAGCAGCAGAAGCTGGAAGACTCCAAGACCGACGTCGGCTGGGGCCACCAGATTCGCTCCTACGTGCTGGACCAGTCGCGCATCAAGGACCTGCGCACCAACTTCGAAACCGGCAATACCAAGGCGGTGCTCGACGGTGAGCTCGACGACTTCATCTCGGCTTCGCTCAAACAGGGCGTATAACAAGGCGTAAAGGCTTATAAACACATGGTTGATTCTCTCCAGCGCGCGTTCATCTTCGATATGGACGGCACCATCGTCGACAACATGGCCTACCACACGCAGTCGTGGCTGGCCTTTTTCGAGCAGCGCCGCATCACGCTCGATCCCGACGCGTTTTTCCGCGATACGGCCGGCCGCCAGGGGCATGAAATCATGCGCAGCTATCTTGGCGCCCACCTCACTGCCGAAGATGTCGCCGCGCTCGATTTTGAGAAGGAATCGCTGTACCGCAAGCTGTATGCACCGCACCTGGCCCCAACTACCGGCTTCGAGCAGTTTATCGCCGGCGCCAAGGCGTCCGGCGTCAGGCTGGCCGTGGCCACCGCGGCGCCGCCCGCCAATATCGACTTTACCCTGGACGGCCTCGCTTTGCGCCCGCAGTTCGACGCCATCGCCGGCGCTGCCGACGTGGCGCGCGGCAAACCGAATCCCGACGTCTTCCTGCTGGCCGCAGAGCGAGCCGGCGCCGCGCCAGCGAACAGCATCGTGTTTGAAGACGCGCCGCTGGGCGTGGAAGCAGCGCGCCGCGCCGGCA
>JBEVNE010000188.1:0-3399 GCA_040508275.1 Duganella sp.
GTCACGCTGGACCGCCATGACGACGACATCTTCGATACCTTTGGCAAAGCCCTGGCGGAACTGCCGGAAGTGATGGAGGCCTATCTGCTGACCGGGGAATATGACTACCTGATCAAGGTCGCAGTGGCCGGCACGGCCGGCTACGAAGAATTTTTGCGCCGCAAGCTCTACAAGCTGCCAGGACTCAAGCACAGCCGCTCGACCTTCGTGCTGCGCTGCCTGAAAAAAACCCATTCGGTCGAGCCTTGAGACGCCGACGCAGTGCAAAGTAAGTCGGTGAAGTATAAAAAAGTAACATCGAGACAATATTTGACTGTGTTTTTCCGGGCGCAGCTTTTATACTCACGGCAATAATTTTTCCCCATAGCTGCTTCATGCGCAAATTTCTCGCTTACGTCTGGTTCATCGGCGACTCAGAGCAACGACAACAGTTTTTTTCGGAAGTGCACCATCTGGTCATCCTCACGCAAGCGTTCGGCCTGCTGTCGTGGCTGGTCGCCGCCATCCTGCTTTGGCACTCGCGCGGCGACCACCACCTGAGCATCCTGTGGGGCGCGCCCGGCATCCTGTTCAGCCTGCTGCTAACCGTGCGCATGCGCACGCTGCCGCAACTGATCGTCAGCGGCGCGCTCGGTGCGCTGACCACTGCCTGGGCCTACCGCCTGTTCCTCGACCATGCAGACACGCCGCCGCTATGGGTGCTACCGATCGGCATGGCCATCGCGCTGGCTGCCGCGCCGGTCTTCAGCGGCTTGATCTACTATCTGGCAACGGTCAGCGGCGCCTGGCTGATCCTGGGCCTCGGCAATTTTCCGGGCGCCCCCGGCCAACTCGATTTTTCCCTGTCCATGGTAGCGGTGGCCGGCAGCCTGTGCATAGGCGCATATCTGAATGCCTATTTCCTGACCCTGCGTGTGCGGAACTTTAATGCTGCCCGGGATCTCACCGCGCTGGCTTTCAAGGACAGCGTGACCGGACTCGATAACCGTCGTAAATTCATGCTCGACGCACGCACGGCGCAGTTGCGCGAAGATGACTTGCCGCGGCATCTGCTGATGATCGACATCGACGACTTCAAGCGCATCAACGATACGCTCGGCCACGACGCCGGCGACGATGTGCTGCGGAAAACGGCGACTGTTATCGCTCGCCTGGCCCACGGCCATGTCTGTGGCCGGCTCGGTGGCGAGGAATTCGGCATTGTATTTGCTGGCAATATGGCGGCAGCAGAAGCAATGGCGTGCGCCCTGCTGCGCGAAGTACAGACTACCTGTCAACCCGCATGCACGGTCAGCATCGGCATTGCCCGCCTCGACCGGCGCAGCGAACTGGCGCATAGCTACCGGGCGGCTGACCAGGCGCTGTACGCGGCCAAACGGGCTGGCAAAAACCGTTACGTGGTGGCAGCGCCTGCGCTGTCCAGCCTGGCGGCAGCCTGAATCGGCAACATCACGACTCAGCGGCCTACTCAACGGCCGACTTAGCGGCTGGCGACCGCATGCGCCTGGCGCCGCAGCGAATCGCGCAGTTGCAGCGTGGTGCGCGCGGTCTGCAAGGTCAGCGCATCTGTCCCCACCTGCTTGCGTACCAGCGGCCTTGGAAGGTCAGCCCAGCGGCTGCGCTTGAGCTCGGGCAAGGCCTGCGGCTCCAGCGGGTCGGTTACCGTGGTGTCGGTGGTGCCGGTGTTAAATACCAAGCCAACCTCGCCGCCATCGCTGACATCGGCATTGACCACGGCGCTGCCGCTGGGGCATGTTGCGTCGGTCAGCAATACCTTGCCGTCGGCATCCACGCAGCGCTTGACCTGCGCATCGGCGTTGCCGGCCATCACCACCAGGGCGCCGCATAGCAGCACAGCCAGCACGCTACCCGAAAATTGCTCTGTAGATTTCATGCTCGCCCCCAAAGTGAATGCCGTGATTGAATAGTCGCCATGATCGCCGCTCAGGCTGATTACCTCTGTACGGAACCACACGCAAATCTGCGTCGGGTACAATACTGGCTCATCCGTAAATCACTGCAGCGTTGCCGGCGGCGTTCGGCTGCGCCCCCATGCCTATGAAATCTTTGCTGCTCGTTTCCCCGCTTGCCCTGTCATTGCTTTGCGGCCACGCCGCTGCCATCGACAACCCACCACCTTACGGCTGGAGCACTTCGGCCGAACTGGGCGCCATTTCCACCTCGGGTAACACGGTCGGTACCTCGGTCACCGGCAAAATCGACTCGAAGCAGGAACTGCCCGATTTCAGCAATGAATACATCCTGTCCGGCTATTTCAAGGACGAACAGGTCACCGACGACGACGGCAGCAAGTCGCGCCAGCGCTCGGCGCAGCGCTACGCGGTATCGGCCAAGACCGCCTATAAGCTGATGGAAGACAACAACCGCCTGTTTGCGCTGGCCACCCACGTCAACGACAAATTCGGTGCGTATATCAACTACTCGACCGTCGGCGTCGGTTACGGCACACGGCTCTACAGCACCGACAACCTGACCCTCGACAGCGAGATCGGTCCGGGCTACTTCCGCGGCGAACGCTCGACCGGCGAAACCGAAAACGGCATGACCGTCCGTGGCGCCGGCATCCTCAAATGGCGTTTGAGCGAATCGGCGCTGTTCAGCCAGACCCTCAGCGTGGAACGCGGCACCTCGAACACCCACTCGCAGGCCGAAACGGCGCTCAGCACCAAGATCAATTCGACCATGCAGATGAAGGCCGCCTTCAACGTCCGCAACGACAGCAGCGTGCCAGCCGACAAGAAAAATACCGATACCCAGACCTCCGTCACGCTGGTGTATTCGTTCTGACGCTTCCCCCTCTCATTTTTACATTCATCACCATGCATACTCCACGTACCCTCGGCACCCCGCTGTCACCGTCCGCCACCAAAGTCATGCTGCTCGGCTCCGGTGAGCTGGGCAAGGAAGTCATCATCGCCCTGCAACGCCTGGGCGTGGAAGTGATCGCCGTTGACCGCTACCCGAATGCGCCCGGTCACCAGGTGGCGCACCGTGCCCACGTGATCAACATGGCGGACGGCGCCGCGCTGGCGGCGCTGATCGAACAGGAACAGCCCGACCTGATCGTGCCGGAAATCGAAGCAATTGCCACCGACACGCTGGCGGCACTGGAGCAGGCTGGCAAGATCACCTGCATTCCCACCGCGCGCGCCGCGCAACTGACCATGAACCGCGAAGGCATCCGCGTGCTGGCGGCGGAAACCCTGGGCCTGGCCACCTCCCCTTACCGCTTTGCCAGCAGCCTTGCCGAGCTGGAAGCGGCCACCGCGCAGATCGGCTTCCCGTGCGTGATCAAGCCGGTCATGTCGTCGTCGGGCAAAGGCCAGTCGAAGATCGACAGCGCCGCCGAAGTCAAGGCGGCCTGGGACTATGCCGCCG
>JBEVNE010000226.1:0-5967 GCA_040508275.1 Duganella sp.
CGGCAACCTCGATCAAGCCACCGCCCAGCAGATTTTCGACCTGATGCTGGAGCTGTCACGTACGCTGGGCACGGCCTTCGTAATCGTCACCCACGACGTCGAACTGGCGCGCCGCTGCGACCGCGTGCTGCGCTTGACCGACGAAGGCCTGAAGCCTTACACGGAGTAAAGGAAACCGCGATGTGGATCGACACCCACTGCCACCTGGATGCTGCCGAATTTGGCGCCGACAGTGCAGCTCAGGCAGCGCTGGCGCAGCAGCAGGGCGTGGGCATGATCGTGATCCCGGCGGTGGAGGTGGTCAACTTTGCCACCGTGGCGCAACTGGCCGCCAGCGTGGACAACGGCTGCTACGCGCTGGGCATCCACCCGATTTTTGTGCCGCACGCGCAGGAAGAAGATCTGCGCATCCTGCGCGAGCAGGTCGCTGCCGCCATGGACGACCCGCGCTTTGTGGCGATTGGCGAAATCGGCCTCGATTTTTTCATCCCCATGCTGAGCGAACCTGTCATGCGCGACAAGCAGGTGTTCTTCCTGCGCGAACAACTGCGCATCGCCCGCGACTTCCAGCTGCCGATCCTGGCCCATGTGCGCAAGTCGCAAGACGTGGTGCTGAAACACGTACGCCAGATTCCCCCGGCCGGCGGCATCGCCCACGCCTTCAACGGCAGCTTCCAGCAGGCCCAAGGCTTTATCGACGCCGGCTTCAAGCTCGGTTTCGGCGGCGCCATGACGTTTACGCGCGCCCTGCAGATACGCCGCCTGGCCACAGAACTGCCGCTCGAGTCCATCGTGCTGGAAACCGATGCGCCCGACATTGCACCGTCCTGGGTGCACCCGGGGCGTAACAGCCCGGACCAGTTGCCGCGGATTGGGACGGTGCTGGCGCAGTTGCGCGGCATCGGCGTGGAACAGGTGGCGCATGCCAGCACGGCAGCAGCCCGTCAGATATTGCCGCGCATGCCAGCAGTGCTGCGTTAGCGCTGCTGTAGCGCATCCACCGCCATATAGTCCGCTGTCGCACGCACAGTTGAGCCGCATCAGCTGGCCAGCAAGGCCCGCGCCAGCACCGCTGGTGGCAGCACGGCGCCACCGTCTCGCAGCCGCATTACAGCGGCGTGGGCACGGGCATGACCGAAATGCTGGCCACCGCACTCACCCAGACCGGCTGTTTCGACGTGCAGGAGCGTGCCGAACTCGATGAAATCCACCGCGAACTGGCGCTGACCGGCAGGCGCGTGCAAGTGGAAGAGGCCGACTACATGATTACCGGCTCGATCACCTCGCTCGGCTTCGAGCAGAGTTCAACGGGGCTGGGTGGCCTGAGCTTCCTGAACGGGCCGCTTCGCTTGCTGGCTGGTGCGGTGGACTACAAACGCTCCAAGGTCCACATGAATATGGACATCCGCATCGTCGATATCAAGCGCGCCCGCATTATCGCTTCCAAGACCTTTCAGGCCAACAACGAACGCAGCGGCTTCGGCATCGCCGCCATGGGATGGGGCGGGGGCACTGGACTGGGTGGCAACCATGCCAGCATCAGCGGCTCACCGCTGGAAGAAGTCGCCCGCGATCTGCTGGTCAAGTCTACCGCCTTCCTGACGCAAACCATCGCCGCAAGTAACATCACCGAGCACATTGCCGTCAAGGCCGAGGAGGTTGCCGCCAAGTAGAGCGGGCGCATCGGCACGCTACGGCTTGCCGGAGCATCCTCAAGCATTCCTCCCAAGCATCCTCATAATTGCACTGGATCAAAATTTCTCGCAAGCACTCATGACATCATCTACTGAACATTTGATTGCTTTACACCGGCCCTGGCCTTAATGCGAAAAATGGATGTGCCAGCAGTATATCTGAGGAGCACACGTGCAAAGCTACCAAGAATTTGCCAGCCTGATGGCCCAGACGAGGGAACTGGTGGCCAGTAACCGCCCCTTGCGCCTGCGGCTCGACCTGCAAGGCGGCATCAACGACGACATGCTGCTGCCGCAGCGCATAACCGGCACCGAAACGTTATGCGGCGGCATCGAGTACCGCATACTGTGCGTATCGACTGATGCCACGCTGCCGCTCAAGCGCCTGATCGCCGTGCCGGCCGCATTGGAATTCGTCACCGACACGGGCGACCTGCGCAGCGTCTGCGGCATCATCACCGAAGCCAGCGCCGGCGACAGCGACGGCGGCCTGGCCAGCTACCAGCTGGTGCTGCGCGATGCGCTGGCGATTCTGGAAAAGCGCACCAACACGCGGGTGTTCCGCAACATGAACGAGGTGGAAATCGTCCAGCGCCTGCTCAACGAGTGGCGCCATAAAACCCCGATACTGGGCGCCTGCCTGGTGCACGACACCGACCAGGCATTCGAGCTGGCCCAGTATCCGCGCCGCGAATTCACCATGCAGCACAACGAATCGGACGCCGCCTTCATCCGCCGCCTGCTCAGCCGCCGTGGCATCGGCTGGTACATCCGCGCCGGCGGCAAGCAAAAGACCAAGGTGCCGATGCACACGCTGGTGCTGTTCAACATCGCCGAAAACCTGCGCCGCAACGCCGCCGGCACCGTGCGCTACCACCGCGACGGCGCCACCGAAGAGCGCGACGCCATCACCTCCTGGACGGCGATGCGCACGCTGCAAGCAGGCGCGGTAACGCGCCACAGCTGGAATTACCGCAATCCGACGGTCGGCGACTTGATGATGGCATACGCACGCAGCAGCGCAAACCAGGGCGTGCACGGCAACGAACTCGCCGCCAGCCTGGACGACTACCAGATCGAGATGCCCCACGCCGGCGACAACAGCGATGACCTGTGCCGCCTGGGCAGGCTGCGCATGAACCGCCACGACTACGACACCAAATGCTTCCATGGCGAAGGCAGCGTGCGCGACTTTTGCGCCGGCGAATATTTTACGCTGGCCTGCCACCCGGAAGTGGACCAGCACCCGCCAGCGCAGCGTGAATTCGTCATCACCGCGCTGCGCGTGCAGGCACAGAACAATCTGCCGAAAGCGCTGGCCGAACGCGTGGAGCGCCTGTTTACCCGCAGCCGCTGGGGCCAGGAGTCGAACGACGCATTGGCCTTGCGTGAAGCAGCAGACGCCGTCGCCACAGGACCGCTGCGCATGCACGTGCAGTTCACGGCCGTGCGGCGCGGCGTAAAAATCGTACCCGCCTACGACGCCCGCACCGACCTGCCGCCCGCGCTGATGCAAAGCGCCATCGTGGTCGGGCCGAAAGGGGAGGAAGTGCATTGCGACCGGCTGGGCCGCGTAAAAATCCGTTTTCCGGGCACGCGGCCGGAAGATCACGCGGCGGCGTCTGGCGTAGGGGCGTCGGATACCGATGCCGATTCTGCCTGGGTGCGCGTGGCGTCGAACTGGGCGGGCAACGGGCCGGGCAGCCTGGACCAGTGCGGCACGGTGGCCTTGCCCAGGGTGGGCGCCGAGGTGCTGGTGAATTTTCTCGGTGGTGATCCCGACCGGCCGGTGATTGTGGGGCAGATGTACAACCAGATGGCGGAGCCGCCGGCCTTGAGCGAGGCCGGACGTTTGCCGGGGAACCGCTATCTGTCCGGGATGAGGAGTCGCGAGGTACGTGGGGAGCGGGCCAACCAGCTGCGGTTTGATGATACCAAGGGCGAAATCAGCGCGCAGTTGGCCAGTGAGCATGGCCGTAGCGAGTTAAACCTTGGCTTTCTGACCCATCCCAGAGTTGATGGCCAGGCAACTGCCAGGGGGGAGGGAGCCGAGCTTTGCAGCGATAAGGCGGTTGCTGTTCGCGGCGCCAAAGGCGTGTTGATTTCAGCTTGCAGAATGCCGGGCAAAGGCGACATATTGCTGGAGCGTGAGGAACTGATTAGCGGCGCTGCATCAGTCGAACAAGTTGCACATCAGTTATCAGCTTTAACCCAGCAACACGCTGACGATCCTGCGGACGGTGAGCAACTGAGCGACCTGGTAGGGAAAATAAAAAATTGGCATGACAGCGCAACGCGTAGCACAGTGGCGAATGCGGAAGATCCTGCCATCGTTGCCGTCAATGCTCCGGCGGGAGTATTCATCGGCAGCCAGGATGCCTTGGCATTGAGTGCACAGTCTGCTGTGGACGTTCTGAGCACCGGCGATACAAGGATAAGCACGGGCGGCAACCTGGTACTCAGAACGACGCGGGCTCTCAGTCTGTTTGCGTTCAAAATGGGCATCAAACTTGTCGCTGCAGGCGGCGGCATTCGTATCCAGTCGCAGGACGGCGACATAGAGATCACTGCCTCGAAAAAAATCAGACTGATCGCCAATGAGGCAATTGAACTGGAAGCGCCAGGCATCAAGCTGGTGGCGCAAGGTTGCCAGGTAAATTACGAAGGTGGTGCAATCGCACAGCAAAGCAAAGGCCCTCACACCATCAAGTCATCGAAGTTTGCCCATGACGTTGGCGGCGATGGCGCCCCCCAGGAATTGCACTTTCCCTCTACCGAGGTCAAGCATGATCAACGTGTGCTTGTCACGGACTTAGTGACCGACGAACCGCTGCCTGACCGGAAATACCGTATCACGGTAGAGGATGGAAACGTTTTCGAGGGAACTACAGACCAGGCCGGCCTGACTCAGAAATTCATCACAAACGTCGCCTTCGCCACGTATCACCTTGAACTCCTGGATTAGGGAGGCCCCGATGGCAAATCAATTACCTGTGAATACAAAGAACGGTGGTAGTGGCGTGAACGGTTGCTGCACGCCTGCTGCCGACAAAGCGCCGCAAAAGATGAGTGTGCCGCCACGGCGCGTGATTCCAATCATATTCCTTCCCGGAATCATGGGATCGAATTTGCGCATGTCGGCGGAGCGTCAAGCCGAGATCAGGAAATCGAACAATATCGCCTGGCGCCCTGACGATTTGCGTGAGAGTGTCGCACTGCTCAAAGCCTCTCCCGCTGACCGGCAACGGCAGATGGATCCTGCTGCGACAGAAGTGGATATCTATCTTCCAGATGCGGCGACGGGGGACGCTTCAGTCAGTGCGAGGAGGCGGCATACGCTTAATGGCATCAACGTTGGCTTGAATGTTGGTGTCGATACACCTTTGCTGACAGATGATGCGCCCTCGCCGGGATACCGCAAGACCAAAGAGATGAGGGCAAGGGAAAGAGGCTGGTCAGAGATTTATTTCGATAGTTATCGAACCATTCTTGAAACATGTGAACAGCATCTGCACCAGATTTCGGCATATGGATTTTGGCGGAATATCTGTGATATTGACCCGAAGACATGGGGGGCTGAGCCATCAAGCAATCTGAAACCGATAAGTCTGGAGGAATGCAAGAAGACCATGAAGGGATGCTGGTTTCCTGTGCATGCGATGGGCTATAACTGGCTGGAATCCAATGAGGATTCCGGCGTCAAGGTCGCCAAACGCATCCGTCAGCTGATGGAAAAATATCGTGAAGAAAAATATCAGTGCGAGAAAGTAATAATTTTAACCCATTCCATGGGCGGCCTGGTTGCACGCGCTGCGATCCATCCAAAGATGGGAGGATTGAACTCGGAGGTGCTGGGAATTGTCCATGGTGTTATGCCAGCAATTGGTGCACCGGCAACCTATAAACGTATGCGCTCAGGCTTTGAAGAGGGAATGCTTGGTTTTTCAATTTCGGCCAAAGTGCTTGGTAACTTTGGCGATGAGGTGACTGCGGTGTTGGCAAATTCTTGCGGAGGACTCGAGCTATTGCCCACCAAGGAGTATGGAAATCATTGGCTCGATATACGTCAGAAAGAGAAAATACTATTGAGCTTGCCAAGAAATGGTGATCCTTATAATGAAATATATCTGGCGCGAGGGAAATGGTATGGGTTGCTGAAGTCTGAATGGATTAATCCTGCAAATCTTGAAAATAGTAGTTTAGAGCAAAGCTTTTCTCTGGTGAAAAGAGTCGCTAAATTTCATGATTCAATAAAGTTAACTTATCACAACAA
>JBEVNE010000245.1:0-28267 GCA_040508275.1 Duganella sp.
TGCGCGCGGCCCCCAGATTTACTTTCTGCGGGGGGTTGTCGGCAAACACGCCCACGGGCTGCGCGGGGGCCCCGGCCAGCAGTTCTTCCAGGTAGGCGATCAGCGCCTGGTACAGCTGCGCTACCGCCTGCACAAGGTCGGCGCTGCATTTGACGGCGCCCGATTTGAAACCGTCGAGCGCACTTTCGGCCAGCGCCGTGATCTGGCTGACGCCCGCGATATCGAGCATCAGCAGCGCGCCGTGGGCCTGGTGCAAATGGGTTTTGGCGTGCAGCAGGCGGGTGGACTGGTCTTCCGGCGCGCGTCCGCCAGCCTCGATCAGCGCGGTGCGCGAGCGCGCCAGCGCTTCGCGGATTTCCGGCATGACCCACGACAGCGGGCCGGGATCGGCCAGGGCCGGTGGCTGCGGAGAAGCTGGCAAAGACAGGGACGACGATTCTAATGTGCTCATGCTGGTTCCGGCCTTTCAATCGATGCTCAGGCGGCGATGCGGAAACGCGCCACCGAGTTTTTTAATTCCTGCGCCAGCACCGACAGCTTGTGGATCGATTGTGCGGTGTGCAGGGTGCCGTCCTGGGTTTGCTCGGTCACGGCAAGAATGTGCTTGATATTGCCGGCCACCCCGCTGGCCGACGCGGCCTGCTGCCCGGTGGCCTGGGAGATGTCGGAAATTAGTTCGGCCAGCCGGTGCGACACCTGCGAAATATCGCTCAGTGCAGCGCCGGCGGCATCGGACAGGCGCGCGCCTTCAACCACGCCCTGGGTCGATTTTTCCATCGCCGCCACGGCGTCGTGGGTGTCGGTCTGGATGGTGCGCACCAGCGCGCCGATCTGCCGGGCCGCTTCTGCCGAACGCTCGGCCAGCCGCTGCACTTCCTCGGCCACCACGGTAAAGCCGCGTCCCGCCTCGCCGGCCGATGCAGCCTGGATGGCGGCATTGAGCGCCAGCACATTGGTCTGTTCGGTGATGTCGGAAATGAGCTCGGTGATTTCGCCGATTTCCTGCGACGATTCGCCGAGCCGCTTGATGCGCTTGGCGGTATCCTGGATCTGGTCGCGGATTTCATGCATGCCCCGGATGGCGTTGGCCACTGCGGTCGATCCCATGTCCGCCGCCGCCACCGACTGCCGCGCCACGTCGGCCGATTCGCTGGCCGAGCGCGATACATCGGTAATGTCGTCGGCCATGCGCACCACGGTGGCGCTGACGTCGAGGATTTCACGCGACTGCTGCTGCGACGCCTGCAACAGGCTGCGCGAGGTGCTGTGAGCATGCAGCGACGCCGTGGTGACCTGCTCGGCAGTGGCCGTCACCCGCCCCACCAGCCGACGCAGTTCTTCCACCGTGTAATTGACCGAATCGGCAATCGCGCCGGTCACGTCTTCCGATACGGTGGCGTGCACGGTCAGGTCGCCGTCCGCCACTTTTTGCAATTCGTTCATCAGCCGCAGAATCGCGGCCTGGTTCTGGTCATTGGTGGCCTTGGCCGCTTCTTCCTGGCGCTGCGCTTCGCGCCGCATGGCTTCGGCGTGGCGCCGGCGGCGCTCGGCCCCCAGCGTGCGCTGGTTGGAATCGACCAGCAGCACGCGGCCGATGGCGACCGCAATCAGCAGCGTCAGCAGGCCGCCGGCCACCATCAGCCAGAACGACAGCCCCAGCGAATCCTGCTGTGCGCGGTAGGCCTGCTGCAAGGCGTAAAGACGCTGGCGCAGCGCCTCGTTGTCGTTGAAGATCAGTTGTTCGGCGTTCTTGGCGGCGCTGAATTTATCGAGTTTGTCGAGAATTGCCGCCACCAGCCGCTGGTAGTCCTCGAACTGCGCCTTGAGCACGACGATTTTTTCGCGCAGCGCCGGTTCCTGCGCCGCCGTCAGGCCCTGCGCCGCGTTGCCGCTCAATAAACCATCGAGCGTATTGCGAAAGACGGTGGTATCGCGCCCCAGCTGGAACGCGGTTTCCGAACTGATGGCGCCGGCGGTCAGAAATTCGCTGGCGCTGCGGCTCATGCGCTGGGTCAGCATGGTCAGCTTGCCCAGCGCGGCGATCTCGCGTGCGCCGGCGCCGCGCTGCACGCGCAGGGCGCTGATCTCCTCGGTGCGCGCCAGCAGCTCGGGCGACATGGCGTTGAGGCGGTGCAGCGTCTTGTCCACGCCGCTCAAGTCTCCCTGCAGCGTGAGAATGGCGCCGGCCGCCAGGTCGGTGGCGGCCCATTGCTTGCGCACCGCCGCCACCATCTCGGCCAGCAGCGGCTCGGGCTGGCGCAGCTGGCGTCCCTGCACCTTGCCGCCCTGCGTCATGAGCTTGATGTCGTTATTCAATTCGCGGCGGCTTTCCTCAAGCTGGCGAAAACCTTCCTCGCTGCCCTGCACGGCGTTGGGCGCCGCCTTGCCGATGCGCTGCGAATGCATCAGCGCGTCGCTGGCCACCTGGGTCTGGGCCGAGCGGTTGGCGCCCTGCACCGTGTTCAGCGCCACAAAGGCGGCGCTCATGCTGATGCTGACCACCAGCGCGGTGGACAGGATGCTGACCTGGCGCTGCGTGCTCAGGTGGCCGATCAGCGGCAGTTTTCGCATGCCGGGACGAACCTCGACTGCAGCAGCATCGTTGGCCAGATCGTACGGCCCCAGGCGGTCCAGCGCAGCGCGCAGGCGCAGCGGCGCGCCGTCGGCGCCGTGCGCGTCTGGCTGGTGATCGAACTGTTGGTGCTGCTCCGGCTTCCCGCTCATTTTTTCCGCTCCGTTTCTACCAGCCGACCAGCAGGAAGCGTGGTTCGCGTACCAGTTGCGCCAGGTCCAGCAAGGTCCAGCGCTGGCCGTCGGCCTCCTGAAAATGCTGGTTGCGCCATGCCGGCGCGTCTGCCGGCCCATCGACAGCCAGCATGTCGGCCTTTTTGCGCAAGCCCAGCACGCGCTCGGCCAGCAAGGCGCAGTTGAAGCCCAGGCGCGGCGCCAGCGTGATCAGGCGCCGCTGCGCCGCAGCGCCAGGCCCGCTGATGCTGGCCGTAGCATGCGCAAGTCCCTGGTAGCGCGCCAGGTCGATCACGCCGGTCAGGTTGCCGCGAATATTGGCCAGCCCCAGGTACCAGTCGCGCGTGAGCGGCACCGGCGCCACTGCTTGCGGCATGGAAATTTCACCGATCTGCGTCAGGTCCAGCAGGCACGGCTGGCCGCCGATCACCACGCCCAGCTCGCGCACGCTGACGGCAGCGCCGTTCTTGGCCGCCTGCACGCGTTCGAGCAGTTGCACCTGGTACTGGCGCAGCCGGCTGCGCCGTTCGGCGCCGGCGGGGCTATCTGGACTGTCTGGACTGTCCTGGCTGTCGGGATCAAAGCCCGCCATGGTGTCCTGCATCAGGCGCCGAGGGCAGCGATCTTGTCGAGCAAATCGCCGGCCTTGACCGGTTTCACCAGGTAATCGCGGGCGCCCTGGCGCATGCCCCAGATACGGTCGGTTTCCTGGTCCTTGCTCGAGCAGATAATCACGGGGATTTCCTTGAGCGCCGGATCGCGTGCGATCGAGCGCGTGACCTGGAAGCCGTTCGCCCCCGGCATGACCACGTCCATCAGGATCAGGTCCGGCTTGTCGGTGCGCAGCCTGGCCAGCGCTTCCTCGCCGCTTTCGGCCACGTCCACGGTATAGCCATGCTGGACCAGGATATCGGTCAGGTAGTAACGCTCGGTGGGCGAATCATCGACGATCAGAATACGTTGTATGGCCATATCTTCCCCTGCGGGTTTCTTATTCGGGTGACGGCGCGGCCGTGCGGGCCGCAGCGCCAGTGTATTCGATGACGGCAGCCAGCATGTCCTGCCGGGTAAACGGTTTGCTCAGGCAGGCGCTGGAGCCGGCCATGGCGCCGCGCGCGCGGTCGAACATGCTCTGTCTGGACGACAGCATGAGCACCGGCGTGGCATGGAATTGTGCACTTTTTTTAATCAGGGCGCAGGTCTGGTAACCGTCCAGGCGCGGCATGAGGATGTCGCAGAACACCAGCGCCGGGCGGTGGTCGCTGATCTTGGCCAGGGCATCGAAACCATCTTCGGCCAGCACCACCTGGTAACCAGCCTCGGTAAGGAACATCTGTGCCGAGCGACGAATGGTGTTGCTGTCGTCGATGACCATGATTGTCAGGGGCTGGGCTGGACTCATGTCTATACCATAGCACAGGCGCGCCGCCAAGGCGGCGCGCCTGCTTCAGATGGCCACCATCTCGAAATCGTCCTTGCGGGCGCCGCATTCCGGGCAGCTCCAGTTCATCGGCACATCGGCCCAGCGCGTACCGGGGGCGATGCCTTCGTCGGGCAGACCGGCCTGTTCGTCGTAGATCCAGCCGCAGATCAGGCACATCCAGCTCTGGAACTCCTGCGTTGTTTCATTGCTACTCACGTTCTGCCACCCTTCAATCAAGTAAAATGCCGAATCAGGTATCTTAATCTACCCGCCGTGCAAAACCAAACTTCTCCTCTCATCTTGAGCTTCGGCGCCGCCGATCCGGCCGGCGCCTGTGGCGTCCAGGCCGACCTGGCGACCTTTTCCGCGCTGTCCTGCACCGGCCTGGCCGTGACCACTGCGTTGCTGATCGGCGACACTGCGCGCATCGAAGACAGCCAGGACATCGATCCCGACTGGGTCGCCGACCAGGCCCGCGTGGTCCTCGAAGACATGTCCATGGCCGCCTTCAAGGTCGGCGCGCTGACCAATATCGAGCAGGTGGCGGCGATTGCCGAAATCCTGTCCGACTACCCGGACGCGCCGCTGATCCTCGATCCCTTCAGTTCGCGCCTGCCCGACCTGGCCGACGACGACAGCGAAGACCTGCTGACCGCCGTGCGCCAGTTGCTGGTGCCGCAGGCCACGCTGCTGATGCTGTCGGCGGTGGAACTGGGCCGGCTGGCAGAAACCTGGCGCGAAAGCGCCGCCGGCGCCGGCGAAGACAATGAAGGTGCCGGCGATGGCGAAGGGGAAAGCGCCAGCACGGTGGCGGCCGATGCCGATTACCTGATTGCGCTGGGCTGCGAATACGTGCTGGTGACGGGCACGCCGGCCGGTTCACGTGCGCACCAGGCCGTCAACCCGGCGGCCTCCAACATCCTCGCCAACACCCTGTACAGCGCCGACGGCGTGGTCAGCCACGAAGCCTGGCAGCACCTGCCCGGCCCCTTCCTGGGCGCCGGCGGCACGTTGTCGGCAGCGATTACCGCCTTCATGGCGCGCGGCGCGGACGCTCCCGAAGCCGTCAGCGCCGCGCAGGAGTACACTGTCGGCGCCCTGGCGCACGCGCAGCGCTACGGCATGGGCAAGTTCATACCGAACCGCTTTTTCCACCTGCTGACCACGCCCGCCGACATGCAATAGCGTAGCAGCCAGCGCCCGGCGTTTTTTTTCACCCAACAGAGTAGCTGAACATGACCACGATTTCCAACAACGACACGCTGTTTGCCCGCGCCCAGAAAACCACGCCCGGCGGCGTCAATTCGCCGGTGCGCGCGTTCCGCTCGGTGGGCGGCACGCCACGCTTCATCACCCGCGCCGAAGGCCCGTATTTCTGGGATGCCGACGGCAAGCGCTATATCGACTACATCGGCTCGTGGGGTCCGGCCATCGTCGGCCACGCCCACCCGGAAGTGGTGCAGGCGGTGCAGGCGGCGGCGGCACGCGGCCTGTCGTTTGGCGCGCCCACCGAAGGCGAGGTGGAAATGGCCGAAGAACTGTGCCGCCTGGTGCCGTCGCTGGAACAGGTGCGGCTGGTGTCGTCCGGCACCGAGGCGACCATGAGCGCGCTGCGCCTGGCGCGCGGCGCCACCGGGCGCGACAAGATCATCAAGTTCGAAGGCTGCTATCACGGCCATGCCGATTCGCTGCTGGTGAAAGCCGGCAGCGGTTTGCTCACCTTTGGCAACCCTACTTCGGCCGGCGTGCCGGAGGACTTTGTCAAGCACACGCTGGTGCTCGACTATAACAACGTGGCGCAGCTTGAAGAAGCGTTTGCCAGTTTCGGCGACCAGGTGGCCTGCGTGATCATCGAGCCGGTGGCCGGCAATATGAACCTGATCAAAGCCAGTGAAGCGTTCCTGCGCGCCACGCGCGAGCTGTGCACGCGCCATGGCGCCATCCTGATCTTCGACGAAGTGATGTGCGGCTTCCGCGTGGCGCTGGGCGGCGCCCAGCAACTGTACGGCATCAAGCCCGACCTGACGGCGCTGGGCAAGGTGATCGGCGGCGGCTTGCCGGTGGCGGCTTTCGGCGGCAGCGCGGCGCTGATGTCGCACATGGCGCCATTGGGCGCCGTCTACCAGGCCGGCACGCTGTCGGGCAACCCGGTGGCGGTGGCGGCCGGCATGACCACCCTCAAACTGATCCAGCAACCGGGCTTTTACGCGCAACTGGGCGCCACGGCGGCGCGACTGGCCGACGGCCTCACCGCCGCCGCGCAGGAGGCGGGCGTGGAGTTCTGCGCCGATTCGGTGGGCGGCATGTTCGGCCTGTATTTCAGCGCCACGCCGCCCAACAACTATGCCGAAATGATGGCCGGCGACCGCGCACGCTTCAATGTATTCTTCCACGCCATGCTGGACGAAGGCGTGTACTTTGCCCCTGCGGCGTTCGAGGCGGGGTTTGTCTCGGCTCAGCATAGCGATGCGGTGATCGATGAAACGATTGCGGCGGCGGCGCGGGTGTTCAAGCGCCTGGCGGCAGAATAACCGCGTTGCTGATTAATTCGGCGGCGACTGGATCACGCCGGTATTAAAGTCATACTCGAACAGGTCGCCATAGCGCCCCCACGCAATCGCCACGCGCAGCGCCCGTTCAGCTTCTTCTTCGCTGAGGGTAAAGCGCAGCAGCTTTAAAAACAGTTCCTGCGGCAGGTCGCCCGACCTGTCCTGGGCCAGGCCGTGGCAGATGTAGGCGATCAGCGGCACGTGTTCCAGCAGCTGGCGGCTGAACAGCTTTTGGCGCTCGCCGCTTTCCACATACTGCGCCCCCAGCGCCGTCAGCAGGATGTCGCCCTCGGTCAGGTGGGCAAAGCCGAGCAGCAGCAAGGCGTTCAGCACTTCCAGCAGTTCGGCGTCGGTCAGGTCGGTTTCCTGCGCCAGCTTGGGCAGGTCGGCGCGGCCGCAAAAAGGTTCGTCGGCCAGCAGTTCCAGTATGCCTTCCATGTGGGCGATGTCGGCCTGCGGCAGGCGGTCGCCCAGTTGCAGCTTGACTTCCTTTTCGCTGATCAGGCCACGGCGCCCGGCGCCGGCCGTCATCAGTTCATAGACCTGGTCGATCAGCTGGCGCACCTCGGGGCTTTCAGCCTTGCGCGGCTGTGGCAGCGCAATCGGCAGCTCGGCGCGCACCCGGCCCGGATCGCTGGCAAAAATCAGCACGCGGTCGGCCATCATCACCGCTTCCTCGATATTGTGCGACACCACCAGGATGGCCTTGGTGGGAATCCGGCCCGACTGCCACAGTTCCAGGATTTCCTCACGCAGGCGTTCGCCGGTCAGCACGTCGAGCGCCGAAAATGCCTCATCCATGAGCAGCACTTCGGGCTCCATCACCAGGGCGCGGGCAATGCCGACGCGCTGGCGCATGCCGCCCGACAGTTCGCGCGGCAGCGCGCCTTCGAAACCGGACAGGCCGATCAGGGCGATGACGGCGGCGGCGCGGCGCGCCCGTTCGTCGGCCGCCATGCCCTGCGCTTCCAGCCCCAGTTCGACGTTTTTCTGCACCGTCAGCCATGGGAACAGCGCAAACGACTGGAATACCATGCGGATGCCGCGCGCGGTGCCGTACAGCGGCATGCCGCGATACAGCACCTGGCCACAGTCGGCCTGGATCAGTCCTGCCATCAGGCGCAGCATGGTCGATTTGCCGGAACCGGACTGGCCCAGCAAGGCGACGATTTCGCCCTCGTGCAGCGTAAAATCGACGCCTTCGAGCACGGCGCGGGCGCTGCCGTCGGCCGCGCGAAAATGCTTGGCGACGCCTTTCAGTTCAACGATAGGCGATTTGACAATGATGCTCACAGCATGCTCCTAGAAATGCAGCCGGCTTTCGGCCATGCGGTACAGGCGGCGCCAGACAAAGTGGTTAAAGCCCATGACAAAAATGCACATCACGCCGATGCCCAGCGCAATGCGCGGAAAATCGCCGCTGGCGGTCATCTCGGCGATATAGCTGCCCAACCCGTGGGCCTTGACGGTGGTGCTGCCCCAGCTGACATATTCGGCGACGATGCTGGCGTTCCACGAACCGCCCGACGCGGTGATGGCGCCGGTGACAAAGCTGGGGAAAATCGCCGGCAGCAGGTAGCGCCGCCATTTGAGCCAGCCGGACAGGCCAAAATTGTGCGCCGCGTGGCGCAACTCGGTGGGAATCGTCGAAGCGCCGGCGATCACGTTAAACAGCAGATACCACTGGGTGCCCAGTATCATCAGCGGCGACAGCCAGATATCGGGATTGAGGTTGAAGCGCATGATGGCGATCACCGCCACCGGGAACACCAGGTTGGCCGGAAACGCCGCCAGGAACTGCGCCAGCGCCTGGGTACGCGAAGCCCAGCGCGGGTTCATGCCGATCCATACGCCCACCGGCACCCAGATCAGGGCCGCCAGCGCCAGCAGCACGATCACGCGCACCATGGTGTACAGCCCCAGCACGAATACATGGCCGGTTTCGGCCCAGCCGACCTCGGTGCTGATGAAATGGCCGAGCGTCCACAGCGCGTAAAACACGGCGGCGGCAATCACCGCATCCCACACGCGCTGCGGCACCAGCGGCTGGCGGTCGCGGTGCGCACGGATCGAAGTGCCGTCATGGCCCAGGCGGAATAGCGCAATCGAGCGTGACAGCAGGCGCCCGCCCATCGCCACCAGCGTGCGCGTGCGGTCGGTGCGGCGCAGCCAGGTCAGCAGCCACGATTGCTGCGCCGTGTCGCTGCCGGTTTCCTCGAAGCGGAACTTGTCGGCCCAGGCCAGCAAGGGGCGGAAAAACAGCTGGTCGTACAGCAGCACGGCGATGAACATGGCAAAGATGGCCCAGCCAATGGCGCCCAGGTCGCTCTGCTCGATGGCCAGCGCAATATACGAGCCGATGCCGGGCAGCTTGATGTTCTGGTTGGAGACGGAAATCGCTTCCGACGCCACCACGAAGAACCAGCCGCCCGACATCGACATCATCATGTTCCACAGCAGACCGGGCATGGCGAACGGCAGCTCCAGGCGCCAGAAGCGCTGCCAGCCCGAGAGCTGGAACACCTGCGCCGCTTCCGACAATTCGGCCGGCACGTTGCGGAAACCCTGATAGGCGGAAAACGCCATATTCCACGCCTGCGAGGTAAAAATGGCAAAGATGGCGGCACACTCGACGCCCAGCAGATTACCGGGAAACAACGCGATGAACGCCGTCACCGTGATCGACAAAAAGCCGAGGATGGGGATCGACTGCAGAATATCGAGCAGCGGCACCAGCACTTTTTCGGCCAGCCGGTACTTGGTGGCCAGCGCCGCAAACACGCAGCTGAAGATCAGCGAAGCACCGAGCGCAATAAACATGCGCAGCGTGGTACGCAGCAGGTAGTAAGGCAGATTGACGGGATCGAGCGAGAGCGGCAGCGCCTGGCCCAGTTGATACGGCCGCGCCATTTGCTGGCCGCCATAGGCCAGCAGCACCAGCAGCGCCAGCACCAGGGGCAGCAAGGCCCAGTCCCAGCGGTTGCCGCCCGCTTGCACCACCTGGCGGGGGAAAAAATGCCGTTGTTTGTGCATGATGGGAGCTCCGGAGGCAGTGCGATTGGCCGCCATTCTAAACGCAGGCGCTACGGCAGATTATTACCATTATGAAAGATGTTTCATGCACAGAAAAATTTGACGAAACTGATGATACTTTCGTCATGCCAGTCAGGGAGGGGCTGATTTTTCCCGTGATTTATTGATTTCCAACAATAAATGCATCATTTTCGTCACTTTTTAATTGTTTCCACTGGGAAATCGGCGTACACTTCGTTTCATACATGATCGATGTAAGTCCACCGCCGAGTCTACCCATGCCCCATAGTAAAGATTCCGTCCTGACCACCCGCGCCACCGCCGAATTGCTTGGTGTGGCCGTCAGCACGGCGCAACTGTGGATCGAAAATGGTGCGATTCCCTCGTGGAAAACGCCGGGCGGTCATCGCCGCGTACGCCTGAGCGCAGTCAGGCGCCTGATCGAACAGCGCAGCACAGGGACCGCCGCAGCGACGCCCGCAGCTGGCGTACTGGTCGCCAGCAGTACCGAATTTTTGCCCTTGGCAGCACCAGCTTACCCGGTGCCGCACAACGAAGCCCAGCGCTTGCTGGCGCTCGATGCGGTGCGGCTGGTGGATACGGCCAGCGAAGCGGTGTTTGACCGCCTGACCTGGCTGGCCAGCGAGATCACCGGGTCGCCGATGGCGATGATCAGTTTGCTGACGGCGCGGCGCCAGTGGTTCAAGTCGCGCATCGGCGTGGCCGCCGGTGAAACGCCGCGCGACTGGGCTTTTTGCAGCCACGCGATTTTGCAGGACGGATTGTTCGTGGTGGAAGATGCGGCGCGCGATCCGCGTTTTCAGGATAACCCGCTGGTCGTGGGCGAGCCGCATATCCGTTTTTATGCCGCGTTCCCACTGCTTGGCGCCGGTCAGGCCCCTCTCGGCACCTTGTGCGTGCTGGACCGCGAGCCGCGCCGATTGCGCGAACGCGAGATCCGTTCGCTGCGGGAGCTGGCGGCAATCGCCTCGGAAGAAATACAGCGCCGCTGACAAACCCGCGCTCGCTTTTGCAGCACCGCTCTTGAATACCCAAAACAACTTCGCTTCCCGGCAACGCCCAAATCTCGCGTCTGCCACAAAAACATTACATGATTTGGTCGCCGCCCTGCGGTCCCGTTTCCAGGAAGATTACTATGAACGCTTTCAAAAAACTCAACATCGGTACCCAGCTGTCGCTGGGCTTTGGCATGGTGACAGCGCTGCTGCTGTTGCTGGCGGCCGTGTCGATCTTCGGTGTATCGTCGATCAATGCCGCCTTCAAGCTGCAGGACAAGGTCAACGACGAGCGCCTCAAGCCGCTGGTGGAAGCGCGCGAAGCGCTGGCCCAGACCGGCCTGGCGGCGCGCAATGCCTATATCTTTACCGATAGCGCCGAGGCAGCCAAAGAGCTGACCATTCTCGACGAACAGAAAGCGCTGTACCTGGCGGCGCTTGAAAAGCTCGGCCCGGCTTACGCGGGCGACGCCGAGTTCGAGAAGGTGCGCAGCGGGCTGCTGGCCATGGCAAACGAGCTCAAGAAACCGCGCCAGTTCCGCGACGCCAACCAGATGGAAGCGTTCGGCAAATTCCTCGTCAACGAATGCAGCCCGCTGCGGCGCCAGATCGTCGCCGATATGGCAGTGCTGCTGAGCCATGCGCAAAAAGATGCGGATACGGCCAGCGCCCTGTCCGAACAGCGCGCCGACAGCGCCCGCAGCTGGACCATTTCGCTGGCGGTGGCGGCCTTCCTGCTCAGCATAGGCGTCACCATCCTGATCAAGCATGTGCTGATCGGCCAGCTCGGCGGCGAGCCAGCCTATGCCACCGAAATCGCCGGCAAGATCGCCCACGGCGACCTGGCGGTGGATGTGGTACTGAAGAACGGCGACCAGAGCAGCCTGCTGTTCGAGATCAAGAGCATGCGCGACAGCCTGGCCGCCATCGTCGGCAAGGTGCGCGCCGGCACGGTGGCAATCAACACTGCTTCGAGCGACATCGCGGCCGGCAACGACGACATGTCGAACCGCACCGCGCACCAGGCTTCGTCGCTGGAAAAAGTCGCTACTGCCATGGAAGAACTGACCTCGACCGTGCGCCAGAACGCCAGCAACGCCCAGCAGGCCAACACGCTGGCGCAGACCGCCTCGTCGGTCTCGGCACAGGGCGGCGCCGTGATGCAGCAGGTGACCGACACCATGGAATCGATCAACGCTTCGTCGAAAAAAATCGTCGACATCATTTCCGTCATTGACGGCATCGCCTTCCAGACCAATATGCTGGCGCTCAATGCGGCGGTGGAAGCGGCGCGCGCCGGCGAACAGGGACGCGGCTTTGCCGTGGTGGCCTCCGAAGTGCGCAACCTGGCGCAACGCTCGGCCTCGGCCGCCAAGGAAATCAAGGCGCTGATCGACGATTCCGTCACCAAGGTGGGCAGCGGCACCGAACTGGTGGCCAAGGCCGGCACGACGATGGAAGAAGTGGTCAGCAGCGTCAAGCGCGTGACGGAAATCATGGGCGACATCAGCGTGGCCAGCGCCGAACAAAGCCTGGGCATCGAGCAGGTCAACGGCGCCATCGGCGAGATGGATGGCATGACGCAGCAGAATTCAGCGCTGGTGGAAGAAGCCGCAGCAGCAGCGCAGGCGATGAGCGAGCAGGCCGAGGCCTTGACCGAGGTGGTGGGCCTGTTCAAGCTGGCGGGTGCGGAATTTCAAACCACCCCAAGGCAGAAGGGGTCTGACCCCTTGCGGGGGCGGACCCCCGGCTATATTGCCTTGCGGGGTGCCTGATTACTTCAACCAGCCCCGATGACGGAAATACAGGAACGGGGCAATCGCGCTGGTCACCATCAGGCCGATGGCAAACGGGTAGCCGAGCTGCCATTCGAGTTCCGGCAGCCACTTGAAGTTCATGCCGTAGATCGAGGCGATCAGCGTCGGTGGCAAAAAGGCCACGCTGGCCACCGAGAAGATCTTGATGATCTTGTTCTGGTTAATGTTGATGAAGCCGACCGTGGCGTCCATCAGGAAGTTGATCTTGTCGAACAGGAAGGATGTGTGGCCGTCCAGCGATTCGATGTCGCGCAAAATCTGGCGCGCTTCCTCGAACTGGTCGGCATTGAGCAGGCGGCCGCGCATCAAAAAGCTGACGGCGCGACGCGTATCCATCATGTTGCGGCGGATGCGGCCGTTCAAGTCTTCTTCATGCGCGATCGAGTTCAGCGCCGCTGCCGCGTCATCGTCGGTGAAGTGCTTCTGCAGCACGCGGCCGCTCACTTCTTCCAGGCTTAAATAAATACCTTCGAGCGCATCGGCCGAATACTCGGCGTCGGTGGCGTAGAGGTCGAGCAGCACGTCCATGTAATCGCCGATCGAGCCGGGCCGCGAACGGGCGCGCATGCGCACCAGGCGGAATACCGGCAAGTCGTCGGTATGCACCGAGAACAGCATCTTGCGCGCCAAAATAAACGCCACCGTCACCACGCGCGAGGGGCCGTCGTCTTCTTCCAGCAAAAAGTCGGTGCGCAGGTGCAGGTCGCCGTTTTCCGCTTCGTAGTAGCGGGCCGACGCTTCAATGTCCTTGACCTCGTCTTCGCCAGGCAAGGTGACGCCGTAAATGGTCTTGACCCAGGCGCGTTCGTCGTCCGTCGGGTCGGTCAGATCGACCCACACCGGCTCGGCATTGAGCAGGTCTTCCCGACTGTCGATCGGAACCTGGTTGAGCCGGCCATTCTGGAGAACGAAAACATTAATCATGGGTACGCAAGCCTTCTGGAAAACAGCGCAAGTGTACCCGCAAAGGCACTGGCTAAGCCAGCTTGCCACGTGCCTTTTCGGCGATTTCCGGGCTTTTTTTCCGGTTTTTTCTTACGGCAGGTCGGCCGATCCCATGCGCCGCAGAATCGTCGCCGTGCGCGCATTCAGATAGCGCGTGTCGCGGTGCTTGTCGTAGTAGCGCGGATTGGGCAGCATCACCGCCAGCCGGGCCGCCTGCCCTGCGCTGAGGTTGGCCGCGCTGGTCTTGTAGTAGTGGCGCGCCGCCGCTTCGGCGCCAAAGGTGCCCGTGCCGAATTCCACCACGTTGAGGTAGATTTCAAAGATGCGCTGCTTGTCCATCAGCGTTTCGAGCATATAGGTGATGATCAGTTCCTGGCCCTTGCGCACATAGCTGCGCGAGCCGGACAGAAACAGGTTCTTGGCCAGCTGCTGGGTAATGGTGGAGCCGCCAGCCACCACCTTGCGCTTCTTGCTGTTCTTTTCGTAGGCTTTTTGCAGCGCGTCCCAGTCCACGCCCTCGTGTTCGGAAAAATTGGCGTCTTCCGAAGCGATCACGGCGCGCTTGAGGTTGTTCGAAATCCGCTGGTACGGCACCCATACCTGGGTGATGTCGGCCTTGGGATTTTTTTCCTGCAAGGCCGAGCGCTGTTCGCGCATGAAGCTGGTCATGCTGGGGTTATGATCGACCCACCACCAGATTTGCAGGAAAAAATACAGCTGGACGGCCAGAAACAGCACCACCGGAATAATCAACAGCCACTTGACCCAGCTCCAGCGACCGCCACGTGTTGTGGCAATTTTCCTCGCTGCGCTCATAGCTGCCCGCGCAGCGTCTGCAGCACTTCGCCGGTGGCCGGATGCACGCCGCGCCAGACGGCAAACGCTTCGGCCGCCTGTTCGACCAGCATGCCCAGGCCGTCGCGCACGCGCGCGCCATGTTGCGCGGCAAATTGCAGGAAGACGGTAGGCTCCTTGCCGTACATCATGTCCAGCGCCAGCGCGCCGGGCGCAAAAATACCGGGCGCCACCGGCGGCAGTTCGGCATTCAGGCTGGCGGCCGTGGCGTTGATGACGATGTCGAAAGCGCCGTCGATCGCAGCATAGCCGCAGGCCGTCACCACGCCGGCGCCGCCGAGCGCAGCAAACTGTTCGGCCAGCGCCTGGGCGGTGGCCTCGGTGCGGTTGGCGATCAGCAGCTGGGCCGGGCGATGTTCGAGGATGGGCAGCACCACGCCGCGCGCAGCGCCGCCAGCGCCCAGCAACAGCACGCGGCGGCCGGCAATCGGCACGCCGGCGTTGTTGACGATGTCGGCCACCAGGCCGGCGCCGTCGGTGTTGTCGCCGATGATGCCGTCCTCGGTGAAATGCAGGGTGTTGACGGCACCGGCGGCCTGGGCGCGGATGGTCAGCGCATTGGCCACCTTGACCGCTTCGAGCTTGAACGGCACCGTGACATTGGCGCCACGAGCGCCCTCGGCAATGAACGCATGCACTG
Organism: Duganella sp.; assembly: GCA_040508275.1. Lineage (GTDB taxonomy): Bacteria > Pseudomonadota > Gammaproteobacteria > Burkholderiales > Burkholderiaceae_D > Rugamonas. The sequence continues at coordinate 15,024 of JBEVNE010000245.1, forward strand.
CGGCGGCAAAACCATCGAGCGGCGCCAGCCGTTTTTCATAGGTCAACGCCTGACCGGTCTGGGCGGCATAGGCGGCATGGATGTCCGGTGATTTGCTGTGCGCAATCGGATTGCCGAATACGCAATAGCGGTCTTGTCCAGGTTCGGGCTGCTGGTCCATGGTCGCGGTCATCTTGTTATCGTCCTCCGCCGAACATGTCGGCTTCCAGTTTATCGTCGCGTGAAAATTTAAAGGTGGTCACCACGATCCAGACATCGTCGCGGTCGCTTGAGCGCATATTCGGCGGGAAGCGGCCGAACGGCGCAGCGCGGCGCACGATGGCAATCGCCGCCTGGTCGAGCGCCGGGTTGTTCGAGCTCTTGCTGACCTCGATGCCGCCTTCCCTGTCGTAGATGCTGCCATCCTGGAACACGGGAATCGACAGCACCAGCTGGCCGTACAGCTTGCGGCCATCTTTTTGCGGGAAATTCAGGGTGCCGACATCTTCGATGCGCTTCTGCAGTGTTTTATAGTACATCGCATAGGCAACGCCCTCGGTGCTGGGACTCAGGTGGGTTTTGCGCGGACGCTTGTTCTGGTCTTCGATGGTTTCGCTGATCTCGGCTGCGCGGCGGGCAATCGCCTTGCTCGATTCGAGCAGGTCGGAGCCGCGCGCCAGCGGGTCGGGCGGGGTTTTTTCCTTGACGGCCGGGGCCGCAAACGGGTCCGGGCGCCGGACCTGGGTCAGCAGGTTGCGCTGCTGCTCTTCGAGTTCGGCAATGCGGCGCTGGGTGGCCTTGATGCTGTCGCCGGTTTCCATCTTGCGCATATCGGGCAGCGGCGACTTCGAGCGGCCTTGATCGACCATGCCGCCACCGTCGAGATTGGCCTGCGCCAGGGCCTCTGCCTTGAGCGGCGCCTTGTTGTGCTTGGCATTAACGAGGATCACTTCCAGCCCGGGATCGACCGGTTTAAGCTGCGCCGGCGCGGGCGCCACGAAACGTATCGCCAGCAGAATGCCATGCACCACCAGCGACAGGCCGATGGCAAGGTAGAGCAGGCGATTTTCTCGAAATGACTTCACGCGGGGCTGGGATGTGGGAGTTAGGGCAACTTAAAACGCAATTTTAAAACAATTAGCAAGCCTTGAATCCGTCATTTTTTGAATCCGTCATTCCCGCGAAAGCGGGAATCTAATTTTTTCGCGCTGAGTTGGCGGCGCTGCGAAACTGGATTCCCGCCTGCGCGGGAATGACGGCGCATCGGGCCGTGGTACTTAGGGTACTAACGGTGCTGGAGGCTGTTCGGCTTCGGCTTCTGCCTCCACCGCCGCCTCGGGCGCATCCGTCACCTCTTCGGGCAGATCGAGTTCCTCGTCGTCGAAGTCGCCCTCCCCCGCAGTCGCTGGATCAGCAACCGGGATTTCCAGCAGGCGCGCTTCGATGCTCAGCTCCAGCTCGTCCCAGCGCAGGATATCGAGCTTGACCGTGGCGCCGCGCGCCACCGATGGCATGCCGGGCAGGCGGATAATCAGCGGAATGTCGGCCAGGCGCAGCACTTCGTCCTTCAATACCACGGCGTCCACCTGGCGGGCGTTTTCCTGGCCCAGCCAGCGCAAGCACCAGTAGCGCTCCATGGTGGACTGGTGGTCGCCATAGGCGGCGTAGGCGGCGTCAAATTGCGAGACGATGGCGAACAGGCCCGCATCCTTGTGCTTGAAGTGCGCCACCAGCGGTGCGGTCACGCCTTTTTCGGCGCAGGCCAAAATCTGCCACTGGTTGACCAGGTCGGTGTAGCGGCGCAGCGGCGACGTGCTCCAGGCGTATTGATCCACGCCCAGGCCCTGGTGTGGCGCCGCGTGCGTGAGCATGCGCACCTGCATCTTGGCAGCCCAGCCGCCCACGCCCTGGCCTTGGCTGCGGTAGATGCCGGGCACGCCGCAGTCGTGCATCAGCTTGCCCCAGGTGCTGTTGGCGAAAATCATCAGCTCGGCGACGATCTTGTCGAGCGGTGCACCGCGCTTGCGGCGGCTGACGGTGACGACGTCGTCTTCCACGTAGAAATTAAAGTCCACGCGGTTGTTCTGCTCGGGCTTGAGGCCGAACGCTTCGCGCTTGACCATGCGCGCCGCTTCCAGCACCTGCGCCCATTGCCAGATCAGGCACAGCGAGTCCTTGTGCGGATAATCGCCCTCGCCGCTGGCCAGGGTTTCTTCGTTGACCAGGTCATCGAGGTCGTTATGGCGCAGGTTGTTGGCAATTGGCACCAGTTCGGCGCGGGTTTCGGTGGCCAGTACCGACCAGTCGGCCGGGTTGAGCGTGGCGTACAGCGACAGCGCCGGGCAGGTCTTGCCTTCGGCCAGGGTAAATGCTTCGACGATGCTGTCAGGCAGCATGGTGATTTTATCGCCGGGCATGTAGACGGTGGACATGCGCGCACGCGCCAGCTTGTCCACGGCGTCGTCCGGCTTGATGCCCAGGCCCGGCGCGGCGATGTGGATACCGATTTTGACATTGCCATCGGCCAGGTGGGTGACCGAGAAGGCGTCGTCGATCTCGGTGGTGGTCACGTCATCGATCGAGAATGCCTGCACTTCGGCCAGCGGCAGCCTGGCTGGCGCCGCCGGCACCGGCACGTCGGGGAAGCCGGCGCCGCGCGGGAAGTTCTCGAACAGGAACTTGGACATGTGGAAAGCCTTGGGCGAGGCCAGGCCGCCGACGTCGAGCATCAGGCGCTGCGGATTGGTGTGCAGCTCGTTGCAGGCGGCTTCCAGCGCCTTGTATTCAAGCCCGTTTTTATCGGGTTTGAACAGCAGTTGCAAGACGATGGGCTGCATGCTCTCCGGCAGCTTGCCGGCTTTCAGCTGCTCGACGTAATCAGCCTGGATCAGCGCCTGCTGTTTCTTTTTCTCGATGCCGGCCTGGGCGGCGCGCAGCGCTTGCTCGGGCGCCGCCTTGTAGCGGCCGCGGCCCTTCTTATAGAAGTAGATCGGCGCCGAGTGCAGGCTGAGGATCAGGCCGGCCGCTTCGGCAGGCAATGGCGCGTGGCCAAAGTATTCGGTGCCCAGTTCGGCAAAACCGAATTCTTCTTCGCCAGCCACTTCCCAAAGGAAGTCGAGGTCGATGTCGGCGGAAATCGCCCTGGCCTGCTCCATCAACTCGCCAGGGGATGGCTTTTCGTACTGGAGCAGCACGTCCTTGACCTTGACCTTGGTACGCTTGCCGCTGGCCATCTCCACCTGGTAAGCCTCGCCGGCCTGCGACATGATGGCGCCGACCTTGAAGTCGCCCGATTCTTCGAAAAATAGATTCATTGCTCGCTTCTGTTCTTGATAACTTGTTTCAGATCCAGCACGGCAGGTAAAAACACTTCCGTGACCAGCAGGGTACCGCGCCGGCGCTGATATAAACAGCGCCGTGCATATAATCGTTGCGCCGGGGCCGAAACCGGGGCCTCATCGAGGCCCAGCGCCGTCCGCGCGCGTTGCGCCAAGGGATGCCCTTCACGCAATCTTGCAAATTCCAATACGCTACGCTGCACCAGCGGATCGCCGAACAGCGTGGTGCCCAGCGAGCGCTCACCCAGCGCACTGAACAACGGCCAGTCGCTGGCCGTGGCCGACATCGGCACCACCGTGTGGGCAAACACCACCGGCGTATCGTCGCAGCGCAGCAGTACTTCGCGTTCCAGCACCATCTGCAGCTGGCGCCGGCCGGCCGCCGGCATGCCGAGGGCTAGCGCTTCGTCGGCCAGGCAGGGCGCGATGTGCTGGTGCAGGCACTGCACGCGGAAACTGCTGCTGTGCGCGATCAGCTTCGCCGTCAGCGAACCGGGCGTGGTCAGCCAGTCGCGCAATGCTGCTGGTGCCTGGCGCAACGACAGCTGGGCTTGAGCTTGCCACCGCGCTTGCCGCAAACCAGCGCTGCGCCCCGGCGCGCGGCCGGTCAACGGCCAGCCTCGACACCGCAAAACGCCAGCACCGCATCGACATACTGGGGAAACTCGCTGATGCCATGGTCGCTGCCCTCGATCACCTGCTGGCGCGCGCCCGCATAATGCTTGACCATGTCGCGATAGTCCAGCACTTCGTCGCCGGTGGCGGCAATCAGAAAATAACGCTCGGGACGGCTGATGCGCTCAACTGCCAGCGCCCGCAGCTCGTCGATATATTCGCGCTTGAACTCGAACGGCTCGTCTGAATGGTAATGCGTGCTCACGCCCACATGCTGGTCGAGGTCCTTCAGTGGCACCACGGCCGGATTGAGCAGGACCGCGCGGCAACCCAGGCGCTCGGCCAGCCAGGTGGCGTAATAGCCGCCCAGCGAGGAGCCGACGATGCTGAGCTGATTGGCGGGTACACCGTCCACCAGCGACAAGGCCAGCGCCATGGCTGCAGCCGGCGAGGCCGGCAATTGCGGACTGAGCAGTTGATCGGCCAGACCCAGCTCGGCCATGCGCGCTGCCACCACACGCGCCTTCATCGACGCCGGTGACGAGCGAAAACCATGCAGGTAAAGAATCATGAGGCCAGTGCTTCCAGAATCTTGTTGTGCACGCCGCCGAAGCCGCCGTTGCTCATCACCAGGATGTGGTCGCCCGGCCGGGCGGCAGCGGCCACCGCCGCCACCAATGCGTCGAGCTGGTCGTGGGCGCTGGCGGCCTGGCCCAGCGGCGCCAGCGTTTCGGCCAGGCTCCAGCCCAGCGCCTGTTCGCTGCCGTAGCCAAACACCAGGTCGGCATCAAGCAGGCTGCCCGGCAGCGCATCTTTCATGGCGCCCAGCTTCATGGTGTTGGAGCGCGGTTCGAGCACGGCCAGGATGCGCTGGCCAGCGCCGATTTTCTGCCGCAAGCCGGCTACGGTGGTGGCAATGGCCGTAGGATGGTGGGCAAAATCGTCGTACACGGTGATATCGCGCACCACGCCGCGCACTTCCATGCGGCGCTTGACGTTTTCGAACGTCGCCAGCGACTGCGCCGCCTGCGCCACCGGCACACCGACATGGCGGGCGGCGGCAATCGCCGCCAGCGCATTGGCACGGTTGTGCTTGCCGGTCAGTTGCCAGCTCACGCGCACTGCTGCTTCGCCCTGGAACTGCACGTCGAAACTGCCGTCGTCATGCTCGATCATGCGCCAGTCCGCCGTAGGCGCACGGCCAAAGCTTTCGCGCTCGCTCCAGCAACCGCGCGCCAGCACACGGTCGAGCGCGCTTTCGTCGGCGTTATGGATGACGCGGCCAATACCGGGCACGGTGCGCACCAGGTGGTGGAACTGGGTTTCGATGGCGCCCAGATCAGGGAAAATGTCGGCGTGATCGTATTCGAGGTTGTTCAGAATCGCGGTTTTGGCGTGGTAATGGACGAACTTGCTGCGCTTGTCGAAGAAGGCGGTATCGTATTCGTCGGCCTCGATCACAAAGAACACCGAATCCTTATCCCCCTGGATGCGCGCCGACACCTCGAAATTGCGCGGCACGCCGCCGATCAGGAAACCGGGCGCGTAGCCGGCGTCTTCCAGTATCCAGGCCAGCATGGCGCTGGTGGTGGTTTTGCCATGCGTGCCGGCCACCGCCAGCACCCAGCGGTCTCTTAATATATGTTCGCCCATCCATTGCGGTCCCGATACATAGGGCAGACCGCGATTGAGGATGGCTTCCATCAGCGGATTGCCGCGCGATACCACGTTGCCGATCACAAACAGGTCGGGCGCGAGGTCCAACTGCTCGGGGCCGAAACCCTGGATCAGTTCAATACCCTGGGCTTCCAGCTGGGTGCTCATCGGTGGATAGACATTGGCGTCGCAACCGGTCACGCGGTGACCCGCTGCCTTGGCCAGCACCGCCAGGCCGCCCATGAAAGTGCCACAAATACCGAGGATATGGATGTGCATAGTAAAGAAACTAAAGAGAAACTAAAGAGACCGCTGATCGAATACGCGATTTTACCCGAGGCGACGCGGTTTTCCCGGATCAGGGTATTATCTCGTCCATGACGCCCTCCGTAATCGACGAAGTTCTGCTGCTGCGCGCCGAGATCGCCGCCGCCGCTGCACGCCTGGTGGCCCAGGACGGCGCGGACTACAACACCGCCAAGCGCAAGGCCGCGCGCCAGATACTCGGCGACACGCAACCGCCGCCCAATCTGCTGCCCGATCATGCGCAGATCGAAGCCGAGGTGCGCATCTACCAGTCGCTGTTTCATGCCGACACCCAGCCGGCGCGCCTGTTCCGCCTGCGCACGCTGGCGGTGGACATCATGGATGGCCTGGCCGCCTTCAATCCTTTCCTGACCGGCGCCGTGCTGAACGGCACGGCAGGACCGCACGACGATATCCACCTGCAACTGTTTGCCGACAGCGCCAAGGAAGTCGAGATTTTCCTGCTCAACCGTAATGTGCAGATCGATATCTCCGAGTCGCCCCACTTCAAGGGGCCGCGCTACGAACCGGTGGAAACGGTCAGCTTCATGTGGCACAAGGAAGGCGTGCACGCCGAACTGTACGAGCTCGACGACCTGCGCGGCGCCGTCAAGACGCGTGGCGACAAACTGCTGCGTGCCGACATTGCCGCCGTGCGCGCGCTTCTAATTAGTAGTACGCACAGTACCCAGAACACCCCATCAGAACCAGATCATGAATAAAAAACATCTTGCCGCCTATGCCGGCGTTGCCGTGCTGTTCGCCGCTTCCGGCGCTTATGTGGGTATGAAGAAACAGGATGCGGCGCCGATTACCGCCACCGCACCCGCCGGCGTTACCGGCCCGGTGCAGACCCTGCTGGGCCAGACCTTGCCCAACGCGGCCGGTGTGCCCACGGCGCTGGCCCAGTACCAGGGCAAGGCCATGCTGGTCAATTTCTGGGCCACCTGGTGCGCTCCCTGCGTGCAGGAAATGCCGGAACTGTCCGAACTGTCTTCGGGAGAAGAAGGCAAGAAGCTGCAAGTTATTGGCATCGGCATTGATTCGCCGTCAAATATCGCCGCTTTTAGCGACAAATATAAGATCACCTACCCGGTGCTGGTGGCCGGCATGAGCGGCACCGAGCTGTCCAAGCAGTTTGGCAATGTCAACGGCGGTCTGCCGTTTACGGTCCTGATCGGCGCCGATGGCCAGGTCAAGAAGACCTATCTCGGGCGCTTGAAATTTGATGAGCTACGCAAGGATCTTGCAACCCTGTAAAGGGGAACCTCGAAAACCTACTGCGCGACCCGCTATCGCCGCTGCGTTGCTCAGCGTACCTCCGTACGCTTGCGCTACTCCCGACGATATCAGGCCGCTCGCTACGGTTTTTAGAAGTCCCTTAAAGAAGTAGGCAACCCGCACACGCATTTTTTTCTCTTGCCAATGCACGCCGTTGGCGGCAAAATGCGAAACTTTCGCGAAAAAGCGCTCTCGAACCATGGCAAACAACCTCCTCCTGCTGAACGGCCCCAACCTGAATTTGCTGGGCACCCGGGAACCGGAGATCTACGGCGCCAGCACCTTGGCTGACGTGGAGCAGGCTGCACGCAAGCAGGCCGAGGCGGCAGGCGCCACGTTATCTTGCTTTCAGAGCAATCATGAGGGGGCCTTGATCGACCGCATCCATGCCGCCCGCAGCGAGGGCGTGGACGCCATCGTCATCAATCCCGGTGGGCTGACCCACACCAGCGTGGCCTTGCGCGACGCTCTGGCGGGGGTGGCGATTCCGTTTGTGGAAGTACATATTTCGAATATTTATCAGCGTGAGCCGTTTCGCCACCACTCATTTCTGAGCGCGATCGCGATCGGTACGATCTGTGGACTGGGTATCGATGGATATCGGTTTGCCATCGACTTCGTCCTTAAAAGGCGATAATCTACGCGATCTGCGCACAATTTAATGCGGTGTCGCCCACAAAGCGCTACCGCCACCATTTAAAAACAAGACATTCCTGGGGGTTATATGGATCTACGCAAGCTGAAGACCTTGATTGATTTGGTCGCAGAATCCGACATCGCCGAGCTCGAAGTGACCGAAGGCGAAAGCAAAGTCCGTATCGTTAAATCGTCGGCCATCGCGCAAAACCAGATGGTGATGATGCAGCCACAAGGTATTCCGCAATACCACGCCGCACCGGCACCGGCAGCAGCGCCAGTGGCCGCCGCCGCAGCAGCACCGGCCGTCGCTGCCGAGCCAACCGGCCACATCGTCAAATCGCCGATGGTCGGTACCTTCTACCGTTCGTCGGCGCCAGGTTCGCCAGCGTTCGTCGAAGTGGGCGCCACCGTCAAGGAAGGCGACACCCTGTGCATCATCGAAGCGATGAAGCTGCTCAATGAAATCGATGCCGACAAGTCCGGCACCATTACCCAGATCCTGGTCGAAAACGGCCAGCCGGTCGAGTTCGGCCAACCGCTGTTTGTGATCGGCTAAGACGGCAGGCACCATGCGCGCCGGGCTCCACTCTGCCGGCCTGGGCGCGCCGTCTTCCCCCATCCCTCCCCGGGAGCCTCCTCACTTGACGTTATCGGCTAAGGCCGTTACTCACAGACCTACGCGAACCTATCATGTTTGAAAAAATCCTCATTGCCAACCGTGGCGAAATTGCCCTCCGTATCCAGCGCGCCTGCCGCGAACTGGGCATCAAGACGGTCGTGGTCCACTCGGAAGCGGACAAAGACGCCAAATACGTGAAGTTGGCCGATGAATCGGTGTGTATCGGCCCGGCGCCATCCACGCTCAGCTACCTGAACATGCCGGCGATTATCAGCGCGGCGGAAGTGACCGATGCTGAAGCGATCCACCCCGGCTACGGCTTCCTGTCGGAAAACGCCGACTTCGCCGAGCGCGTGGAAAAATCCGGCTTTGTCTTCATCGGTCCGCGTTCGGAATCGATCCGCATCATGGGCGACAAGGTCTCGGCCAAGCAAACCATGATCAAGGCCGGCGTACCGTGCGTGCCCGGTTCGGACGGCGCGCTGCCCGATGATCCGAAAGCCATCGTGCAAATTGCGCGCAAGGTCGGCTATCCGGTCATCATCAAGGCGGCTGGCGGTGGTGGCGGTCGCGGCATGCGCGTGGTACATACCGAGGCGGCGCTGATCAATGCCGTCGCCATGACCAAGACCGAAGCCGGTACCGCGTTTGGCAACCCCGAAGTCTACATGGAAAAATACCTGGAAAACCCACGTCACGTGGAAATCCAGATCCTGGCCGACGAGCACAAGAACGCCGTCTGGCTTGGCGAACGCGACTGCTCGATGCAGCGCCGCCACCAGAAAGTCATCGAGGAAGCGCCCGCACCGGGCATTCCACGCAAGCTGATCGAAAAGATCGGCGACCGCTGCGCCGAAGCCTGCCGCAAGATCGGCTACCGTGGCGCCGGCACGTTTGAGTTCCTGTATGAAAACGGCGAGTTCTATTTCATTGAAATGAACACCCGCGTGCAGGTGGAACACCCGGTTACCGAAATGATTACCGGCATCGACATCGTGCAGGAACAGATCCGCATCGCCTGCGGCGAAAAACTGCGCTTCCGCCAGCGCGACGTCATGCTGTCGGGCCACTCGATCGAGTGCCGCATCAATGCCGAAGATCCGTTCAAGTTCACGCCGTCGCCGGGCCGCATCACCTCGTGGCACGTACCGGGCGGTCCCGGCATCCGCGTCGATTCGCACGCCTACGCCGGCTACTATGTGCCGCCGCACTACGATTCGATGATCGGCAAGGTGATCGCCTACGGCGCCACGCGCGAACAGGCGATCCGCCGCATGCAGATTGCCCTGTCCGAAATGGTGGTGGAAGGCATTTCCACCAACATTCCGCTGCACCGCGAACTGATGATCGATGCCCGCTTCATCGAGGGTGGCACCAACATCCACTACCTTGAACAGAAGCTGGCCGATATGCCGGACCTGAACAAGCTGACCCTCAACCCACCCAAGGCGCCGTGATGAGCTGGACTGAAATTGTCATCGAAATCGCCCGCGACCACGCCGAGGCGCTGTCCGAGGCGCTGATGGATGTGGGCGCCCTGTCGGTTTCCGTCGAGGATGCCGACGAAGGCACCGACGCCGAAAAGCCGCTGTTTGGCGAACCCGGCATGGAACCGACCGAAGCGGCATGGGACCATAGCCGCGTGGTGGCCCTGACCGACGAGGCCGATGACCAGGCAGTGATCGTGGCTGCCGCCGCAGGACAGATCGGCCTGGCTACTCTGCCTAAATTTACCACCCGCAAGGTGGAAGAGCAGGACTGGGTGCGCCTGACCCAGTCGCAGTTTGCGCCGATTCACATCGGCAAAAATATCTGGGTCGTGCCGAGCTGGCACGAAGCCCCCGACGCCAACGCCCTGATCCTGGAACTCGATCCAGGCCTGGCCTTTGGCACCGGCAGCCATCCGACCACGCGCCTGTGCATGGAGTGGCTGGAAGCCCATCCGGCACCCGGCAAAACCGTGCTCGACTACGGCTGCGGTTCCGGCATCCTGGCCATGGTGGCCAAAAAAACCGGCGCCGGCAACGTGGTGGGTGTGGACATCGACCCGCAAGCCATCGAATCGGCGGCCGACAATGCCCTGCGCAACCAGTGCGAGATCGAGTATTTCCTGCCTGATAGCTTCGCCGAGTCGCCGTACGCCAGCGAAAAATTCGATACCGTGGTGGCCAACATCCTGTCCAGCCCGCTCAAACTGATGGCGCCCATGCTGTCGGGCCGCGTGGCGCCAGGTGGCGCACTGATCCTGTCGGGCGTGCTGGCGCGCCAGGCCGAGGAAGTTGCTGCCGCCTATGCACCATTCATCAAGCTCGGCGTATGGGCTGAGCAGGACGGCTGGGTTGCCCTGCACGGCCGCCTGGGCAGCGACACGGTTCCCGCCGCACGCTAAGCGCAGCAATGGCGCTCGCCACCAAATGCCCCCACTGCAACACGATTTTCCGGGTCGCTCATGACCAGCTGAAAATACGTGGGGGCATAGTACGTTGTGGCTCCTGCAATGAAGTCTTCGATGGCAATGCGGCCTTGCTGGAACCGCCAGGGCCCTTGCCCGTGGCCGCCGCCCCCGAAGCGGCTGCACCGCTGCCCTCCCCCGTATCCATTCCTGCTGCCGATATGGCTGACAAGTTCGATCTCGATATCAGCGATCTCGACGACTTCGACGGCGATCAGGCGCCACCGGCCGCTGCGCCGGCAACGCTGCCCGAATCGGTGGCGGCGCTGAGCCTGGATTTCGATGACGACGAGCCACTGCCGCGAACTGAGCCTGAGCCTGAGGCCGAGCCTGAGCCTGAACTGGAGCCGATCCAGGCCACCGAACCCAGCCCGCAAGACCTGCTGGGCTCGGCCTCCTTGTCCGCAGAAGAATTACAGGCAGCTCTCGAAGCCGAGCTTGCCGCGCTGGACGCGCGCATGGCCGCCGCCCAGCCGGCTCCCGCCCTGGCGCCACTCGATGAACCCGAGCCCGCATCGCCGGCAACGCCTGGCGACGGCCGCCGCGAACCGACGTTCGAGCTTCCAGAACGTCCTTACGAACTGGAAGAAGACGACGAAGCAGCCCTGCTGCAACTGTCCGCAGCAGCTCAAGCACAGTCGCAGACGGCCGAAGACGACATTCCCCCCAGCCACACGCTGCTGCGCAAGGTCTCCGCGCCGGCGGCAGCCGCAGAGCGCTATTATGGGGAAGAAGGGCAAGACGAACAGCAACAAGAGCTACACAGCAGCACGCCCCTCGCCGACACACCTGCAGCCACGCTCGATACACCGGCACATACGCTTGAAGCCAGCCCGGAGGCAAGCGCTGCGGAACCAAAGGCCGAGGCAGATGCCGACACCTACCAGGAGCCGGGCTTCGTCAAGCGCGCACGCCACCGCCAGCGCTACGGCAAAGCCCAGACCATCGCGCTGGCACTGGGATCCGTGCTGCTGCTGGCCGCACTGGCCGGGCAAGGCCTGACCACCTTCCGCAACCAGCTGGCGGCATCGTTCCCGGCGCTGAAACCCACGCTGGTGGCCGCCTGCGATATGCTCGGCTGCAAGGTCGAACTGCTGGCCCAGATCGATGAGCTGGCCATCGAACAGGGCGAGCTGCAAACCCTGAGCGACACCACGTTTTCGTTCGCCACGGCGCTGCGCAACCAGAGCCGCCATGCGCAAGCCTGGCCGCACATCGAACTGGTGCTCGACGACGCCCACGACAAGACAGTGCTGCGGCGCGTGTTTGCGCCGCGCGACTATCTTGCTGCCGATATCGCCATCGCCGAAGGATTTCCCGCGCGCAGCGAACAATCTGTCAAACTGTATTTTGAACTGAAGCAGCTCAAAGCATCGGGCTATCACATCGCCGTCTTTTACCCATAAAGAACCATCATGACCCAGACCTCCCTCCGCACCTCTCTCATTTGCGGCTCGCTCGCCATCGACACCATCCTGCAATTCCCCGGCCGCTTCGACAGCATCCTGCTGGCCGACCAGCTGCACAAGGTGAACGTGTCGTTTCTGGCGCCGACCATGCGCACCGAGTTCGGCGGCTGCTCCGGCAACATCGCCTACAACCTCAAGCTGCTGGGCGGCGCACCGCGCATCGTCGGCGTGATGGGTCAGGACAACGCGAGCTATCTCGCCCGCCTTAGCAAGCTTGGCATCCCGACCGACAACATCCTGATCAAGGACGACGCCTACAACGCCCAGTGCTTCGTCACGGCGGACCAGGACGGCAACCAGATCAATGCCTTCCACCCGGGCGCCATGTCGTTCGCCCACGAGAACGATATCGCCAAAGCCGGCCCTGCGGCGCTGGCCATCATTTCGCCGGACGGCCACCTGGGCATGCAAAAGCACGCGGCCGACCTGGTCAAGCTGGAAATCCCGTTCATCTTCGACCCGGGCCAGCAACTGCCGATGTTCAACGGCGAGGAACTGACCACCTTCATCGACCAGGCCACCTACGTCACCACCAATGATTACGAAATCGAACTGCTGACCGAACGCACCGGCTTGAGCGTGGCCGACATCGCCAGCCGCGTGGAAGCGCTGATCATCACCCGTGGCGAACAGGGCTCGGAGATTTACACCAAGGGCGGGCGCATCGACATTCCGGCCGTTCCCGCCGCCGCAGTGCTGGACCCGACCGGCTGCGGCGACGCCTACCGCGCCGGCCTGCTGTTCGGCATCACCAACGGCTGGAAATGGGAAACCACGGGCCGCCTGGCCAGCCTGCTCGGCGCCATCAAGATCGCCAGCAAGGGCGCGCAAAACCATCACTTCACGGCCAGCGAGATCGCTGACAAGTTCGAGGCGGCGTTCGGTTACCG
>JBEVNE010000259.1:0-12305 GCA_040508275.1 Duganella sp.
CTGGCGCCGCTGACAGCGGCCGCCACCATCACTCTGCAGGCTGATCCGGCCGTGGTCGGCGCCAATACGGCCGGCAGCAGCAGCCAGCAGACCACCTTGCGCGCCGTGGTGCGCGACGGCCCGGCGCAGAACAACCCGGTAAAGAACGCGCTGGTGTCGTTCTCGATCGTGACCGACGCCAGCGGCGGCGCCCTGACTCAGCCGGCCGATGTGAGCACCGGCGCCGATGGCTCGGCCACCGTCAGCTTTATCGCCGGCAGCACTGCCACCGCCACCGACGGCGTGCAGATCCGCGCCCGCCTGATCGGTGGTTCCGGCGCCAGCGCCAGCACCAGCCTGACGGTGGCGCGGCGCTCGCTGTTCATCAGCGCCGGCACCGGCAACGTGGTGGGCGTGCCCAGCACCTCGACCTACCAGCAGGATTACGTCGTGTTCGTGACCGATGCGGCCGGCAACGCCGTGTCCGGCGTACGCTTGACTGCATCGGTGGCGCCGCTGCGTTATTACAAGGGCCAGATGGTGTACACGGCGCCAGGCCCATGGCGGGCGGTGGTGCTGGCGACCTGCGACAACGAAGACCTGAACCGCAACGGCATTCTGGACGCTGGCGAGGATTTCAACGGCAACGGCAAGCTTGAGCCTGGCATCCCGGTCACCATCACGCCCAGCGTGACCACCGACGCCAGCGGCCAGGCCGTGGTGTCGCTGGTGTATCCGCGCGACCGTGTCAACTGGCTCGACGTTCAGCTGACTTTGCGCGGCCAGGCCGATGGCAGCGAATCGACCTACACCTCTCTGGTACACTTACTGGGTTTGAGTAGCGATTACACGAACGAGAATGTCGCGCCGCCGGGTGCGACCAGCCCATACGGGGTAGCCATGACATGCAGCGATCCGCGGTAAGCCGCGCGGGGCGGGCGTTGTCGGCGCCCGCATTTAGTTGGATGCATGCATGCAAAATGTGTTTTTAGTCGGCCTGATGGGAGCAGGGAAAACTACCATCGGCCGCATCCTTGCCCGCAAGCTGGGCCTGCGCTTTGTCGACTCCGATCATGAGATCGAAGCGCGCACGGGCGCGTCCATTCCGTGGATTTTCGAAATCGAGGGCGAACCGAGCTTTCGCCGCCGCGAAGCCGAGGTAATCCGTGAGCTGAGCGGACAGCAAGACCTGGTGCTGGCCACCGGTGGCGGCGCCGTGCTCGATCCGGCCAGCCGCGCCTTTCTCAAGGAGCGCGGCACGGTGATTTACCTGCGCACCACGGTCAACAGCATTTTGCAGCGCACCGCGCACGACAAGAGCCGCCCGCTGCTGCAAACCGCCGATCCCCGCAAAAAGCTCGAGGAATTGATGGAGGTGCGCGATCCGCTGTACCGCGAAATCGCCGACATCGTCATCGACACCGGCCGTCCTAACGTACAATCGATGGTGCAAACCATCCTCAACCACCTCGAAGCCCTGGCCTGCGAAGCAGCGCCCAATTGCTCCACCCACGCCGAACCCTCCATGAACGAAGAATCCACCATCCTGCTCAACGTTGACCTGGGCGAACGCAGCTACCCGATCACCATCGCGCCCGACCTGCTGGGCGATCCGGCGCTGCTGGCGCGCCATGTGCACGGCGCCAAGGTCGCCATCGTCACCAATACCACCGTGGCGCCGCTGTACCTGGCGCGCGTGGAACAGGGCTTGCGTGCCGCCGGCAAGCAGGTGATGTCGGTGGTCTTGCCGGACGGCGAAGAGTTCAAGAACTGGGCCAGCCTGATGCAGATCTTCGACACCCTGCTGGCCAACAAGGCTGACCGCAATACCACGCTGATCGCACTCGGCGGCGGCGTGATCGGCGACCTCACCGGCTATGCCGCCGCCAGCTATATGCGCGGCGTCGATTTCATCCAGGTGCCGACCACCTTGCTGTCGCAGGTCGATTCTTCGGTGGGCGGCAAGACCGGTATCAATCACCCGCTGGGCAAGAACATGATCGGCGCGTTTTACCAGCCGCGCGCCGTCATTGCCGATACCGCCACGCTGGAAACCCTGCCCGACCGCGAGCTGTCGGCCGGCCTGGCCGAAGTGATCAAGCACGGCGCCATCATCGACGCCGCCTTCTTCGACTGGATCGAGGCCAATATCGCCAAGCTGGTGGCGCGCGACAAGGCTGCGCTGGCCTACGCCATTGCCCGCTCGTGCGAAATCAAGGCCGACGTGGTGCGCCAGGATGAGCGCGAAGGCGGCCTGCGCGCCATTCTCAACTTCGGCCACACGTTTGGCCACGCCATCGAGGCTGGCCTTGGTTACGGTGAATGGCTGCACGGCGAAGCCGTGGGTTGCGGCATGGTCATGGCGGCCGACCTGTCGCAGCGCATGGGCCTGATCGACGCAGCGACCGTGGCGCGCGTGCGCGCCCTCGTGGCCGCCGCCGGACTGCCGGTCAAGGCGCCAGACCTGGGCACGGCGCGCTGGCTCGAACTGATGGAGGTGGACAAGAAAAACGAGGGTGGCGCCATCAAGTTCATCCTGCTCAAGCCGCTGGGCGCTCCGAGCATCACCAACGCGCCGCAAGAGCTGCTGCTGGCCACGCTGGCAGCACACGTCTGACATCTCCCGAGGTCCGCTCATGCTGCCTGAACAGTTCCTCGCTCCGTATGCGGCCCATTCGGCAGATGGCGCAGGCCGTCTGCACGCAGAGGCTGCGCACAGCTCGCGCAGCCAGTTCCAGCGCGACCGCGACCGTATCATCCATTCGTCGGCATTTCGCCGCCTCGAATATAAAACCCAGGTTTTTCTCAACCACGAGGGTGACCTGTTCCGCACCCGCCTGACGCACAGCCTGGAAGTGGCGCAGGTGGGGCGCTCGATTGCGCGCAATCTGCGCCTTAACGAAGACCTGGTCGAAGCGATTGCACTGGCCCATGACCTCGGCCACACGCCGTTCGGCCACGTTGGCCAGGATGTGCTCAACGAATGCATGCAGGAACACGGCGGCTTCGAGCACAACCTGCAAAGCCTGCGCGTGGTGGACGAACTGGAAGAACACTATGGCGCGTATAACGGCCTGAACCTGATGTTCGAAACGCGCGAGGGCATCCTCAAGCACTGTTCGCTCACCAATGCGCGCCTGCTGGGGCCGGTCGCCATCCGTTTCATCGAGCGCACCCAGCCGTCGCTGGAAGCGCAGCTGACCAACCTGGCCGATGAAATCGCCTATAACAGCCACGATATCGATGATGGCCTGCGCTCCGGCCTGATCACCATCGAGCAGTTGCTGCAAGTCGATTTTTTTGCGCGGCTGTACCGCGATGTGCAGCAGACTTTCCCTGGCCTCGCCGGCCGCCGCGCCATCTACGAAACCCTGCGCCGCCTGATCACGGCGCTGGCCGACGATCTGATCGTGACCTCGAGCGCGCTGATTGCCGACGTGGCGCCGCGCCACCTGGACGAAGTACGCCAGGCGCCGCCGCTGATCCGCTTTTCCGATCCGGTGCGCAAGGATGCCACGGAACTCAAGCGCTTCCTGCGCGAGAACCTGTACCGCCACTACCAGGTCAACCGCATGCGCGTAAAGGCCAGCCGCATCGTGCGCGAGTTGTACCAGTCCTTCATGGCGGAACCGGTGCTGCTGCCGCCCGACTACCAGGACAAGTCGGGCGATGTTGGCAGGCAGGCGCGCAAGATCGCCGACTATATTGCAGGCATGACCGACCGCTACGCGATTCGCGAACACCGGCGCCTGTTTTCACTTGATGAGCTTTGATCTGCCACAAGCGCGCGCCGCTTGACGTTCTACAGTGCGCGGCACACCATGCAAGTTCACTGCATGAGGAGTCATCATGGATGCCGAAGTCGCCGAGCGTTTCAAAGAAATGAAACAGTACGTGTCCGACCATTATGCCGGCAAGGCCGATATTGCCCTGTTGCGCGAAGAAATGGCCGCACAGTTCGGGCGCGTCTATGTCAAATTTGCGGAAGTGGAAGGCAGCCTCGATGCCAAAATATCGCGGCTGGAATCGTCCATGATCAAGTGGTTTGTGGCCACCGCCTTTGCCCTCGTCAGCACCACCTTTGTTATTGCCCGCTACGTCTGATTAAAACATGCGCTGCTGGCGGGCGTTGCCGTCACCCAGCAGTTCCAGCAGCAGTTTCTTGATGGGGGCCGGCAGCGGCGCCTCGCCCAGGCGGGCGGCGTCGTACCACACATAGCCGGCTTGCGCCGCCATTGTCAGGCGCCGCGCCAGCGTGACGCGGTAGGGGGCAATGTGCAGCTTGTAGTGCGTAAATACATGGGTAACGGGCGACAGGCGCTCGTATGATTCCATCTCGCCAAACTTCCCTACCGCCCGCATCAGCAGGCCATCATCAAGCTCAGGTAAATCTTCATCTTCCGCCAGCACATGGCCATCGATTTCGGGCAGCGACAGCAGGCCGCCCCAGATGCCGGCAGGTGGGCGCTGTTCGAGCAATACCTGATTGTTGTCGATAATGGCCAGCATGTGCGCATGTTTTTCCGGCGAAGTCTTTTTGGGTTTGCGCACGGGCAGGTCGCGCGTGCGGCCCGTCGCAAAGGCCACGCAGCGCGCCTGCATCGGACAGCGTTCGCAGGACGGGCTGCTGCGCGTGCACAGGGTGGCGCCCATGTCCATCAGGCCCTGCGTGTACGCCTCAATGCCTTGCTCGGGCAGCAGCGCTTCGGCGCGGCGCCACATGGCCTGTTCGGTCTGGCGTTCGCCGGGATAGGTGGCGATGCCGAACACGCGGGCAAACACGCGCTTGACGTTGCCATCCATAATTGCTGCGCGCGTGCCGCTGGAAAATGCGGCAATCGCCGCCGCCGTCGAGCGGCCGATGCCCGGCAATTCCGCCAGCAGGACCGGATCGGCGGGGAATACGCCATCGTATTCGGCCACCACGCGCTGCGCGCACTTGTGCAGGTTGCGCGCACGGGTGTAATAGCCGAGGCCGCTCCACTGTGCCATCACGTCTTCCACCGGCGCTGCCGCCAGGTCGCGCAAGGTAGGAAAGCGCTCGAGAAAGCGTGCGTAATAGCCGAGTACGGCTGTTACCTGGGTCTGTTGCAACATGATCTCGGACAGCCACACCAGGTAGGCGTCGCGGGTGTTTTGCCAGGGCAGCGCATGGCGGCCATGCTGTTTTTGCCAGGCGATCAGGGTTGCCGAAAATTCAGGGTCGGCATAATTTTCTACTGCGGTCAACGTCATTCCATCCTTGGGTATCTAGTGCTCATCAAGCAGCGGCCAGCGTCTCATCCTCATGATCGGCTTCGATGGCCTTGGCCAGTGCCTGCGCCAGTTGCTGCAATTGGATTTTTTGTGCATCGAGTGCACGCTGCGCGTCTTCAAACGCGCTGATTTTCTGCTCCAGGCTGTCGGTGGCGTCGTGGATGCGCTGGATGGATGCCTGGCGTTGCTGCAACTGGTCCTTGTGCTGGCGAATCTGCGCTTCCAGCGGCGCCATCACCACCTTGAGCCACGCTTCGGCATCGTTGTTGGCCGCTTTGAAGCAGCCACGCACGCGCGAGGCGATGGTATCAAAAAACTTCTCCATCAGCACCACGCGGCTGGTGGTGATCAGCGTTGCAGTACCGAATTGCTTGCTGTAGATGGCTTCGATATTGACGATCTCGGTACGGTAGAGCGTGAGTGCAATGGGTTTCGGCAAGGCCACGCTCATGCCGTGTTCACTGGCAAAGCGGCGCGCCATGCCTCCCATCATGTCATGAATCTCGATGATCTTGCGCTCGGCCGCATCGAGGTGCAAGCGTATGCGCTCAAAGTATTGCCGCACCGCCTCGCGCACGCCGAGGAAGAAGCGGCTGCGCTGCATCTGTTCGCGTACCAGGTCGATGTCGTCGCGCACGATGTCCATGCCGATGCTCGTGTACAGCTCGGTTGACAGACGCGTAAATACCGCGCGCGTGGCTTGCAGTGTGAACAGGCTGGCGTCGAACTCGCGCTTTTCCACCTCGATGCGTTGCATCATGTGCTCGATCACCGTGCGGTTCTTGCCGCGCAGGCTGCGCAACTCATGTAACTGATCGACAATGCCGCGCGCCCGTGCCGTGAGCATGGCGGCTTGCGCATTGCCCAGCGCTTGCAGGTCGGCGCGCAGCTGGCGCCGCACGATCTGCTTCTTGGCCGGGATCAGCTGGTCGAACAGGGCGCTTTCGAGCGCCGGCAGGCGGCTGCGTTCGAGCAAAGCGTGATCGTGCGTGATTTTCCCCACCAGCGCCTTTTGCGCCGACACGGGAAACACCTGGCGCGACTCCAGCGCCAGCACATGCGCCACCTGGGCCTGCTGGCGGGCGATTTGATCGTTGACCTCGGCCGCGCTGCGCAATTCGTCCCACATGCTGTCGATCTTGTTGAGCACCACGATGCGGCCGGCGCCCGCACCGATATGGTGGCGCCAGACATCGATATCGCTGCGGGTCACGCCGGTGTCGGCAGCCAGGATGAACAGCACCGCATGCGCATTCGGAATCAGGTTCAGCGTCAGCTCGGGCTCGGTGCCGATGGCGTTCAGGCCCGGCGTATCGAGAATCACCAGCCCTTGCTGTAGCAGCGGGTGAGGAAAATTGATGATCGCGTGGCGCCACAGCGAGATTTCCACCATGCCGTGCTCGTCCAGCATGGTATGCAGGTCGGGATCGTCCTCGTCGTACAGGCCGTAGCGCTTGGCTTCTTCCAGCGGCGCCTTGCGCGTCATGCTCACCTGCTTGAACACTTCCTGCATGTCGGCGCCGGCCTCGAGGTTCAGCGGCAACACGGTCCAGGCCGATGGCTGGTCGCGGTAGTCCCCGGTGGACAGGTTGTCGGCCCGCGTTTCAATCGGCAACAGGCGCAGCGATGGCGCCAGGCTGGCGTCGTACATCAGTTCGGTCGGGCACATGGTGGTGCGTCCGGCCGACGAGGGCAGGATGCGCTGGCCATAGCCGGCAAAGAAGATCGCGTTGATCAGCTCCGATTTACCGCGCGAAAATTCAGCGACAAACGCTACCGACAGCTTGTCGTCGGCCAGCCGGGCCAGGGTGCGGGCAATGCCTTGTTCGGTCGCGGCGTCGAGCAGGTTGGCGGCACGCGCCCACGACTGGTAATGTTGCAGCGCCGTCACCACGCCATGGCGCCAGGCGCTGTAGTGCTCGAGATCCCTGACCATGCCTTGCCTTTATTTTTGACAGTTGACGCAATAGAAAGTGGAGCGCTGGCCCTGCTTGATCTGGCGCACCGGCGCCGCGCACACCTTGCACGCCACGCCTGCCCGATCATAGACGAAATAGGTCTGCTGGAAGTAGCCGGATTGCCCATTGACGCTGATAAAGTCGCGCAAGGTGCTGCCGCCCTGGATGATGGCCTCGGCCAGGATCTCGCGGATCGCTTGCGCCAGCTTGTTGTAGCGCGCCAGGCTGATGCGCCCGGCTGGCGTTTTGGGATTAATGCCGGCGCGGAACAGGCTTTCCGAAGCATAAATATTACCCACGCCAACGACGATATCGCCGGCCAGCAGCACCTGCTTGACCGGTGCGCTGCGCCCGCGCGTGTGGTCGTACAGCAGCTTGCCGGAAAAGCCGTTTTCCAGGGGCTCCACACCCAGCGTGCGCAGCAAAACGTGGTTGTCGAGCGCGCCATCGGTTTCGTCGTGCCAGAGTACGGCGCCGAAGCGGCGCGGATCTTTCATGCGCAGCACCTGGGGACCGTCGGGGCCGGCCACCACCAGGTCGAAATGGTCGTGCTTTTCCGGCGCTATGCCGCTGTCCATCACCCGCAAATGGCCCGACATGCCCAAGTGGATGATCAGGGTACCGTGTTCGAAGTGGATCAGCAGGTATTTGCCGCGCCGGCCCGTGCGCAGCACGGTGCGGCCGGCCAGCAATTGCGGCAATTGGGCCGGAAATGGCCAGCGCAAGCCTTCGCGCCGCAATACCACGTCCTCTACGATACGGCCTTCGATATGGGGCGCAACGCCGCGCCGGGTGACTTCCACTTCTGGTAATTCTGGCATCTGTCGGACCGAGCTCTCGTGAATGGGAGGAGTAGCCTCATATTTGGTTACACTAGTCAAAAGACGCAAGCCCCGGCTTGCGCGTAAAATCAATGCGCAAGCCCAGATCAGCCAGACCAAACAGGACGTTCCTTTGAAAAACGCTTTCGCCATTGTAACCCTCTCCGCCCTGCTGTCGGCGTGCGCCACCGCGCCGCAACAGAGCGCTGAACCCGCCACCGCACCAGTGCCAGACACGGCAGCCGACAGCGCAGCGCAGGTTCCAGTGCCTGCATCGGCGCCAGAACCTGCTGCTGCGGCGGAAGTGTTGCCCAACAACGCGCTGACCAGCGACATGATGTTTCGCCTAACCAAGGCCGAGCTGGAATTCAAGCAGGGGCAGTGGCAGGGCGCTTATCTCACCATGCTGGCGCTGGCCCACCAGACCGGCGATCCGCGCCTGGCCAAGCGTGCGGCGGAAATGGCGCTGGCGGCCAAGCAGGGGCCGGAAGCGCTGGCCGCCGTACGCCTGTGGCGCAGTCTGGCCCCGGCTTCGGACGAGGCTGCGCAAGCGGTGCTCGGTTTTGCCGTGATGAGCGAAGACCTGGGCGAGGCCGAAGCGATTTTTGCCCAGCGCCTGAAAGCGGCGCCGCCTGCCGCACGCGGCATGATCATGTTCCAAATGCAACAGTTACTGCTGCGCGTGCCGGACAAGGCCGCGGCCTTCGCCCTGCAGGAGCGCGTGCTGGCGCCTTACGACGCCATGCTGGAAAGCCATCTGATCCTGGCGCAGGGTGCGTTTGCGCTCAATGACAGCACGCGCGCCCGTGCCGAGGCCGAAAAAGCGGCCGCCATCAAGCCCGATTCGGAACTGGCCGCGATGACCCGCGCCCAGGTTGCTGGCGACGTCGACAGTGCGCTCAAGGTTCTCAACGACTTCCTCGACAAATACCCGAAAGCGCGCGAAGTGCGTGCTGCCTATGCGCGCGTGCTGAACGACGCCAAGCAGCCTGAAGCGGCCCGCCAGCAATTCCTCGTGCTGCTCAAGGAGCAGCCGGACAATATGGCCACGCTGTACGCGCTGGGCGCCATGGCAATGCAGGACAACAACCTGGCCGACGCGGAAAAATATTTCACCCGCTTTATTACCGTGCTCGACGAGCATCCCGATGACGAGCGCGACCCGACCAAGGTGCTGCTGATGCTGGCCCAGCTGGCCGAGCAGCGCGGCGACCTCGACACCGCCATCAAGTGGCTCGACAAGGTCGATCGCAGCGACGAAAAACTGTACTTTGCTGCGCGCCTCAAGTGGTCCGTGCTGACCGCGCGCCAGGGCAAGCTCGAGACGGCGCGCCAGGAGCTGGCGCAACTGAGCGCCAATGGCAAGGACGAGCAGGCACAAATCTTCCAGACCGACGCCCAGGTGCTGCGCGACGCAGGCGACACCACCACCGCCTACATGGTGCTGCAGAACGCCATCAAGCGCTATCCCGACAATCCCGACCTGCTGTACGACTTTGCGCTGAGCGCAGAAAAAGTGGGGCAGGTCGAGCTCATGGAAAAAGCGCTGCGCCAGGTGATGATTGCCGAGCCAGACAACCAGCACGCCTATAATGCGCTCGGCTATTCGCTGGCCGAACGCAACGAACGCCTGCCGGAAGCGCATGCACTGATCGAGCAGGCCCTGAAAATGGCGCCTGGCGACCCGTTCATCATGGATAGCATGGGCTGGGTACAATTCCGCATGGGGAACTTGCAGGAAGCGGAGAGCTACCTGCGCCGCGCCTACGCCGTGCGCAGCGATGCGGAAATTGCCGTGCACCTTGGCGAGGTACTGTTTGCCCAGGGCGACGTGGCCGGTGCGCAAAAGATGTGGCAGGAAGCCCATCGCAAGGATCCCAGGAACGATGCGTTGAAAAGCACGCTGGCCCGACTCAACCAGAGTTTGCAGAATAAAAATACCAACTGATGATGAATACGCTTTTTCTCCGCCTCACCCCATCTCCAGCTCCGGCCCTGGCGTTTGCCGCCACGCTGGCGCTGCTGGCCGGTTGTGCCACGACGACCTCCGGCCCGCGGTCGAGCGCTGTGGTAGCGCCCTATGCCGACACGCTGGATCTGGGTGGCCGCATTGCCATCAACTACAGCCGCGATGGCAAGAAGGAAGCGTTGAGCGGCAAATTCAACTGGCAGCAAACGCCAGCGCAAACCGATGTCAGCCTGATTTCTCCCACCGGCCAGACCGTGGCGCAGATCCGCGTTACGCCTACATTGGCCACGCTCAGGCGCAATGGCGAACCCACGCGCAGCGCCCCCGACCTCGACAGCCTGACGCGCCAGACCCTGGGCTGGACCTTGCCCGTCAGCGGCCTGCGCGACTGGCTGCAGGGTTATGCCACGGCCAGCGACGGCAGCCGTTTCCAGGCTTCGCCCAGCAATGACAGCGTGGTCACCGGCGACGGCTGGAAGATCGATTACCTGGCATGGCAGGATGATCGGGCCGCAGTGCCGCAACCGAAGCGTATCGACGTCACCCGTCTGGCGCTCGGCCAGCAGGTGGACGATATGGCGATCCGCATCGTGATCGACGCCCCGTCCCAATAAGATTCTTATCAATCCACACACGATGAAGCAGCTGCACGATTGCCCGGCGCCCGCCAAACTCAATTTATTCCTGCACGTGAACGGCCGCCGGCCCGATGGGTATCACCTGCTGCAGACCGTATTTCAGATGCTCGACCATGGCGACACGCTGCATTTCACCTTGCGCAGCGATACCGCCTTGCGCCGCGTGACGCCGATTGAAGGGGTGCCGGAACAGAGCGACCTGATCATCCGTGCCGCCACGCTGCTGCAAGCCGAAGTGCTGCGCCGTACCGGCGCGCTGCCGCCCGGCGTTGATATCGCCATTGACAAGGTATTACCGATGGGCGGCGGACTGGGCGGTGGTTCGTCGGACGCCGCCACCACGCTGATGGCCTTGAACCATTTATGGCAGGCCGGACTGGAGCGGCAGGAACTGATGACGCTCGGTTTGCCGCTGGGCGCCGACATTCCGTTTTTTATCTTCGGTCAGACTGCTTTTGCCGAGGGAGTGGGCGAGGCCTTGCAGCCGGTGGTAGCGCCCGATTGCTGGTACGTGGTGATCGAACCAGGCGTGCAAGTGCCCACAGCAGCAATTTTTTCTTCAGAACATTTGACAAGGGACACGCCGCCCATCATAATAACGGACTTTTCCAGCTACCTCGAAAATCAAAACGATTTAGCAGGTTTTGGAAAGAACGACTTGCAGCAAGTGGCAATGAAATTGTTCCCGCCGGTAGCAGAAGCGGTAGAATGGCTCAGTGCTTACGGTGACGCCAGGATGACTGGCTCCGGTGCTTGCGTGTTCAGTGCGGTGGCAAACGAGGACGAAGCGGATGCGGTGCTTGCGAAAGCACCGACCAAGTGGAAAACCTGGAAGGCGCCAGCGCTGAAACGCCATCCGATCATCGACATGCTGTGAGTGAGAAAAAAGATTTTGCTTCTCGTGAAAATGGCTGTATAATATCGGCCTGTAGCGACAAGTAGCAAGTTGCGTAGGGGAATCGCCAAGCTGGTTAAGGCACTGGATTTTGATTCCAGCATACCAAGGTTCGAATCCTTGTTCCCCTGCCATTCGTTTTGTCCGGCTGTCGATACGATTGTGTCCAGCGGATAAATCAGGCGGTGCCGCTCTCGCGGTCCAGTCTTTTAAGCGCATAATCAGCCGGTACATCCGGCTGATTGTTTTTCAAAGTATCAACGCTCTTCTCTCAGGACTCCCATGGCTTACGAAAACCTGATGGTTTTTACCGGCAACGCTAATCCGGCGCTGGCAGAAGGGGTCGCAAAAAGCCTCGGTATTCCTCTCGGTAAGGCAGTCGTCTCGAAATTCTCCGACGGCGAAGTCATGGTCGAAATCAATGAGAACGTGCGCGGCAAGGACGTCTTCGTCCTGCAGTCGACCTGTGCTCCGACCAACGACAGCCTGATGGAAATCATGCTGATGGTTGACGCCCTCAAGCGCGCCTCGGCCGGCCGTATCACGGCCGCCATTCCTTATTTCGGTTACGCCCGCCAGGACCGCCGCCCACGCTCGGCGCGTGTCGCGATCTCGGCCAAGGTCGTTGCGAACATGCTGGAAGAAGCCGGCGTCGAGCGCGTCCTGATCATGGACCTGCACGCCGACCAGATCCAGGGCTTCTTCGACATCCCGGTCGATAACATCTATGCTGCGCCGATCCTGTTGTCGGACATCGCCCGGCAGAAGCTGGAGAATGTCGTCGTGGTT
>JBEVNE010000265.1:0-26745 GCA_040508275.1 Duganella sp.
AACTCTCCGACAAGGCGCTGCTATGGGAGGAGGTCAGCGCTAAATTCGATCCGTCAAAAGAGCGTCTTCAGGAACAGAATTATCGGGCTGAACTAGCGCTGCGCAGATTGAAATGATGTCTGTGAATCGCACACTTAAAGACAATTTTGTCAAATATGGACAGGGGCTGACATCGGCCTGGTTTGCTCGGGAATGACATGGGTCCCCATGAATCTCAGCTTATTCAAGCCACGGCTTCGCTGGCTATATCCAAGGTATGCAAATTCCACGGGAACAAGGCCTCAACTTCATCCACTGCCTTCGCCATGGGCAAGCTGCGCGTGACGCGTCGCAGCCATGTGCAGGGCTCATGGCCGTTGCCATTGGCCGTTTCCACCAACGAATAAATGAGCGCGCTGGCATGGGTGCTGGCCGGCGTATCGCTAAACAACCATGCCTTGCGGCCTACCGCAAACGGCAGAATCGCGTTCTCGCAGCGGTTGTTGTCGATCGGCAAATCGCCTCTTTTACTGGCGTGCCAGCAAGCGGGCGTCGTCTCTGGCGTTGCTCTTGGGCGGAGGCTGTGATGACGGAAATCAATTGCCTCTTATATCATGCATGTATGCTTACCTTTCTTGCCATCAACAGGGGGGCGCATGTCGGACTTTTATCGCTACTTCAAAGAGAATATGGAAGCACTGGGATTGCCGGCACCCGAAAGCCTGTTCGGCACATTGCAGACCACCGTCGCTACAGTCACCGTTCTACTGACGAATATCGACAAATATGGCAAGACGGTCACGGTAGGAGAACTGCTTGGAGCGGGAACCCGTCTTGAAAAACTTTCGGTAGCGGCGGCGCTTTCTGCTGCATTTTACGCAGGAGCCTGCATCGGAAGCTTAGCCGTCGCAACCGGACGCACACTGGCCGGCGGTACAAGCCTTGCGGATGTTTTACTGGCGGCGCACACGCATAGGCTCAATCGCACATGGCTCACGCCAATTCTGCTACGCTCTCCTGCAATCTACCGTCCCTGTGCACCAAGCGGAAAATCGTGTAAATATATTGCGTCGAAAAGATGAAAACTGAGACCAAAGATAACTGGCTGCTACTATTTTGTGCCCTGGTTTGCTCGGGAATGGCATGGGTTTTCTGGCGTTTTCTTGGCGAGAACGGCTTTATCGTATTGATGGCCGTGGTCATGCTAGCCTTAGTGGTCGATAATTATCGCCTGCGCCGACGCTTGCGGCGCGGGGCTTGAGCCGGAGACAGGGGCAAGCTACTGCATCAGCGCCCTGCCCCGGTCACTCATACGCAGACTTGTGGCTCATGATGAATGCCCACCCCAGCGCCACACCCATCGTCTCTCCGTAAGACATGGGAAATCCATCGAGACTGACCAGCCATCCTCCGGACGTCCGTTGGAAGGTCAGGCGCCGCAATTTGATCAATCGCTGGCACCACGCGACCATTCTGGCTTTTTCATTCGTATGCATCACAGCGCCCCAGGTTTAGAAAGGCTTGTTCTGCAAAAACTTGCCGTCCAGCGTAATGACGGCGCGCGAGCCACCTTCGGGGTCGTCGATCTTCTTGATATCGAGCTTGAAGTTGATGGCGCTGATGATCCCGTCGCCAAACTGCTCGTGCACCAGTGCTTTCAGCGTGGTGCCATAGATCTGCACCATTTCGTAGAAGCGGTAGACCGTCGGGTCGGTCGGCACGCCGCCCGGTATGCTGCCGCGCAGTGGAATCGCTTGCAGCTGCCTGGCATCGCCCGCGTCCAGGCCGAGGCGGCCGGCGACGAGTTCGGCTGCGTCCCTGGGTAAGGCGTGTTGTCCCAGCAGGGCTGCAGTGACATAGGCCACGTTCAGGCCGGTGCCGTGCGCCAGTTCGGCAAAGCTCAGGTCCTTGATGGCCTTGGCAGCGATGACGCGGGAAGTGAGTTCCACGCGTGCGTCTTGCGTTACATTACTTTGGATCATGATGAATTCCTTTCAGGACAGTGAGGATCACGCAGCTTTTTGCAGCTTGTACGATTCGAAGGCCACCGTATCCGGGTGGGTGGCCAGGTTGACGAAGATGTCGCGCTTGCCGTCGAGCGCATTGATATGGCCGGTTTCGATGTCATACACCCAGCCATGCAGGCTGACCTTGCCTTGTCCCAGGGCCAATGCCACCGTCGGATGGGTACGAATGTTCGTCAGCTGGGCTACCACGTTGGCGTACACCATCGCGCTCACTTTCGCTTCGGCCGTGTCATGCGTGTGCGCTTCGTTCACGACCTTGGCGGCGTCGGCATGACGCAGCCAGCTTGCCACGGCCGGCAGGTGGTCCAGGCAGGTATGTTTGGCGATGGCTGTCATGGCGCCGCAGTCGCTGTGACCGCAGACCACGATGTCGGTCACACCCAGAACGCCAACCGCGTATTCGACGCTGGCAGTCACGCCGCCAGGTTCTGAGCTGTACGATGGCACGATGTTGCCGGCGTTACGGATCACGAACACGTCACCGGGCTGTTGCTGCGTCAGCAGCTCGGGCACGACGCGGCTGTCTGAACAGGTGATGAACAGCGCATTGGGGTTCTGGCTGGTCGCCAGTTTCTTGAACAGCTTGGACATTTCAGGAAAAACCTGCGCCTGGAATTTCATCGCGCCTTCAATAAACTGTTTCATTTGAATAGCTCCGTCGTTGGAATGGAGCCATCTTCGAATGTTTTAACTATTACGTCCAAGACCTGTTTCGGATGGCCTCCATAGGTTTTTCCAATACATCAGTCCTTGCCGGTTTAGAATGGGCTGAAACACTGACAACGGTACACCGATGCAACTTCGACATATTCGCTATCTGCTCGCCGTCGCTGAACACGGCAATTTCACGCGTGCAGCCGAGGCGCTGCATGTATCGCAGCCAACGCTGTCGCAGCAAATCATCCAGCTCGAAGAAACACTGGGAGTCGCCCTGCTTGATCGCAGTGGCCGTACGGTGAAGGTGACAGACGCTGGCAGCGTGTATATCGAACACGCGCGCAAGGCGCTGCGTGAGCTGGCGTCCGGGCGACAGGCCATTCTGGATGTGCAGGATCTTCAACGCGGTGAGCTGCGCCTGGCGACGACCCCGACATTTACCGCCTACCTGGTCGGTCCGCTGCTCGCTGCATTTCATGCGAAATATCCCGGTATTATGGTGCGCCTGAAGGAGATGTCTCTGGACACCATTGCCGCAGCCGTCGCCGCGGACGAGGTCGATGTGGGTATCGCCTTCAATGTTTCGCGCCCTGCCGACGACATCGTCTGTGAGCCGCTGCTGGTGGAACGGCTGAGCGTCGTGGTTGGTATCGACCACCGGTTCGCATCAGAACAACGCGGCATCACGCCTCACATGCTGGCAAGCGAAAGGCTCGGCGTCCTGAGTCCGGACTTTGCGACGCGTGAGCACGTTGACGACTATTTGCGGTCGCAGTCGATTACTCCCGCTATCGCGGTCGAAGCGAACACAATCAGCGCCTTGATCGAAGTAGTCCGCCGCAGCAACGTCGTCACGATACTTCCCGAAGCAATCGGCGAGCAGCATGCGGACCTGTGCAACATCACGATCTCGCCAGCCCCAACATCCCGAACTGCGGCTTTGCTGCACCGTCGCGGCGCCTACCAGTCCGCTGCTGCAACCGCATTTATCGGATTGTGCAAACACAGTTGTAAATAAGGTTTTTCTTGCGGGGAGCCAACCGATGCCAGAAACAGCTTGCAAATACAAGTTGACCGGTCTATATTCTATTTACTGATCGGTACATTGTGTTCCGATAAGTACAAAAAGGAGAAATACCATGTCTATTCGTCCCCCGCTGCCACCGTTCACGCGTGAAACCGCCATCGAAAAAGTCCGTCTCGCCGAAAATGGCTGGAACACGCGTGATGCGGAAAAAGTCTCCCTCGCCTACACGGAGGATAGCTGGTGGCGCAATCGCGCCGAGTTTGCCCAGGGGCGCGAAGCCATCGTCGCGCTGCTGCAGCGCAAATGGAGCCGCGAGCTCGATTACCGCCTGGTCAAGGAGCTGTGGGCGTTTGACGGTGCGCGCATCGCGGTGCGCTTCGCTTACGAATACCACGACGATTCCGGCCAGTGGTATCGTGCTTATGGCAATGAAAACTGGGAGTTCGATGAACATGGCCTCATGCACCACCGTCACGCCTGCATCAACGAGCATCCGATCAAGGCTGAAGATCGCAAGTTCCTGTGGGACAATAGCGGCCCGCGCCCAGCCGATCATCCGGGGCTGAGCAGTTTCGGTTTTTAAGGACAATGAATGGCTAGAGTAATTGCTGAACGGGAAGATGTGATCCCGCTGCTGGCGGAAGTGTTCCGCACCTATGGTTTCGAGGGCGCCAGCCTGGCGCGTATCAGCGAAGGCACCAGACTTGGCAAGGGCAGCATCTATCACTTTTTCCCGGGCGGCAAAGAGGAAATGGCGGACGCCGTACTGGCGCACGTCGATGCGTGGTTCAGGCAGCATGTGTTTGAACCACTGCATGAAGGCGCAGATGCCGTGGACGGCATCAGGACCATGTTCGACGACGTGGAGCGCTATTTCCTGTCCGGTCGTCGCGTTTGCCTGGTAGGCGTCTTCGCACTCGGCAACGAGCGCGACCGCTTTGCCAGCCGGGTCCGCGATTACTTTGCCGCCTGGATTGATGCGCTTGCCGCCGCGCTGGTGCGCGCCGGGCGCAAGCCGCAGGATGCCCAGGCTCTCGCGCAAGAAGTGGTTGGCGGCATCCAGGGCGCCCTGGTGCTGGCGCGGGCTTTTGATCAGACGACTATCTTTGCAGATACCTTGAGGCGCCTGCAAAGGCGTCTGCTGACCGACTGAACGAAGGCGCCTGCGCCGGCCAATATACAGCGTGCTATTCGTTATGCCCCAGCAGCTGCGCCACCTGGTCCAGCATCGCCGGAATCTCGTCCAGCACCAGCGCCAGCTGATTCCAGGCAAGCGCATCGGCGCCCTGCTTCAGGCTCGCTTCGGCCTGCCGCGCCAGCGCCTGCACGCGCTCGGCGCCGATGGTGCCGGCCAGTCCCTTCAGGGTGTGCAGCGGGGTCAGTACCGCGCGGGCGTCCTGCGTGCTGCGCGCAGCTTCGATCTGCTCCACCAGCTTGACGGTTTCGTCGGCGAAGCTGCGCAGGGCCATCCGGTAGACCGACTTCAGGCCGCCCATGCGTTTCAGGGCGGCGTCGGCATCGATGCCGGCAGCGGGCAAAGCGGGCGCCTCCTCAGGAAGTGAGACCGGGGCCGTCTCCTGTGCTGGTGCTGGTGCTGGTGCTGGTGCCCCACCTGCCACCTGCCGTGCCCGCGTATGCATCAAGATCACCTCGATCAGCTGCGCCAGATCGAACGGCTTGCCGACGTGGTCGGCCATGCCGGCGCTGAGGGCGGCGGTGCGGTCGGCGGCCATGGCGTTGGCGGTCATGGCGACGATCGGCGGCGCCGCCGTGCCCAACTGGCGCAGGATGATGCCGGTAGTCTCATACCCATCCATTTCCGGCATCTGGATATCCATCAAAATCAGGTCGGGCAGCGCGCTCTGGCCGGTCAGCGCCTGGATCGCCTGCATGCCTGAACCGGCTACCAGCACCTGGGCGCCGTCATTGCTCAGCAGTTCGCTGGCCACTTGCTGGTTGGCGGGATTGTCGTCCACCAGCAGCAGGCGCAAACCGGCCAGGCGTGCGCCGGCCGGGGCGCGCACGGCCACCGGCGCCGGGCGATGCTCCATGCGCGCCTCGGCCACGGCGTCGAACAGCATGGAAGCGGTCACCGGCTTGACCACGAAGCCATCGAGCACCGGCGCCAGGCCCTGCTGGCGCTGCGCCAGCATTTCGCGGTCGTGCGCGGTCACCATGACGATCAGCGGCAGCTTGCCATCCGTGCTTCCGGTATTGAGCGCGCGGATGCGGCAGCTGGTTTCCCATCCGTCCAGCACCGGCATGCGCCAGTCGATAAACACCACGTCGTAGGCGCGCTGCTGCGCCAGCCGCTCGGCCACCGCCGCCAGCGCTTCCTCGCCGCTGGCCGCCACGTCCACGCGCCAGCCGAATGAGGCGGCCATCTCACCGAGCACCGTGCGCGCGGTCGGGTTGTCGTCCACCACCAGGCAGGACAGGTCGCGCATCGACGCCGCCGGTGCTGTCGTGGGCTGCGCCTGCTCTGCCTCGACCAGCGCCCCTGTCTCGGGCTGCGCCGGGGTGTCAAAGGTAATGGCAAAGTCGAACACGCTACCCTGCCCCAGCACGCTCTGCACACCCAGTTGCCCGCCCATCATGGCCACCAGCCGCTGGCTGATGGCCAGTCCCAGGCCGGAGCCGCCATAACGGCGCGCGGTCGATGCTTCGGCTTGCGAAAAACCGTCGAAGATGCGGCGCTGCTGTTCGTCCGAGATGCCGATGCCGGTATCGCTGATGGCAAAGCCGATGGTCAGCCGGCTACCGCTGCGCGCCAGTTGCTGCGCCGATATCACCACCTCGCCGCTCTCGGTAAATTTGATGGCGTTGCCGGCCAGGTTGAGCAAAATCTGCTGCAGGCGCAGGCCATCGCCCACCACCACGGCGGGCAGCGCCGGATCGATACGGAACAGCACTTCGATCTGACGCGTCCCGACATTGGCCGACAGGATCACCGCCAGATCGCGCCACAGCTTGTCGAGCCGGAACGGGTGCGGGTCTTGCGCGAGTTTGCCGGCCTCCACCTTGGAAAAATCGAGGATGTCGTTGAGCAGTCCCAGCAAGGCACTGGCGGCGGCATGGGCCTTGACCACGTAATCCTGCTGGCGCTCGCTCATGCCGGTTTGCTGCAGCAGTTGCAGCATGCCCAGCACGGCGTTCATCGGCGAGCGGATTTCGTGGCTCATATTGGCCACGAACTCGCTCTTGGCGCGGCCTGCTTCCAGCGCTTCTTCCTTGGCTTGCAGCAGCGCCTCGTGGGCGGCGCGCGCTTCGGTGCGGTCGGTACTGCTGCCAACCCAGCTCAGTACATTGCCAGCCATGTCGCGCTGGGCCAGTGCGTGGTGGTCGAAGATGCGCCAGACGCCATCGTGGCGGCGCATGCGGCCGTCGCAGCGGAACTCGCGGCCTTCGGCGCGGGCGCGCTGCCACTCGCTTGCCAGCATCGGCAAATCGTCGGGATGGATCACGCGCGACCAGTTGCCGTCATCGGTCATGGCCTGGGCCGGCAAGCCGGTAAATTCCTGCCAATGGTGGCTGAGAAAATCGATGCGTAAATCGGGTCGCGCTGTCCACACCATTTGCGGCAGACCTTCGGTCAGCGAGCGCCAGCGCGATTCCGACGCAGTCAGCTGCGCCAGCGACGCCTGCACTGCATCTTCCGCCTCCACCAGCCGCTGCAGCGACTGGAGCTGCTTGCGCAAACCTACCCGCATGGCCAGCAGCAGTGCCCCCGCCAGCAGCACCAGTACCACGGCAAACACGCTGGCATTGCGGATTTCCCGGTGCCACGGCCGCAGAAAGTCCTCGCTGGCCAGGCCAACGATGATATACAAAGGGTACTCACCCACTTTTTCGATGCTGAGCGTGCGCTCGCGCTGGTCACGCGGGCTCTGCACCGTAAAGGTGGCGCGCCGGGCCTTGCCGTCAAGGATGGCCTGGGTCAGGGGATTGATGGGCGTGGTGCCCCCCACCTTCATGCCCGCCAACATCGGATAGCGGTGCAGCGCGCGGGTTTTATCGTCAAACAGCAGAATCGAGCCGCGCGCGCCGATATTGAGCGCCGAGAAAGAATCGTCGAAGCGCGCAACGTTGATGGTGATATACACGGCACCGCCAAAGCTGCCATCAGGCAGCGTGAGCGGATAGGCGACCGGCAGCACCCAGTGGCCGGAAATACGCGATTCGACCGGCACGCCGAAAATCAGCGTGCGCTCCTGCCGGGCGCGCTCGAAAAATTCGCGGACACGCAAATCCTGCGGCTGCGCGCGGTTGATCTGTTCACCGTAGATCACGCGGCCGCTGGCGTCTGCGGCGCGCACCGCCTCGGCCTGCGGCACGCGCTCCTTGAGCGAGCTGACAAAAGCACTGAAAGCAGCATCGGAAAAATTGCCGGCCGTGTGCATGCCGCGAAATTCGGCATCGGCGCGACGCAGGGCCAGGTCGATTTCCATGAAATGCGCCTGCCAGAAGCCCTGCAAGGTAATGGCCAGATTGCGCGAGGTATCGGCGGCGGTGGTGTAGTAGCGCAGCCGGCTCTGGTTCAGCACATGCACCAGGCCCACCAGCACAATCAGCACGATACCCGCCACGGCGACCGCCAGCACGCCGAACAGTTTTTTGAACTTTTGCAGGGTATCGATTCTTTTCACGGGCGGGATACTCGTCTGTTGCCGATGCGCTACGATATAGCAAAAAAACGCTCCAGCGGAGCGTTTTTTGATGGTGACCCGTTACAGGCCCTGCTGTTCGATGTCGGCCAGCGATTCGCGGCCCTTGTCGGTGATGTCGAAACCGCTGTCGGCACGCGCCACGATGTGCGATTTTTTGCCGAGGAACAGCGCAACGTCGGCATCGACGACACTGCCCGGATCGTCGGCGACGGCGCGCAGCGCCAGGATGCAGCGCCGCAGAAACAGTGCCTGCTGGCCCTTGTCGGTCAGGCTGATACGGCCATCGCGGGCCACGCTGAACAGCTTGATGCCGGCGAGGCGCTTGGTGTTGCGGCCCACACAAGCGCTGTAGCGCTCGGCTCTGGCGCCGCGTTTGATTTCATCGAGCGCGTTGTACTCGTCCTGCGTTAATTTCTCGTTCTTCATTGCCATGTTTTCCATAAGAGACAGCTGCGGCCCTCATGGTACGCGCACCCGGCACTCACGGCAAGGCAGGGGAAGCTCGAAACGAGAATGGCTTACAGCACGCGGATCAGCATCCAGACCGCGCCGATACTGGCAAACGCCGCCAGGCACAGCAACGCCTGTACACGCTTGGTACCCAGTGCAATGCTGCGGCGACCGAGGTAGATTTTGTTGTGCAAGGAATTACCCATGATGCTCTCCCGGATGGACAACGATGACCTGTCTTATGACATGACTTGATTATAGAAATACTTCGATGACCGGCGTGTGACGCTCACCACAAAACTGCAAATTTGTAACCCTAGAGCAACAAAATGTTGTAACGCTCACACCTTCATCGGCGGCTGTTTCGGTGTCGGCTCTTCAATCGGCACCTGCTCCGGCAGCGGTGTGTTATCGGGCGGTGGATCTTTTTCCGGCGGTGGCGGCGGCACGTCGGGATCCGGGGTGGTGTGCGCGTGCAGGTGGGCGCGGCGGATGGTCGTGGTGGTGGCTGGCATGATATTTCCTTTCTGGAGAGCGGCGCAGCTTGCGCGCATGATGAGATTTTCAAGCAAACATGCATATCTGTACGTGCGCCAGCACACGCCCACACCTGGGCAGCGGTTAAAATGACGGCCTTTAGCTTGCCAACCGGAATCCCGCCATGTCTCCCCTGTCCTCTGCCCCTCTCAACGATGACGAATACGACCAACTCGACGACCTGCTCGCCACCCTCGGCCCGCAGGCCATGGATGTCGCCGGCGTGGAAGGTTTGCTGACGGCGCTGGTGATCGCGCCAGAGCCAACCGAGCCGCAACAATGGCTGCCGCTGGTGTGGGGCACACCCGTGGCTGGCAACCAGGCCGCCATCGATCACGCCAGCGCCCTGGTGCTGCGCCACTACGCCTATATGCAGACCTGGATGAAAAAGGACCCGAACAGCTTCGAGCCCATTTATGAATGCGGCGGCACCTGGACGGCGCAGGCCTGGAGCGCCGGTTTCGAAGCCGGCATGGCGCGCAACGACGCCGACTGGAGCGCCTTGCGCGCCGCCCGCCCCGACTGGCTGGCGCCATTTGCGCGCCTGGGCGACGACTGGGAAAGCGCAATGACGCCATCGGTCATCCGCATCAACGCGTACTGGCATCCACAAGCCGGCGCGCCTGCCAGCAAAGCGGCCAAGGTAGGCCGCAACGACCCCTGCCCTTGCGGCAGCGGTAAAAAGTTCAAGAAGTGCTGCGACGGCGCCTGAACAGAGTGCAAGCGCCGCGCTTATCTTGACGTCAGAAAGTCTCCCACTCGCCCTCAAGATCTTTCGCGGCCGGCTTGGCCGGCGCCGCAGCCAGGCGCGGTGCGGCCTGCGGCGTACGCGCCTTGGGCTTGGCCACGGCTGGCTTGGCAGCCGTGCGTGGTGCCGCTGCCGCAGCCTGGCGCGCCACACCACCGCGCAGTTTGAATACGCTGACCACTTCGGCCAGCGTTTGCGACTGGCTCTGCATGGCCGCTGCCGCCGCTGCCGATTGCTCGACCAGCGCGGCGTTTTGCTGGGTCACATCATCCATCTCGGTAATGGCATGATTGACCTGTTCGATGCCGGCATGCTGTTCCACGCTGGCGGCAGTAATTTCCGAAACGATATCGGTCACGCGGCGCACGCTGCCCACCAGCTCATTGATGGTGGAACCCGCCTCGTTGACCAGCAGGCTGCCGCTGCCGACCGTGCGCGACGATTCATCGATCAGCGTTTTGATTTCCTTGGCAGCAGCGGCCGAACGCTGGGCCAGGTTGCGCACCTCGGTGGCCACCACCGCAAAGCCACGGCCTTGCTCGCCCGCGCGCGCCGCTTCCACGGCGGCATTCAGCGCCAGGATATTGGTCTGGAAGGCAATGCCATCGATCACGCCGATGATGTCGCCGATCTTGTTGGACGACTGGTTGATCTGCTCCATGGTGCTCACCACTTGCGTGATCACTTCGCCGCCGCGCTGGGCGATGGCCGATGCCGATTCCGCCAGCTTGTGGGCCTGGCGCGCATTGTCAGCATTCTGCTTCACGGTCGAAGTCAGCTCTTCCATCGACGACGCGGTTTCTTCCAGCGAACTGGCCTGCTGTTCAGTGCGCGAGGACAGGTCGAGGCTGCCGGCCGCCACTTCGCGCGCGGCCATGGCGATATTATCGGTACCGCCACGTACCGTGCTGACGGTGTCGGAAAGCTGGTCGTTCATGGTTTTCAGCGCTTGCAGCAACTGGCCCAGTTCATCGTGCGTATCAACCTGGATTTCGCTGGTCAGGTCGCCGGCGGCCACGGTGTTGGCCACCTTGAGGGCGCGTGCGACCGGACCGGTAATGGACACGGTAATCACGTAGCCGAGCAGCGCAGCGAGGGCAATGGCCACCACCGACAGCACGATCATCAGGTTGCGGGCGCTGTCGTACGTGTGGTTGGCGTCTTCGCCGGCCTGCTTGGCATTAGCGTTTTGCGAGGTGATTTTCTCATTGACCAGATCCTTGAGCTCCCCCAGGACCGGGCGCAGCTTGCCGGACAGGTAGGCGCGGCTTTCTTCCGGCGTGCCATCCAGGATCAGCTTGATCAAGTCGAGCTGGCCCTGGATGTATCTGGCATTGGCGGCAGCGATCTTGGTCAGTTGCTCCTTGTCCTGCGGCAGTACCGACAGGCGCTCAAGCTCGGTAACGTCCTTGAGTGTGCCGGCGCGGTTGGTTTCAATCAGTTTCAGTTGTCCCTCACGGTCTTGCACGTTGTCGGTCAACATCATGTTACGCAAGGAGACGGCGATATTGTTGACCTTGTTAATCAGGTCGTTCGAGTATTCGAGCTGCGGCAGATTGTTTTCAACGATATTGGTCGTGCCCTTGTTAATCCGGCCCAGCATGACGATGCTGATCACGGCGATAACCAGAAGTAGCGCACCAATCGCGCCCAAAGCTAAACTTAACCTTTTGCCGATGTTGAGATTTTTAAAAAATTGCATGAGAATCCTGATATGAGCGAGGCGTGGTGCCGACTCCGGGGAATCGACGGAATTAATCATGCTAGCGGTTTTGACACAAATTTTCCATAAGGAAATACAAAGACTGTGGCGATTACGCACCATTGAGGTGCGCACTTGCACTATTTTGATGAGCTTGGAATAGTTCTAAAGAACTATATTCGACAGCAATAATGACTAGCTCGCCGCAGATCGCGCACGTGCTGACCGGCGACCTGCTCGACGAGGCCGGCGTGCCCCCGCCGGCCGGCGCGCTCAACTTTCCCAGCGGCATGAGCCGCCAGTAAAACGTTGGCGGATTGTGGGACAGCTACGCGGTGCGAGGTTTACCGGCGAAGCCAACTTTGGCGCCGATTAACCGGAAGCCGGTTTCCCAATGTCTCCCGGCACAGCGCCACCGTGCTGCGGACGCCGCGCTTTGCGCTTGGCAACGGTGCATTGCTGCACCCCGGCGGCCTATACAGCGTGGGATATTACGCCAGGCGTGCAGTGACCTGGGCAATGCGCTGGCCGTAGGCTTTAGCCGTATCGAGGTCGCCCTGCGGGATTTCGTCAACGCTGGCGTCCGACGGCGACTGCACCAGCACGCCAACCGAAGCGCCGAGGTTGTTCAGGTCGGTGCGCTGGGCGGCCTTGCTGTTGGCCGGAGGCAAGCCCAGGCTGACCCAGATGCCGCCGTGCTGCGAAGCCAGCGTTTGCAAGGCGATCAGCGATACTGCCTTGTCGCCATTGAAGCTGGCGCTGTTGGTAAAACCGCCGAAAACCTTGTCCTGCCAGGCACGCGTAAACCATGCCTTGGAGCTGGCGTCGGCAAATTTCTTGAACTGCCAGCTCGGGCTGCCCATATAGGTCGGCGTACCGAACACGATGGCGTCGGCTTCGGCCAGCTTTTCCCAGCCGCCGTCAGGCAAATTGCCTTCTGCATCAATGGCCAGCAATTCGCCACCGGCACCGTCAGCGACAAATTCGGCAACACGCTTGGTATGGCCATAACCGGAGTGGTAGACGATAACGATTTTGCTCATGGTTTTCCCTATTGATAATAAAAATCCAGTGTAAGGGATAGTGCCGAGCATGGTAAGTACGCACGGAAAGGTAAGTGCCGCCAAGTGCGGAGATGGGCAGTCTGCATGCCATTATCCAGTCGCCAGGCCAGCGCCCGGATGCGCCAAAACGACGCACGGTGTAACTGGCCGCCATCGTTACTCACAATGCGGTTAAACCGCTGACGACGTTTTCAGTGCAAAGCCTTCATCGATCCAGCCGGTTATTCCTCCTGGCATAATTTTGACGGCGCGTCCGAGTCTTGCCAGGCGAATCGCTGCACGCGCCGCACCGTTGCAATGGGGGCCGGCACAGTAGGTGACGAAGACCGTTTCGGCAGGATACTGCACCAGCTTGGCGCTCACGATTTTTCCATGTGGAAGATGAATGGCGCCGGCAATATGGCCAGCAGCAAACTGATCCGGTCCGCGCACATCGAGCAGGACGAAATCATGCGTGCCGCTGGCCAGTACATGGTGCACGTCCCAGCAATCCGTTTCAAACTGCAAAATGGATTCAAAGTGGGCAAGCGCGATGGCATGGGGAGCGGCAGGTACTTCCGTGACGATGGACATGTTCGAACTCATGGTTGGTTGGGGTAGAACGATTATCGATGGAGCGCCCCTCCGGTCACAGTGTCGTAAACGTCAATATGCAGTAACATCACGCCATGAAAAAACATCTTGTCGTTGCGCTCGCTTATGACCAGCTGTGCACCTTTGAGTTCGGTTGCACTGTCGAGCTTTTCGCGCTTGATCGTCCGGAACTGGGTGTGCCCTGGTATGAGTTCTCCGTCTGCGCAGCGGAGGCGGGACCGATCCGGGCGGCCGGCGGCATCTCGGTGCTGGCGCCGTTTACCCTCGATCTGCTCGACCGCGCCGATACCATCATCATTCCCGGCTGGCGAGATGCCGATGAACCGCCACCCGCCGCTTTGCTCGACAAGATTCGTGCCGCCTACCAGCGCGGCACCCGGCTGTGCTCGATTTGTTCCGGGGTCTTTATCCTCGCTGCGGCCGGTGTTCTCGACGGCAAACGCGCCACCACGCACTGGCGCTATGCCGAGCGCCTGGCACAACGTCACCCGTCGATTGCAGTGCAGGCCGACTCGCTGTATGTCGATGCGGGACAGATCATTACCTCTGCCGGTTCGGCCGCCGGCCTCGACATGCTGTTGCACCTTGTACGGCGCGACTACGGCGCCAGGGTGGGCAATTTGGTAGCGCAGCGGCTGGTGGTCGCGCCGCACCGGGAAGGTGGGCAAGCCCAGTTCGTGTCGCGTCCCATGGCGCACGATGAGGCTGGCCGGCTGGCAAAACTGATGGACTGGCTGCGCGAACATCCTGCGCTGCCGCATACGCTCACCTCGATGGCGCAACATGCCTTGATGAGTCCGCGCACCTTGCAACGGCAGTTTCAGGACGCGACCGGACTGGGGCCGATCCAGTGGTTGATCCGCGAACGGGTAGCGATTGCCAAGGAGTTGCTGGAGTTGCCCAATACGCCCTTGGCACAGGTGGCCGAGCTCGCGGGCTTCGGTTCGGAAGAGTCACTACGCCGGCATTTCAGCCGCTTGGTGTTCACCAGCCCGGGCGCCTATCGGCGCAGGTTTTGCAGCAATGCGTAAACGGTGCGCTCACTCCAGGCGCACTGCCCTGAAGGGTCAGGGAAGGCGCTGCGCAAACAAAAAAGCCGCTTCCCCAAACGGGGTCAGCGGCCTTTTTGCAGCCCACGTGGCAGACGCGGGCTTGATTCCTGGCGGAGAGGGTGGGATTCGAACCCACGGATGGGTTGCCCCATCGCTTGATTTCGAGTCAAGTACATTCGACCACTCTGCCACCTCTCCTTTCCGCAGTATCCTGCGGAGGCAGCATCATAGCAGCCCGGCAGCAAAAACGGAAGCCCCGCGGCGCCGATGATAGGGAATGGCGCGTGATTTACCCGCTCCAGGCCATGCTCGCCGCCGTGAACGAGGCGGCCAGTACGGCGGTGGTTCCCAGCACGCGGGCATGGCCGTAATTTCTGCGCCTGTATTCATGGCGCGCGGCGCAGGCCAGTGCCAGGCCGAGTGCGATATTAAGCCACAGCATCGCCTCCATCATCAGTCCCAATCCATGGCGCCCTTTTTCCACTCGTAGACAAAGCCGACGGTGAGCAGGGCAAAGAAGAACATGGCGGACCAGAAGCCCAGGTCGCCGATTTCACGGAACGCCGCTGCCCACGGCACGATAAACACCACTTCCAGGTCGAAGATAATGAACAGGATCGCCACCAGATAGTATTTGATGTTGAACTGCATGCGCGCGGCGCCAAAGGCGTTGAAGCCGCACTCGTAAGGCGACAGCTTTTCCACGTCGGGCTTGTTCGGCCCCAGCACATGGCCCAGCACTTGCGGCAGCACGCCGACCATAATACCGACGACGATAAACAGCAAAACGGGCAGATAGGCGTTCAGATCCATGGTGTCCTTAACTAAAAGTGGCTAAAAAAGGTCGCTTGCAAGTCGCATGGTATATTTAGCTATCTGATCAAAAAAGTTAGCTCCTTTCAAAAACATTGATACATGGCGTTTGACCTCGATAACCTCCGGATGTTCTTGTGCGCAGTCGATGAAGGCTCGTTCTCTGCGGCCGCCCGCAAACTGCGCCGTGTACCGTCTGCGGTCAGCACCGCCATCGGCAACCTGGAGGCCGAACTGGGTCTCGATCTGTTCGACCGCGCCGGCCGCGAACCGAAGCCGACCGCTGCTGCGGTGGCCCTGCTGCCGCAGGCGCGGCTCATGCTGAGCCAGTTTCATCGCCTGAACCAGCATGCGCTGTCGCTCACACAAGGGCTGGAAACAGCGCTCTCCATCGCGGTAGTACCCGAGCTGCTGGCTACCACGCCCTGGACCACGGCGCTGGGCGCCGTATCGCAAGCGTTTCCCCTGCTGCCGATTGAAGTGCTGTCCGCGCCGCAAGCGGACGCCCTGGCGATGGCGCAAAGCGGCCGTGTGCAGCTGGCACTGGTGTTTGAGCGCTATGGCTTGAGCGCGCACGAAAATTTTCAGGAAATTGGCAAGGAAACACTGGTCGCCGTGGTGGCGCCCACGCATCCGATGTTGGCAGCGCTGACCACTGGCGGCATCCGCGACGCCGACCTGCTGGCGCACCGGCAAATCGTGGTGGCCGGGCGCGATTCCGATTATGTCGATAAACGGGTGGCGCTGTCGGAGCTGCAATGGCGCACCGACGATCCGGTGGCCGCGCTGCTGCTGGTGGAAGCCGGCCTGGGCTGGGCCTGGCTGCCGTCGGGCTTTGTGCGACTCTCGGTGGAGGCGGGCAAGACCGTGCACATTCCATCGGAAAATTTCAGCAACGTGCTGAATTTTTTTGTCGATGTGGTGTGGGGCAAGGACCAGGCGCTGGGATTGGCGGCGCAGCATCTGGTCGAGCAATTGCGCGGTACAGGCCGCTGATGCGGATATGCCGCCCTTCCCGCCATGCCGGCCTTTAGCGCCAGGTTTTTTTAGCCAGCAGCGCCGGGCGCCATCGCATCGAGCCGCGCCACCGCCTCGGCCGGCAGTTGTAAGGAGGCCGCTGCCAGGTTTTGCTGCAGGTGTACCAGCGACGAGGTGCCGGGGATCAGCAACAGGTTCGGCGAACGTTGCAGCAGCCAGGCCAGCGCGACCTGCATCGGTGTTGCCGCCAGCTGGGCCGCCACCTCGGACAGCGCTCCCGATTGCAGCGGCGTGAAGCCGCCGAGCGGGAAGAACGGCACGTAGGCCGTCCCTTCGCGGGCCAGTTGATCGACCAGCGCATCGTCGGCGCGGTGCGCCAGGTTGTACATATTTTGCACGCAGGCAATCGCACAGATCTTGCGACCGTCTTCGATCTGGCGCGCGGTGACGTTGCTCAAGCCAATGTGGCGGATCAGGCCCTGTTGCTGCAGCGCTGCCAGCGCCGTCAGCTGTTCTTCCAGCGGCCCCTCCACCGGTCCCTCGCCGCCCATGCTGCGCAGGTTGACCACGTCGAGCACATCCAGGCCCAGGTTGCGCAGATTGTCGTGCACTGCCTGCGTCAGCTCGGCTGGCGAAAAAGCCGGCAGCCAGGCGCCGCCGGCATCACGCCGGGCACCCACCTTGGTGACGATCACCAGGTCATCGCGATACGGGTGCAAGGCTTCGCGAATGATCTGGTTGGTAATGTGGGGACCGTAATAATCGCTGGTATCGATATGATTGACGCCACTGTCGAGCGCTGCGCGCAGCACCGCGACGGCGGCGGCGCGGTCTTTGGGCGGACCGAAAACACCGGGGCCGGCGAGTTGCATGGCGCCGTAACCAATGCGTTTTACCGGGAGTGAACCAAGCGGCCAGCGGCCGAGGGTATCGAGAGCGTTCATGGGGTTTCCTTTCAGTGAAAAATTCACTATAGACCCCGTGGCGGCGTATGATAAGCAGGCTTAATACATACAGCTTGTGCGAAAAACCGCACAGTACAAGCGCCCCCTCCCTTCACTCGGCTACAACGGAGCACACCATGGCAGAACAACTGGGCGACCTGAGTGCTTTCGTCGCGGTGGCGCGCGCCGGCGGTTTTCGCGAAGCGGCGCGACTGGGCAACGTCAGCGCGTCGAGCCTGAGCGAGGCAGTGCGACGGCTGGAGGCGCGCCTTGGCGTTCGGCTGCTCAACCGCAGCACGCGCAGCGTGGCGCCCACCGAGGCCGGCGCCCTGCTGCTGGAGCGCCTGGGGCCGGCGCTGGCCGAGGTCGATGCCACGCTCGACGTGGTCAACGGCTTCCGCGACCGTCCGGCCGGCACGCTGCGCCTGAATGTGCCGGGCAGCGTGGCGCGGCTGGTGCTGCCCGCGCTGGTGCCGCCGTTCCTGGCGGCGTATCCCGAGATTCGCCTTGACGTGGTGGTGGAAGAGAGCTTTGTGGACGTGCTGGCCGCCGGTTGCGATGCCGGCATCCGCTACGAAGAGCGGCTCGACCAGGACATGATCGCCATCCCGATCGGGCCGCGCAGCCAGCGCATGGCAACGGCAGCCGCCCCCCGCCTACCTGGCGGCGCGCGGACGTCCGGCGCACCCGCGCGACCTGCTGCAGCATGCTTGTTTGCGGGTGCGTTTTGCCAGTGGCGCCATGCCGGCATGGACTTTTCAACGCCAGCAGGAAGTGATATCGGTCGATCCCGCCGGGCCGTTGATTGTGCGCGTGAGCGGCGGCGTCGATCTGGTGGTCGATGCGGCGCTGGCCGGCTGCGGCGTGATTCATCTGTTTGAAGACTGGCTGCAGCCGCACCTGGCCAGCGGCGCGCTGGCGCCGTTGCTGGAAGACTGGTGGCAGCCCTTTACCGGTCCCTATCTTTACTACCCGAGCCGCCGCTACCTGCCGGCGCCGCTGCGCGCCTTTGTCGATTTTGTGCAGGCCCAGCGCGCCTAGCCGCCGCAATGTGCCAGTTGGCACGGCAAGGCGCCAGTACGCCACCTCAACGCGGTTGCGGCCATTCCGCCTGGTGCGGTAGGCGGCGGCATCGGCGCGTTTGAGGACTGCGTCGCCCAACTCGCCGTTGCGCCAGGGGGCCACGCCGGGCTTTTTTTGCCAAACTGTTTGACATCCTTACACCTGTCAGGCATTCTTTACACATGAAATCTAAACATCTCACAGGCGATCAGTTGCTGGCGGCGCTGGCGGCGCTGTCCAATCCGCATCGCTTGCGGGTGGTGGCGGCGCTGGCTGCTGGTGGGCGCAATTATGTGAGCCAGTTGGCGCGCGAGCTCAATATCAGCCGGCCCTTGCTGCATCTGCATCTGCAAAAACTGCAGGAGGCCGGCCTGGTCACCAGCCAGATGGAGCTATCCGACGATGGCAAGGCGCTCAATTTCTTTGACGTCGCGCCGTTCGCCATCGACCTGTCGCCAGCGATGATCGCGCAAGCTGCCGCCACCCTGACAAACAACCCTGACAAATAGAGGCATCCATGTCTGAACCGATCTATCTGGCGACCATCGCCATCTTCTTTGGCA
Source organism: Duganella sp. (assembly GCA_040508275.1). Classification (GTDB taxonomy): domain Bacteria; phylum Pseudomonadota; class Gammaproteobacteria; order Burkholderiales; family Burkholderiaceae_D; genus Rugamonas. The sequence continues at coordinate 18,865 of JBEVNE010000265.1, forward strand.
CGATCTTCATGATCTTCCTGATCCGCTCACAGACCATCATCAAAAAAGCGCAGCTTCAAGCCGAGAATGAAGCGTCTTACCGTGCCATCGCCGAACGCACGGTCGCCGCGCAGGAGGCCAACGCCGCCGCGCTGGCCGACCTGAAAACGCGCATCATCGCAATTGAAAAAGTGCTCAAGGAAGTCGAGTAATCCAACCACACCGGAGCGTATCGCCATGCCACCAGTATCACTACCAGTATCGCTGTTTCGCCTGTATGCACTGAGAGCCGTGTATCTGATCATTGCGCTGGGACTGGCGCTGGTGGTGTGGCCCGGTGTGATCAACCACGCCGAGCCGTGGGGGCTGTCGCAGGGCGTGGTCAAGTGCATGCTGACGGCCTTCAGCCTGTTGTGCCTGCTCGGCATCCGCTATCCGCTACAGATGCTGCCTGTGCTGTTTTGGGAAATGACCTGGAAAGCGCTATGGCTGCTGCTGGTCGCCCTGCCCGCCTGGCAAAGCGGCACCATGGACGACGCCATTGTCGCCACCGCGTTTGAATGCGCGGTGGCCATCATCATCCCGCTGGCCATGCCATGGCGCTACGTGGTCGATCACTACATCCGCAAAAACGTCGAGCGCTGGCGCACCACGCCAGGTACTCAAGTCGACGAGCGCGCTGCAAACCTGAGTTGATCGATGGCGCGCGGAATGCAGAGGTTGCAAAATTCCTCAAGCGTGCCGGGGCTGGCGAAACGTTCAAACTGCCCCTCCAGAGCCAGGTGCGCAAAGCCATGCACCATCGACCAGGCGGTCAACATGGCTGCCAGCAGATCTGGCCCGATACGTTCCTCGTCGGCGCCAGCACTGTCGCAGACCGCCGTTTGCAGGAGCGAAAAGGCAGCGATGGCGCTTTCCTTCAGCTGGTCGGTGATGCGCAATTTATCTTTTCTGAACATCAAACGAAATACCGCCGGATTGCCGAAGGCGTAGCGGATGTATGCATCCCCCAGCGCATGCAGCCGATCGACTGGCGCAGGACCGCTGGCGCCCGCGCGTTCCGCCATACGCCGTGTGAGTTCTTCAAATCCCCTGATCGCCACTTCCGTCAGCAGACCGGCGGCATCGCCAAAGTGATAGGCCGGCGCCGCCGGAGAAACACCGGCCTGCCTTGCTACCGCGATGCGAACCATGAATACCTTCTTGCCACTGGCTGCCCTGACGCTGGCTTTTGTGACTTGCGCCGCCACAGCGGCCGTGCCCGACGACTTCACAGCGTTGGATAGCTATCTGCAGACCGAGCTTCGGCGAGCCGGCATTCCGGGAGCTGCATTAGTGGTGGTTGCGGACCAAAAAATAGTTCACCTGCAGGGTTATGGTGTGAGCGGCCCGAAGGGCTTGCAACCTGGTGCAGACACGATTTTTCAGATTGGCTCCAATACCAAGTCATTTACCGCGCTGGCGATCATGCAACTGGTCGAAGCGGGCAAGCTGGCGCTGGACGCGCCGGTTCAGCGCTATCTGCCGTGGTTCCGCATCGCCGATCCGCACCTGTCGGCACAGATAACGCTGCGTCATTTACTGCATCAAACCAGCGGCTTTTCGCACCTGGAAGGTCAGCTCGACTTTGCCGACAACTACGCCAGCGCAGACGCCATGGAGCGCCGGGTGCGGCGTCTTGCAAGCGCCCGGCTGGCGTCGCCCCCGGGCCAGAAGTTCGCCTACTCAAATATCAATTCCGTGGTGCTCGGCTGCGTTATCGAGGCAGTTACCGGCGCATCGTATGCCAGCTACATGAAAGCGCACGTGTGGGAGCCGCTCGGCATGCGCCGTACCGCGGCTGGCTTTCAAGCGGCGCAGCATGGCGATGCGGCCAACGGTTACCGTTTCTGGTTTGGCAAGGCCTACCCATCGGACGCCGTCTCCTATCCCGCAACGCTGCTGGCCGTCGGCGCTGATCGCTTTGTTGGCGCTCTTGGTGGTCGAGTGCGCTATCGGCATCAGGCTGCTGCGCCGCCGTCGATCGGCGCCGCCAGCCAACCGGCGGCAATGGCTGACGATGGCACTGATGCCACTTGTTGCCGGCCTGTCGCTGGCCGCCGTGCTGCTGGCATGGATACCGCGCATGGCAGGCTTGAACCTGAGCGGCTTGTTACTGTTTGCGCCTGATGCGGGCACGCTCTTGGTGATCAATGCAGTGCTGGCGGTCGGTGTCGGCGCACTGCCAGCAATGCGGTATATTTTTATGCGCAATGCGACGATGCCGCCAGCCCCCCTCACCTGAGCTTTTTTTTGGGACGGGCAGCGCACAATTAACAGGTGACAGGATGCTGTTTTACAGATCCAGCGCCAGTATGCCTGGACGCTCCTGCCGGTATCCCAGTTTATGAAAGAGCCGCAGCGCGCTCAGATTCTCGGGCGCCACATCCGCTATCAGGCGCTTGAGCTTGAGCGAGTCGGCAGCAAACCTGGCCAACAACGCCAGCGCCTCCGGCATCAACCCTTTGCCCCACTCGCAACGCTTGAGCAGGCAGCCGACTTCCGCCTGCGCTAATGTCGTGTCGAAACCATGCAATCCGCAGGTGCCGATTACCTCCTCACGGCCTTTCAGGACGATGGCCCATTCCAGCGACACGCCATCAAGAAGCAAGCGGCGCACACTTTTCAGCATCACTTCAACGGTATCCACACTTGGAAAAGGCGCTTCATCGGTGTATCGCATGACCAGGGGGTCGCCGTATATCGAGAACAAAGCGCCAGCATCGCCATCGGTCATAGGCCGGAGCCTGATCAAGTCGCCCTGGAGTATCGCGAGTGCGGTGGGAACGATTATTTTTTCCATGGCATCGGGTCACCTGTACATCCATCAAGGCTACCATGAGAGCGACGCGGCAAGGCTAACATACGCGTCATAGGCGTCGCTGTGGTCAGCTCACGGCGGGACTTGCACCCACAAGAGTGCACCATGCTGGGCCCACAACAAAAAAGCCGCTGCTCCACATGGGAACAACGGCTTTTTGAAGTCACTGTGGCAGACAGCGACTTGATTCCTGGCGGAGAGGGTGGGATTCGAACCCACGGATGGGTTGCCCCATCGCTTGATTTCGAGTCAAGTACATTCGACCACTCTGCCACCTCTCCTTTTCCCTCAGCGACACTTGCGCGCTGCTGCGAGAAGGCAAGATTATAGCAGGCCTTCCGGAAAATGGAAGGCCTTTTTTCAGGCTGCTTTCAAATGCGTGAGGCCGCCCATATAGGGGCGCAGCACTTCGGGAATCTCGACACTGCCGTCGGCCTGCTGGTAATTCTCGAGCACCGCCACCAGCGTGCGGCCCACCGCCAGGCCGGAACCGTTGAGCGTGTGCAGCAGTTCCGGTTTGCCTTGGGCGTTGCGGAAGCGTGCCTGCATGCGGCGCGCCTGGAAGGCTTCGCAGTTCGACAGCGAGGAAATTTCGCGGTAGGTGTTTTGCGCCGGCAGCCACACTTCGAGGTCGAAGGTTTTGGCGGCGCCAAAACCCATGTCGCCGGTGCACAGCGACATCACGCGGTATGGCAGGCCCAGGCGCTGCAAAATCGTTTCGGCATGGCCGACCATTTCATCGAGCGCCGCGTACGACGTATCAGGATGGACGATCTGTACCATTTCCACCTTGTCGAACTGGTGCTGACGGATCATGCCGCGCGTATCGCGGCCATAGCTGCCCGCTTCCGAGCGGAAGCATGGCGTGTGGGCAGTCAGCTTGCGCGGCAGCGTATCGACAGCGAGGATTTCATCGCGCGCCAGATTGGTCAACGTGACTTCCGAGGTCGGGATCAGATAGAAGGCTTCGCCCTCGCCTTCGGCGCCGCCTTTTTTTACCGAGAACAGGTCGGCTTCAAACTTGGGCAACTGACCGGTGCCGCGCAGCGAGTCGGCATTGACCAGGTAAGGGGTGTAGCACTCGGTGTAGCCATGCTCGTCGGTATGGGTGTTGAGCATGAACTGCGCCAGCGCGCGGTGCAGGCGCGCAATGCCGCCCTTCATGACCGAAAAGCGCGAGCCGGTCAGCTTGGTGGCAACGTCGAAATCCAGACCCAGCGTGGCGCCCACATCAACATGGTCGCGCACTTCGAAATCGAAGCTGCGCGGCGTGCCGACCTTGCGTACTTCAACGTTGGCGGTTTCATCCGCGCCCTGCGGCACCGATTCGTGCGGCAGGTTGGGAATCGATTGCACGAAGTCGCCCAGTTTTGCCTGCACCGCCGACAGGGCGATTTCATTGGCCTTGAGCTCGTCGCCAAGGCCGGCCACTTCGGCCATCAGCGCCGTGGTGTCTTCGCCCTTGCCCTTCATCATGCCGATCTGCTTGGACTGCGTGTTGCGCTTGCCTTGCAGCTCCTCGGTACGGGTCTGGATGGCTTTGCGTTCCGACTCGAGCGCGTTGAACGCGTCTACATCGAGCTGGTATTTGCGCGTGGCCAGGCGCGCGGCGACGTTGGCAATGTCTTTACGGAGAAGTTGGATATCAATCATGGGAACCGATGCCGTTGTATCGAAAACGCCCATTGTACCAAGAGGATGTCCCTTCCCTGCGAGTTTTGCGCAGCCCACCGGCTACAGGTCGTTTCAAAAAGACCGCAGCGTCGTTCCAGCGCCTGGTCGTGCAGGCGCACTGTCTGCGGCGCTGCGCCTGGCTGCGCTCATTTTGAAACGACTTTTTAAAACGCGGCTTTCTCGGCGGCGGTGAGGCGCTTGGCGGTGACTTCCACCACTTGCATTTTAGCCTGGTGAACCACCATCTGGCTGACCGGGGCGCTCATTGCCAGCCGGGTGGCGTCGGCATCGGCGGCGCTGGCGTAGCTGGTGGCGCCGGCGATCACGGCAGCGGCGAGGAAGATGCTTTCCATATGTTTGGTCACGTTCATGATGCTCTCCTTGAGGTAGTCAACAGCAGGTGGCCCTGCGATGTTTGTACTGTACCTACAGGGCGTATGCTTTACGAGGCAGATGCGACGAAGCGCTGCAAACGACGGCTGAAATGCAAAAAACGGGGAGGAAAGGTGTGCGGATCGCAGCACCTGAACGGCCATACCGGCTTTGTAGGATTTCTCCTACGCAACTAATCGTGCGCCGGTCATCGCAAGAAATGTGTACGATGAGTCAACAATAAGCCCTCAAGGAGAATAATTTGAATACCCAATTCCTGAAAATGAGCGCCCTGTGCGCGTTGATGGCAGTCGCTGCCGGTTGCTCGACCATGAGCGGTTCCGGCTCCACCGGCGGCTCGTCGGCCAGCACTCCGCCTGAAAATGAAACGGCGCCACCGGCCAATCCGGGCTTTGCCGCACAAATGGAAAAGTTCAACGCCCAGTTCCCTAACGACAAGGCGACCAAGTACGAAGAAGTATCGATCAACTATAACAACGCCCAAAAATTCGACGATCGCGGCAACTGCCACGACATGTCGAAGTTCCCGGTCACCATCGCGCTGACGCTGGACGCCACGGGCAAGGTCACCAGCACCACTACCGACGTTACCGGCAAAAAAGCGGAATGCTTCCGCAAGGGTTATGCCGACGTCAAGTTCCCAGCCCCGCCATTCGCGCCCTACATCAAGGCGATTCGCCTCCGTTAATCGCCAGCGACCCACCACTCCCCTGCTCAGGCCGCCGCATCAGTATTGGCGGCGTCCTGTTCAGGGTGGTCATGCTCCCCTTCCAGTTCCTCCACCGCGCCATCGAGCCAGTTCAGCACGACCTCGTTAAAACGCTCCGGCTGGCTGACCATCGGCCAGTGTCCCGTATTGAAAGCCACCACCTTGCTGCCTTTTTTGGCGGCCAGCTTTTCCGTCCATTGCGGCGAGTGGAACATGAACGGCTTGCGCACGCCATAGATAAACAGCATGGGCACGCGCGGCACGAAAGGCACCAATGCGCGGTATGAGCCAGCGCTGCCGGCGGTGATGATGTAGTACGGGTAGTTCATGCCCGAATGGATGGTGTCACGCGGCGCCGGCGCTTTCATCATGCCGGCCATCGACCTGGTCAGCATCCTGCCCATCACCCCGCCCATGGCCCAGCCCAGCGCCAGCAGATTCTGGTAGCCGTTGAGCAGCAGGCGCTGGCCAAAGGTACGCGACCGTAGCGTAATGTCGGAATTGGCATCGCCGACATCGACGCCGATAATTTTTGATACCAGCGCCCGGTTGCGCATGTAAAACTCGTAACCGAACACGCAGCCCCAGTCATGCAGCAGGAGAATCACCGGTTGCTTGCGGTTAATGCTGTTAATGATATGCAGGAAGATGCGCATGGTGGCGTCCAGCGTGTACGAACGCCGCCGCTTGGCCGGATCGAAGCCCGGCAAAGTAAAGCGCACGCAGCGGTAGCGATGCTTGAGGGCGGCCACCTGTGGCTCCCACAGCCGGTGCGTATCGGGCCAGCCGTGGATCATGACGATGGTTTCCACACTTTCGGCACCCTCTTCCTCCTCGGGACCGTCTATATAGATATCGATGTCGTCAACCACCAGGTGTTGCATACGATTCCTTTTGCTGAAAGCTGGATTTTACATTATCCCGGCCAGGAGCTCGCGCTGGCTTACGGTCCGGGTTTATCCGCGCACAGGCAAATAGTCGGCGCTCAAGTTGACCTGCTCAGACAAGGGATATAAACTAAATTTTGTCCGAATTTAGTACTACTGACGGGAGCGCATCATGGGAATTGCAAAAACTTACCGGCCAATATCCTACCTAAAAAGCAATACTGCTGATGTGGCAAAAGAGATCGCCGAAACCTCGGCAACCGTGGTGATTACGCAAAACGGCGTCCCGTCTTTTGTCTGCGTGAGCATGGAAGAGTACTACCAGACCCAGGAAACCAATGCATTGATCAAACTGATCAGCATGGGCAAGCGCGAAGCCGAGAGCGGACGTGTTCGATCATTGGCGGAAGCGAAGACCGAACTGGATAAACGCATATTGCGCCGCAAAGTACAGGAAGCTTGACATGTACAAAGTCAACATCCTGGATGTTGCAATGGATGACATCGTTGAACTTATCGATTACGTCCGCCATCGATGGAGCGAGGATATTGCCGAGCGCGCCTATGACGCACTGATGAGTAAGCTAAACCTGCTGGAAACCCAGCCCCACATCGGTAAGATCCCGGATCAACTGAGCGTACTTGGCATCTCGACCTTTCGCGTCCTCGTGCATGAGGCGCATACCAAAATTCTTTATGAACTCGATGATGAGAACGAGATGATCATCATTCATATGGTATTCGGCAGCAGCCAGGACTTTCAGACCTTGCTGTACAAACGCATCATGCGCTGCTAAGCGGTTTTATCAGTCTCGCGCTTCCTCATCCCACTTTTTCAACTGCGCCATCTTCTCGGCTATCTTCAGCTCGAGCCCCCTGGGCACCGGCTGGTACCAGCCAGGATCACCGATGCCATCGGGCAGATAGGTTTCGCCGGCTGCATAGGCATTCGGCTCGTCGTGGGCGTAGCGGTAGGCATGGCCGTGGCCGAGTTCTTTCATCAGCTTGGTCGGGGCGTTGCGCAGGTGGACTGGCACTTCGCGCGATTTGTCCTTGCTGACAAAGGCCATGGCCTGGTTGTAGGCGTTGTAGCCGGCGTTGCTCTTGGCGGCGATGGCCAGGTAGATCACGGCCTGGCCCAGCGCCAGCTCGCCTTCCGGCGAACCGAGCCGCTCGAAGGTGGTGGCAGCGTCGTTGGCGATCTGCATCGCGCGCGGGTCGGCCAGGCCGATGTCTTCCCAGGCCATGCGCACGATGCGGCGCGACAGGTAGCGGGCGTCGGCGCCGCCGTCAAGCATGCGGCACAGCCAGTAGAGGGCGGCGTCCGGGTTGGAACCGCGCACCGACTTGTGCAGCGCCGAGATCTGGTCGTAAAAATT
>JBEVNE010000268.1:0-3977 GCA_040508275.1 Duganella sp.
CGTAGCCGTGTGGCAGCATCATCACCAGGCCCGAAGCGCGGCCCCATTTCACTTCGCCGGAGCTGATGAACTGGTCGATCACGACTTGCGCGCCGTTGACGAAGTCGCCGAACTGGGCTTCCCAGATGGTCAGCGTGTTTGGCTCGGCGGTCGAGTAGCCGTATTCAAAGCCCAGCACCGCTTCTTCGGACAGCACCGAGTCGATCACGGTGAATGGCGCCTGGCCTTCAGCAATGTGTTGCAGCGGCACATAGGTGCCAGCATCCCAACGTTCGCGGTTTTGATCGTGCAGCACGGCGTGGCGGTGCACGAAGGTGCCGCGGCCGGCGTCCTGGCCGGTCAGGCGTACGGCATAGCCGGATGCAACCAGCGAAGCGAAGCCCAGGTGTTCGCCCATGCCCCAGTCGAGGTTCATTTCGCCGCGGCCCATGGTGGCGCGGTCGCCCAGGACTTTTTCGACCAGCGAGTGAACTTTGAAGCCTTCCGGCACGGTGGTCAGGCGACCGGCCAGACGTTTCAGTTCGGTCATCGGCACGCCGGTGTCGGCCGAGTCGGTCCATTTTTTGTTCAGGAACGGCAGCCAGTCAACGGCGAACTTGTTCTTGAAGTTCGAGATGACAGGATCAACGGTGTGCTTGCCGGCGTCCATGGCGTCACGGAAGGCAGCCTGCATCTGTTCGCCGCCATCGGCCGGGATCACGGTTTGCGCTACCAGCTTGTCCGCGTACAGCTTGCGGGTGCCTGGATGCTGGCCGATTTTCTTGTACATCAGCGGCTGGGTCAGCGCTGGGGTATCTTGCTCGTTGTGACCGAGTTTGCGGTAGCAGATGATGTCCACAACGATGTCTTTGTGGAACTCGAGGCGGTAGTCCATGGCGATCTGCGAGGCCAGCACCACGGCTTCCGGATCATCGGCATTGACGTGCAGTACCGGCGCTTCGATCATCTTGACCACGTCCGAGCAGTAGATGGTCGAACGGGCATCGCGCGGGTCGGAGGTGGTGAAACCGATCTGGTTGTTGATCACGATGTGCACGGTACCGCCGGTGCCGTAGCCACGGGTTTGCGCCAGATTCAGCGTTTCCATGACCACGCCCTGGCCGGCGAACGCAGCGTCGCCGTGCACCAGGATAGGCAGCACTTGCTTGCCTTGGTGGTCGCCGCGGCGATCCATGCGGGCTTTGACCGAACCTTCAACGACCGGGTTGACGATTTCCAGGTGCGACGGGTTGAACGCCAGCGACAGGTGGACCGGGCCGCCTGCGGTGGAGATGTCGGACGAGAAGCCCTGGTGGTATTTGACGTCGCCGGCTGGCAGGTCGTCCCCGTGTTTGCCTTCGAATTCTTCAAACAGGTCACGCGGGGCTTTGCCCAGGGTGTTGACCAGCACGTTCAGACGGCCGCGGTGGGCCATGCCGATGACGATTTCCTGCACGCCTTTTTCGCCGGCGCGCTGGATGATTTCATCGATCGAAGCGATAAAGGTTTCGCCGCCTTCGAGCGAGAAGCGCTTCTGGCCGACGTACTTGGTGTGCAGGTAACGCTCCAGACCTTCGGCAGCTGTCAGGCGCTCGAGGATGTGCTTTTTCTTTTCTGCGGTGAAGTTGGGCGTCGAGCGGATCGACTCGAGGCGCTCTTGCAGCCAGCGCTTCTCGGTCGGATCGGAGATGTACATATACTCTGCGCCGATCGAACGGGTATAGGTGTCGCGCAGGTAGTTGGTCAGGTCGCGCAGGGTCGCGGTTTCTGGACCAAAATAGGTGTTGCTGATGTTGAACACGGTGTCCATGTCAGCATCGCTGAAGCCGTAGAAGCTGGGCTCCAGTTCAGGAATGCTTGGACGCTCCTGGCGTTGCAGCGGGTCCAGATTGGCCCAGCGCGAGCCGAGGTAACGGTAGGCGGCGATCAGTTGGGTTGCAGCAACACGCTTGCGGCCCATTTCGACGTCGGCGGAAGCAACCACGGTGCGGATCGGGCCCGATTTTGCGCGCTCGGCGAACGAGGCAATCACGGAAGCGTGGGCGACGTCAGGTTTGTTGCTGCCATCGACGGCCGGAACGTGCTGCATGGCGTCGAAATAGGCACGCCAGTTGTCTGGCACGGAACCTGGGTTGTCGAGATACGCTTCGTACAGTTCTTCAACGTACGGTGCGTTCCCACCGAACAGGTAGGAATTGGACGTGGATTGTTGCATTTGTTGCTCACCTTTCTTCGCGTTTCGCGAGGAATTAGCGGGTTAGTCTAACCTTCCGCGACACGGCCTGACCGGTTAGCGGATTGCACATCAAGTTGTGGGGAAGGGCTTAATTTATTCAGTATCTAAAAACGGCCACTTAGCATAGCACCGGTATTGTAGCGCAACAACCGTTTGTGATCGTATTTGTGATGGATATTCGACTAAATCTTTTAAGGTTAATGTTCACTTAAGCCGCATACTTGCTGGCTCAGCCGGGAATGTTTTCTTATTTTTAACGGTTTTCACGCTTGTCTGACCTCGGCGCTGGACACGGCTTTCCAGCTGGGACCCTGATCAAACCATTGCAGCAGGAAGTCCAGCATGGCGCGCAGCGCCGGCGCCATGTGCTGACGCGAGGTATAAATACCATAAATACCCATGGTCTGAGGTACGTATCCGGGCAGCAAGGCCAGCAGCCGGCCGTCAGCCAGCAGCGGCGTTACGCTGTACCACGGCTGCAACACCACGCCAGCGCCCTCCACTGCCGCCCTGAGCAGCACCGTATCCTCGTTGGCCGACAGATTGCCGCCCACCGGCACCGACACCGCCTCGCCATCGGCCCGGCTGAACTGCCACAAGCTCTTGCCGAAATAACTGTAAGTCAGGCAGTTGTGAGCGGCCAGGTCTTCCGGCCGCAGCGGCGTGCCGCGCTCGGCCAGGTAGGCCGGGGCGGCGCAGACTACCGAATCGCAGCGCGCCAGCGGCCGGGCAATCAGGTTCGGCTCAAGCGCATTGGTGATGCGCAGCGCCAGGTCGATGCGCTGCTCGACCAGGTTGACGGTGCGGCTATCGACCTGCACATCGACCGCCACCTTGGGATAGCGGCGCAGATAGGCGGTGATGGCGGCCGACAGCGTGGCCTGCGCCAGCGACTGCGAACAGGCGATGCGCAACAAGCCTTGCGGCGTATCGTGATCATCGAGCGCCACTGGCATGGCGCCGGCCAGCTCGAGCATGGCGCGGCAGCGCACCAGCGTGACGTCGCCGGCGTCGGTCAGGCTCAGCCGGCGCGTGCTCCGGTGCAGCAGGCGTGCGCCGGCCCACGCTTCCATCTCGGCCAGGTAGCGCGTGACCATGGCGCGCGACATGTCGAGCGCATCGGCCGCCGCGATCATGCTGCCTCGCTCGGCAATACTGACAAACACCCGGGCTGCCGTAATGCGATCCATGATTCATCCGATCCATGCAATTAACCTCACTGAATTATCGTCTTTTTCTACTGGATTGAGAAATTTAAGATGGATGCATCGTCACCTACACAGAGAGACCATCATGATCAAGCAAGTCGCAGTTTCCACTATCCTGTCCGCCGCCCTGTCCGCCGCTGTCGCCTCGGCGCATGCCGCGCCGCTCAAGCTCGAAGTCTTCAACCCCGGCGAAGCCGCCATCTTCCCGGTGGCCTCGGTGCTGGTTACCGGCGCCAGGGAAGCCGTGCTGGTCGATGCGCAGTTTTCGCGCGGCGAGGCGCAAAAGCTGGTGGAAAAAATCCGCGCCAGCGGCAAGCAGCTGACCACCATCTACATCAGCCACAGCGATCCCGACTTTTACTTTGGCCTGGACGTGATCCATGCAGCCTTCCCGGACGCCAAAATTCTGGCCACGCCGCAAACCATCGCGCTGATCGAAAAGAAAAAAGACGCCAAGGTCGCTTACTGGGGTCCTATCCTCAAAGACAATGCACCACAATCGGTGATCGTGCCGCAACCGCTCAAGGGCGACACCATCAAGCTGGAAGGCGAAA
>JBEVNE010000331.1:0-3561 GCA_040508275.1 Duganella sp.
GCGCAGGGTCTGGTGCGCGAGCAGGCGCGCAATCAGGATTTGTACATCATCATTCATCAGACTTGTCGCCTTCCGGGTTCAAAGACAGTGAGAGGGAGGCCAGGGACATTGCCGCCACATGCAGGTCGGGCAGCTGCACCATTTCATCGCTCGGAGTAAACGTGACCGGCAGGCGCGCCAGGTCGCCGGTGGCGCCTTGCAGGCGCGCTTCGTCGGCGTCGCCCAGCAGCGGCAGCAGCGAGGCGCGGTAGGAGGCCACGGCAAAAGTCGCCGGCAGCACCGATTCGTGGGCCTGGATCGATTTCGGCGCGCCGTTGGCGTCCTTGAAATTATCGGGTGCGGCAAAATCGGCCAGGCGCGCCAGCCATTCGTCGAGTTCTTTTTGCATTTGCGGCCCGTCGCTGATGGTGGTCGGCGCATCCTGGCCGGCTGGCAGGCCATTCGATACGGCGCTCGCCACGCGGTCGGCCAGCAGTTCGGATTCGGCGACGTCGATCATTTCGGCCGGGGTAATAAACTGCGGCACCACCGGCAGCTCGATGGCGCCCAGCGCCAGCGATGCCAGGTCGTCATGCAGCAGCAGCCAGCGCTTGATGTCGGTGGTGGACAGGCCGGACTGGCCCAGGTGCACGCGCTGGCGCTCGATCTGGTTGAGCGCGCGCGAGAACATGCCCTGCATATTCAGCAGCGACGACTGCGCGCGGCCAATCGCCTGCGCCGCGCGGTGGGTAGCGGCATCGGCGTTTGCATCGCTGGTGATGGCGCGCAGGATTTCCGAGCCTTTCTCGACCCAGTCGCAGGCCACGTGCCACTTGGCCTGCGAGGCGCGCAGGCGGAATTCGGAACCGGAGGCAATTGCGTCGGCAAATTCCTCGGTCAGCTCGACCAGGCGGCCCAGCAGATGATTGAGCTGTTCAACGGTAACGCCGCCCATCACCTGCGAACCGGCCACCTGCGACAGCAGGTAGCCCATGTCGGCCGGATCTTCTTCCTTGCCCATGGCCAGCAGCGCGTCGATGGCCGACAGCACGTTGCGCGCCATCGGCGTAACGCGGTACACGGCTTGCTGCGCATCCCAGGCCAGCAACTGGTTGGTGCGCAGGCGCATCAGCACCGTTTCCAGGCTTTCCGGCAGCAGGTAGGCCAGGCGGGTGTTGATGTCGGGCCGCGTAAAGCTGCTGGACGACGTGTCGGAAGCGAGCTCGCGCAATACCAGCAGGCGCACCAGCACGCCGTCGAAACCGCCGTGGAATAGCGCCGTAAACACCTGCAGCAGCGGCTGCGCGCGTTTCAGGTGGTAGACCTGCTCGATTTCGTCGGCCGAGATGTTCGGCTTGAAGTGGGCTTGCAAGCCATCGGGCTGCTGGTCCGGCGCCTGTTCCAGCGTGGACTCCGTTGTCATAGGTTCTATCATTGTTTGCCAGGTTGGCCGCCAGCTACCCCGGGTAAGCCAGGCCAGGCGGCGATTGCAAATACCGCAATATGGCAACAACGTCGTACCATCGTCGCGCCATGATCGCGGGGGCAACAGTATAGCAGTTGTTACTTTTTACTGACTTTTTCCAGGGTCTGGTCAACGTAGTCGCCATCGGCATCCTTGAACACCACGCGCACCGGGTACCAGTCCATCGATGGCGCCAGCCACAGGTCCACCTGCGAGGCCTGGTCGTCGGTCGGCTGGCGCACCAGGTGCAGCGCGCTGACGTCGGCGCCGCCCACCTGCACGGTTTCAGTCTTGACCACCTTGAACACCCATTGCTCGGCATTGCGGCGGGCGGCGACAAAATACGCCCACTCGCTGCCCGGCTTGAACTTGTCGGGCGTGGCGCGGGCATTGGCCGCCAGTTGCCACTGGATGCTGACGCGATCCTGCTCGCCACCCTTGATCGGATAGGTTTCATCGCCAACGCTGAAGCGGATGGTGCTGGCAGCGCGGTCGAAGGTGGCGGTAGTGGCTTCCTTGCGCAGGCGTTTTTCCATGAACGATGCCGGCGCCAGGCCGTAGTCGTCGATGGCGCCTTCGCTGCGGGTTTCAAGGATTTTGCCGAAAATCGGCGCCCGGCTTTCCACTGCCACCGAGTACTTGCCGTCGCCGGCGCGCCACTGCACATTGGCGGTGCCGTTGATGGTCAGGCCATGCTGGCTGGCCTTGATGGCGTAGCTGAGGTCTGCCGGCGGCGGCGCATTGTGGGCGCGCTTGACGGAAGGATGGGGGGCGGCGTTGTCGGCGATTGCAGCGGAACTGGCAGAGGCCAGCGCCAGCAGCAAGGTGGTGGCAGCGGCGATGCCGCGCAGGGAGTGATAGTTTTGCATATTTATTGTCCGGTTTCGGTTTGCTTGATGTGGGCGACGGTTTGCGTGGTCAGCGCGCCGCTCGCTTCGGTGTTGCGTATCTGGACCGGGTACCATTGCAGGCCAGGGGCCAGCCAGATGTCGAGCCGCGACGAATAGCTGCCGGGCTTCGGTGGACGGGTCAGGTGCCAGGTAATCAGCTTGCCCATCCGGGTATCGAGTTCGTCTTCGCCCACCAGCTGGAAGCGGTAGATGCCGGCATCCTTGTCTTCGCCGACCTGGATGTCGATATCGGCGCCAAACTGGTTGACGTCGGCGCGGCCGATGGCGGCCAGCTGGAATGGCACGGTGGCCTTGTCCTGCGCGCCAGGGAGCAGCGGGAAGCTGCGACCTGAGGTCGAAAACGTGATGGTCTTGGCAACCTCGTTACCACCCTCGCCGCCGCGATTGAAATGGGTGGCCGTCTCCGCGCGGCGCGCGCGTTTTTCGGTGACCTTGTCGGGCGCGATGCCGTTATCGTCGATGGCGCCTTCGCTGCGCAGCACCAGCAGGTTCAGGCGCGTGACCAAGAGGCTGATGCCCGCCTCCACCGAGGCGCGGTAACGGCTGCCGTCGGTGTGCCAGGTCATGGTGGCGGCGCCGCTCCACCTGGTGCCGTCGGCGTCCACGCGCGCCACGTCCATGTCGAAGGTGGCCGAGGGCGGCAGTTGCACCTTGTAGCGGCGTGCTGCCGGTGCCTGTTCCGGCACGGGTGTGGCGGCAGGCGGCACCGCGTCCGCCGCTGCTGCGGCGGGTGCAGCCTGCTCCACCCCGGCCACTGCGGCCGTTTCGGCCAGCAGCGCCTCCACGCTGGCCTGCGCCGGCGCCGGCAGATCGCTGGCCACGGGCGTGATGGCGCGGCTGGCGGCTGTACTCAGCGGCGGTGGTGGCGGCCGGGAAGGCGGTTTGGGCACGGGATTCGGCTTATTCTGCGCCTTGGGACGCTCGGCCAGCGGTTGCACCTCGGCCAGCGGCGCGCTCTCCACGCGCTTGGGCAGCGCCACGCGCAGTTGCGCTGTCATCACCGCAGGTTGCGCCTCGCGGGTGCTGGATGCCGCCATGTTGCGCGCCGCCCAATCGATCGCCAATCCATGCAGCGCCAGCGTAGCTGCGCAAAACACGAGCAGGCGGCGGCGTTGATAAAAGAAGGAGGCGATGGTCATGGCGCTAGTTTAACGTGTTCCGCAGCAGGCATCCGCACGCAGTGCCGATTGCAATAAATGTTGCCAA
>JBEVNE010000351.1:0-6511 GCA_040508275.1 Duganella sp.
ATTAACGTCCATACCTTGCTCCTAAATAGTTTCCCCGGTTGGAGCAGTGATTACTGGCCAACAGCGGCGGTCAGGGCGGTCAGGAATGGGTTGTTGAAGGTGAACAGCAGAGCAACACCAACGCCAATCATCGAGATCGCATCCAGCAGACCAGCGATAACGAACAGCTTGGTTTGCAGTTGTGGCATCAGTTCTGGTTGACGTGCCGACGCTTCCAGGAATTTACCGCCCAGAATGGCGAAACCCAGTGCGGTGCCGATAGCGGCCAGGCCGATGATGATAGCGACTGCCAGAACGGTCATGCCTTGTACGTGTGCGATCAGAGCTTGCATATATTTCTCCTAATTTAAAAAACGAAAGATACTAAAAAACTAAAATATAAAGTTGCTGATTAGTGTTTCTCAACCGCAAGGGCCAGATACACAACCGTCAACGCCATAAACACAAAAGCCTGCAAAGTTACAATCAAGATGTGGAAGATTGCCCATGGTGCACCCAGCAGCCACTGCGCCCACCAAGGCAACAACGCGATCAGGATGAAAATCAGTTCACCGGCATACATATTGCCGAACAGTCGCAGTGCCAGCGAAACTGGCTTGGCGAAAAGTTCCACCATCTGCAGCAGGAAGTTGACTGGCGCCAGCAGCACGGCGGCAAAGCCATGTGCATGGAACGGGGCCGTGAACAGTTCCTTGGCGTATCCGCCGAGGCCCTTGGCCTTGATCGAGAAACCGAAGATGCACAGCAGGACCGACAGCGACAGCGCGAAGGTCAGGTTGGCGTCGGCAGTCGGTACAACACGCAGGTTATACACACCAAACAGTTCCAGTGCTTTTGGCAGCAGGTCAACTGGCAGGAAGTCCATGGCGTTCATCAGCCATACCCAGACGAAGATGGTGATGGCCAATGGTGCGATCACCGCGCTTTTAGCGTGGAACGCGCTATTAACAGTGTCGTTCACCAGTTCCATGACCAGTTCAACGAAGTTCTGCAACTTGCCTGGCACGCCTGGGGTAGCACGGCGTGCGGCCATGTAGAACACGCCCAGGAAAATCGCACCGAGAACGGCCGATACCCAGAACGTATCCAGGTTGAAATTGCCATCAGCGGTCTGCAAATGCTGAAGGTGGTGCTTGATGTATTCTGTGGCGTTAGCCGGGGCTGAGTGCCCGCCGTGTTCAGTGGTCATAATGTCATCAGATTTTGTTAATTAAACTGCAAGCAGTGCAAACCAATACGCCATGGTCGCTACCGCGAAACCCAAAATCAGCCATAACCAAGCGGCCGATGAAAACAGCACCAGCGCGACGATAAACAACGCTGCTGTTATAGAAAACTTGACCATCTCCGCGCGAAAATGCGTCCGGAACGTCTTTTTTGCATCATTCGTTGCGCCCATGACAATCATCGCGTACACCAGGCTCCCGATGACTGCGATTGCTCCGCCATAGGCGGCCGACCATGCTTTGTGTACTCCGCCGAGATTCCAGGCGAGCAAGGCGAATCCAGTTGCGATGGCTAACTGGAGGGCGACGACTTTGAACATCGGCTTGGAAACACTCGTCGTTTTACTCACTGCGAGCTCCAGAAAATTGCCGATAAACTCAAAGACGCGTGATTATATGTGTCTTTCATCTATCACGTCAAACATGGTGCACCGCACAAGGGCGTTTAGTGCGTGAAAGAGACGTTTTACAAACATTTCCAATCGTGTTGCACCACGTTGGAGCGAAATGGGTGTAACCGCTTTTTGAGCCCGTTTCGCTCATTTTCGTGATCAAGTCCGCAGGCGCGCCAGAACCCCTTCCAGAATATCGAGGTCGGCAAAATCGATGATCATCTGGCCTTTGCCCTTGCTGCCCATCTTGAATACCACCGGGGTGGCCAGTTTGTCGGACAGTTCCTCTTCCAGGCGCAGGATATCGCCCGACTTTTCTTTCTGGCGCGCTTCCGCCGGCGCCGCCTGCTGTTCTTCCACCGTGCGCGTGACCAGTTTTTCCGTCTCGCGTACCGACAGCCGCTTGGCAACCACAATATTCGCCAGGTTGATCTGGGTAGCGGCATCGACCGCCAGCAAGGCCCGCGCATGGCCCATGTCGATATCACCGGCCATCAGCATGGTTTGCACGGGCGCCGCCAGGTTCATCAGGCGCAGCAGGTTCGATACCGCGCTGCGCGAACGGCCGACAGCATTGGCTGCCTGCTCATGGGTAAAACTGAAATCGGTAATCAGGCGGTGGATGCCTTGCGCTTCTTCCAGCGGATTGAGGTCTTCGCGCTGCATGTTTTCGATCAGCGCCATGGCGGCGGCGGCCTGGTCGTCAACATTACGCACCAGCACAGGGAGCACTTCCAGGCCAGCCAATTGCGCAGCGCGGAAACGGCGTTCACCAGCAATAATTTCATACTGGATCGCGCCGGTCAGCTTGTCGCTGCCGATCGGGCGCACCAGGATCGGTTGCATGATGCCCTGGGTCTTGATGGAGGCGGCCAGCTCCTGCAAGCCGCCCTCGTCCATACGCGTGCGCGGCTGATATTTGCCGGCCTGCATTTGCGTGACCTGTAATTCGGACGGCGTATTGGCGTCCGGCGTGATCTTGTCGCCGTCGCCGCCCAGCAGCGCATCGAGGCCGCGACCGAGGCCCTTGAGTTTTTTGGTTGCCATAGTGTGCCTTGATTACATTTTTTTGATGCGCTCGACCATCTCGGCGCCAAACGCGATATACGCCTGCGCGCCCTTGGACGAGGGATCGAACGTTACGCCGGGCAAGCCATACGATGGCGCTTCGGCCAGCCGTACATTGCGCGGAATAATGGTTTTAAAGACCTTGTCGCCAAAGTGCTGCTCGAGCTGCGCCGACACCTGCTGCGATAAGGTCATGCGCGGATCGAACATCACGCGCAGCAGGCCGATGATCTTCAGGTCCGGGTTCAGGTTGGCGTGCACCTTCTTGATGGTGTTGACCAGGTCGGACAAACCTTCCAGCGCGTAGTACTCGCACTGCATGGGAATGATCACGCCGTGGGCGGCGCACAGGCCGTTCAGCGTCAGCATCGACAACGCTGGCGGGCAGTCGATCAGGATAAAGTCGTAGTCCTTGCCAACCTTGGCCAATGCATCCTTGAGGCGCGTCTCGCGCTTGTCGAGCGACACCATCTCGACCTCGGCGCCAGCCAGCTCACGGTTCGATGGCAGCACGTCGAACTGCCCTGGCTCCGAGCGCAGCCGCGCCGTCTTCACATCGGACTCGCCCAGCATCACCTCGTAGGTGGATGCTGCCAGCCCGGCCTTGTTGATGCCGGCGCCCATGGTGTCGTTGCCCTGCGGGTCCAGGTCCACCAGCAGCACCCGCTGGCCCAGCTTGGCCAAGCCTGCCGCCAGGTTGACCGTGGTGGTGGTCTTGCCCACTCCACCCTTCTGATTCGCTACGCAGAAAATTTTCGCCATGTAGTTCTTGTTCTTTTCGTGGTTAATGATTTATACCGTTTAAACAATTTATACCGTTTATTCAATATAAACGATTTATACAGTTTAAATTGTTTATACTATTTCTTGAGTCGCTGCCTGAATGAACACCAGGTGGCGCTCCGCTTCCAGTCCGGGCACCTGCAAAGGCTCGAGTTTCTGCACCACCCACGGCGCTGGCAAGCGCTCGCGTTCCTCTGCCGGCGCCGTGCCCTTGAGGGCGATAAAGCGTCCGCCCTCTTCCAGCAGATGGCCGGACCAGTTGACGAAGTCGGACAGGTCGGCAAAGGCGCGCGAGGTGATCACGTCGAATTTGGTTTTCACTTCCAGCTGCTCCACGCGCTTGGTGTAGACCGTGACATTGGCGAGTTCCAGCTCCGCCTTGACCTGGTTGAGGAAGGCGGTTTTCTTGTGCACCGTATCGATCATCGATACCTTCATGTCCGGGCGGCTGATGGCCAGCACCATGCCCGGCAAGCCACCACCGGCGCCGACGTCGAGCACGTTTTTGGCGCCCGCAAACGCTGCCACGGCGGCCAGCGAATCGAGCAGATGCAGGGTCACCATCTGCAGCGGATCGCGCACGGAAGTGAGGTTATAGACGGCATTCCACTTGTTGAGCAGCGCCAGGTAATCGAGCAGTTTCTCGACCTGGGCTTCGCTCAGCTCGAGCTTCAGGCCTGCAATACCGCTGCGTAAGACGTCGGCAACGACAGCGCGATCAAACACCTTCATTGCGCAGCCTCGTCTTTCTGTACAAAGCCACCAAAACCGGTCTTTTTCAGGTGCACCAGCAGCAGCGAAATGGCAGCCGGGGTCACGCCCGAAATACGCGAAGCCTGGCCCAGGGTTTCCGGCCGCTGCGCATGCAGTTTTTGCCGTACTTCCACCGACAGGGCGGTGATGTCCAGGTAGTTAAACCCTTCCGGCAATTTGAGGTTTTCATAGTGTTCGTGGCGCTCGACTTCACGCGTTTGACGGTCGATATAGCCGGAATATTTGAGCTGGATTTCGAGCTGTTCACGCACCGCCTCATCGCTCACACCGGGGCCCGCCAGCGCACGGCCATCGCTGCCGGACAAGGTCATCAGCTTGTCGTAGGCAACGCCGGGACGGCGCAGCAAATCGGCCAGCGAATACTCGCGTTCAATGGCCTGGCCGATCACGCGCTCCGATTCTGCAGCGTCGAGAATGCGCGGATTCACCCACGTGGAACGCAGGCGTTCGAGCTCGCGCGCCACGGCTTCGCGCTTGCGGTCAAACGCTTCCCACTGCGCATCGCCAACGCAGCCCAGCTGGCGGCCGATCTCGGTCAGGCGCATGTCGGCATTGTCTTCACGCAGGCTCAGGCGGTACTCGGCACGGCTGGTAAACATGCGGTACGGCTCCATCACGCCCTGCGTCACCAGGTCATCGACCATCACGCCCAGGTAGGCTTCCGAGCGCGCCGGCGTCCAGGCATCACGGTCCTGGGTCTGCAGGGCGGCATTGATACCGGCCAGCATGCCCTGAGCTGCGGCTTCTTCGTAACCGGTGGTGCCGTTGATCTGGCCGGCGAAATACAGGCCACCGATGGCCTTGGTTTCCAGCGATGCCTTGAGGCCGCGCGGGTCGAAATAGTCGTATTCGATGGCGTAGCCGGGACGCAAAATGTGGGCGTTTTCCAGCCCTTTCATCGAGCGCACCAGAGCGATTTGAACGTCGAACGGCAGGCTGGTGGAGATCCCGTTTGGATAGAATTCGTGGGTGGTCAAGCCCTCCGGTTCGAGGAAGATCTGGTGCGATTCTTTCGAGGAAAAGCGGTGGATCTTGTCTTCAATCGACGGGCAGTAACGCGGTCCCACACCCTCGATGACACCCGTGTACATGGGGCTGCGATCGAGACCGCCACGGATAATGTCGTGGGTCTGGGCGTTGGTGTGCGTGACCCAGCACGGCATTTGCTCGGGGTGCATGGCGGCGTTGCCCATGACGGAAAACACCGGCACCGGATCGAGGTCGCCCGGCTGTTCGGTCATCTGGCTAAAGTCGATGCTGCGGCCGTCGATGCGCGGCGGCGTGCCGGTTTTCAGGCGGCCTTGCGGCAGCTTCAGCTCTTTCAAACGGGCCGATAAGGAAATCGCTGGCGGATCGCCGGCGCGACCGGCCGAGTAGTTTTGCAGACCAACGTGGATCTTCCCGTCGAGGAAAGTACCAGCGGTCAGCACCACGGCAGGCGCCAAAAATTTCAGGCCGATCTGGGTAACGGCGCCAACCACGCGGTCGCCTTCCACCATCAGATCGTCCACAGCCTGCTGGAACAGCCACAGGTTGGGCTGGTTTTCCAGGCGCGAGCGGATCGCTTGCTTGTACAAAAGTCGGTCAGCCTGGGCGCGCGTAGCGCGTACTGCCGGGCCTTTGGACGAGTTCAAAATGCGGAACTGGATGCCCGATTCGTCGGTAGCGATCGCCATGGCGCCGCCCATGGCATCGACTTCCTTGACCAGGTGGCCTTTGCCGATACCGCCGATGGAGGGGTTGCACGACATCTGGCCCAGCGTCTCGATGTTGTGCGTCAAGAGCAGAGTCTTCTGGCCCATGCGGGCGGAAGCAAGGGCGGCCTCGGTACCGGCGTGGCCACCGCCGACAACGATGACGTCGAATGAAGTTGGAAATAACATGATGGAATTGAGTGAAAACGGAGGGGAGTCAAGGTCAAATTATAGAGTCTTTTTGATGCTGCGACTTTTTTAGGCAAAAATAAACCCGCTTTTGTTCCACGTGAAACATTGAAAAAGGGCGCCGATCCAACGATGGGCGCCCTGCTTTTTTGGTTTCACGTGAAACAATCAGCGCTTCACGATCTTGTTCACCACCTTATCCATGCGTCATACCCGGTCTTGGCGATCAGCACCGACACCACGACCAAGAACAGCTTGCGGACAAAACCGCTGCCATGTTTCATCGCCAGTCCGGTACCGATCACCGACCCGGCAATCTGGCACACCGCCATCAGCAAACCGAGCTGCCACAGCAAATGACCGCTGTAGCCGAACCACACCAGGG
>JBEVNE010000369.1:0-4895 GCA_040508275.1 Duganella sp.
TGGAGCGGGAGAAGAGTCTCGAACTCTCGACCTCAACCTTGGCAAGGTTGCGCTCTACCAACTGAGCTACTCCCGCGTGGAGAGGCCGCATTATGCCAGAACTCTTCCGACTTCGCTAGTGTCGTCACCGAAGCGGCCCTTGGTATAAACTCCATATCGTTTTGCAATGATACGCGTACCTCAAGTTAATGAATGGAATGGAATGGATTCGATAGAAATTGTGCTCATCATGCTGCTGGCTGTGGTGGCCAGTGCTTACCTGATGCGGCTGCTGCCGAGTGCGATTCCGCTGCCGCTGGTACAAATCGCGCTTGGTGCGCTGATCGCCGCCAAGTCCACGCACGGCGTGGAGCTTGAGCCCGAGCTGTTTTTCCTGGTATTTTTACCGCCGCTGCTGTTCCTCGATGGCTGGCGCATTCCCAAGAGCGGGCTGCTGCGCGACAAGGGCACGATTATCGAGCTGGCGTTCGGGCTGGTGTTCTTTACCGTGATCGGCGCCGGCTTCCTGATTCACTGGATGATCCCGGCCATGCCGCTGGCGGTGGCGTTTGCGCTGGCGGCCATCGTCTCGCCGACCGACCCGATTGCGGTCAGCTCGATTGCCTCGAATACGCCGATTCCCAAGCGGCTGATGCACATCCTCGAAGGCGAATCGCTGCTCAATGACGCCAGCGGCCTGGTCTGCTTCCGCTTTGCGGTGGCGGCTGCCATGACCGGTGCTTTTTCCATCGGTAACGCCAGCCTGACCTTTTTGTGGCTGGTGGCGGCCGGCATCGGCGCCGGCGTAGGTGTGACCATGGTGGTGACCTGGGTGCAGCGCTGGCTCACGCGCCATTATGGCGAGGCGGTCGGTTCACCGATCCTGGTCAGTCTGCTGCTGCCGTTCGGCGCCTACCTGGTGGCCGAGCGCCTGCATGCCTCAGGCATCCTGGCGGCGGTGGCGGCAGGTGTGACCATGAGCTACGTGGAACTCAGCGGCCAGGCCATGGCGAATACGCGCATCCAGCGCTCGGCCGTGTGGGATACCGTGCAGTTTGCGCTCAACGGCGTGATGTTCGTGCTGCTGGGTGAGCAGTTGCCGGAAATCTTCCGCGGCGCCCGCGCTTCGATCGAGGAAAGCGGCCACCTCAATCCATGGTGGCTGGCGGTGTACGCGGTGGCGATTACCGCCGGCCTGCTGGTGCTGCGCTTCGCCTGGGTGTGGACTTCGCTGCGGCTGACGATTTTCCGCCAGCGCCTGCGCAATGTGCAGCGCCAGCCGATCAAGCTGCGGCTGGTGATGGCGACCACGCTGGCCGGTGCGCGCGGCACCATTACCCTGGCCGGCGTGCTGACGCTGCCGCTGGCCCTGCCCAGCGGCGAACCGTTCCCGGCCCGTGCACTGACCATCTTTCTGGCCTGCTCGGTGATCCTGCTGTCGCTGCTGATCGCCAGCGTCGGCTTGCCGCGCCTGCTCAAGGGCGTGACCTTCCCGGCCGAGCCGGAAGAGCAGCAGGAGGAAGACCTGGCGCGCCGCGCTGCCGCCACGGCGGCGCTGGAGGCGGTCAAGGCGGCGCAGATACGGTTGATGGAATCCGATACCTGCGTCGATCCGAATGTGTACCCGGAAGCGGCGGCGCGTCTGATCGCGTTTTATGAACACCGGCTCAAGGAAGTGGAGCCGGAAAAAGAACCGACCTGGCGCAAGACGCTTGATGCCGAACGCGAACTGCGGCTCGCTGCCTTCAAGGCGGAGCGGGCCACGGTGTTCGACCTGGCGCGGCACGACAAGATATCGGATGCGATTGCGCGCAAGCTGGTGCGGCAGATCGATTTGATGGAGGAGCGGTATAAATAAAGGTGCTAAAGGCTGGTCGGGTACAGGGTTTGCTGCAGCATATTCTCCGCCGCCTCCGGCCGGCCGAACAAAAAGCCCTGAAAATGCGAGCAGCCTTCGTTCTTCAGCTGTAAAAACTGCTCTTCCGTTTCCACACCCTCGGCCGTGGTCTTGATCAGCAGGCTGCTCGACAGGCCGGTGATGGCGCGGATGATGGCCATCGCCTCCTTGCTCTTGCCCATGTCGCGCACAAATGAGCGGTCGATCTTGATGCGGTCGAACGGGAACGAGCGCAGGTAGCTGAGCGACGAATAACCGGTGCCGAAATCGTCCAGCGAAATCGCCACGCCCAGTTGCTTGAGGCCGCGCAGCGTGCGGATATTGCCTTCGGTATTATCGAGCAAGACCGATTCCGTAATTTCCAGCTCCAGCCGCTCCGGTGACAGGCCCGAATCGGCCAGCGCCAGTGCTACGGTGCTTACCAGGTCGCCGCTCTTGAACTGCACCGGCGACAGGTTCACCGCTACCACCGCGCCGCTGTCCCAGGTGGCCGCTTCCTGGCAGGCCAGGTGCAGCGCACGCACGCCAATTTCATGGATCATGCCGGTTTCCTCGGCGATCGGTATGAACTCCATCGGCGCCACCAGGCCACGGCTGGGATGCTGCCAGCGCATCAGCGCCTCGTAACCGGAGATGCGGCCGTCCGATTCGATCACCGGCTGGTAATGCATCTGCAACTGGCCCTGGTGCAGTGCGCGGCGCAATTCGATTTCCATCTGGCGGCGGTGCAGCGCAGCCTGTTCCAGTTCGGGGCGGAACAGTTCATAGCGATTGCGGCCATTGCGCTTGGCTTCATACAGGGCCATATCGCCATGACGCATCAACTCCTCGGCTGATGCAGCCGCACCGGCCGAGGTAATCGCCACCCCGACGCTGAGGCCGACGGAAAAACTGTGGCCATCGATCAAAAAGGCCGGCTCCACCGCATCGATCAGGCGCTGGGCGGCAAAGCGCGCTTCGTCCAGACGCTTGATGCGCGGCAGTACCACGGCAAATTCGTCACCGCCCAGACGCGCCAGGGTATCCTGCTCGCGCAGCGATTTCTTCAGGCGCTTGCCCAGCGCCAGCAGGATCTTGTCGCCAAACGCGTGTCCGAGCGTATCGTTGATAATCTTGAAATTATCGAGGTCCAGGCACAGCACCGCCGTGCTGCTGTCGGCGGCAAGACCTTCTTGCAGCGTGTGCACCAGCCGTTCGTTGAAGAACACGCGGTTGGGCAGGTCGGTCAAGCCATCGTGCTGCGCCATGTGATGAATTTGCGCATAGGCGGCCAGTTCCTCGGTCACATCCTCGGTAATCAGCAGTACATAATCACCACCATCGCCGCCATCGTCCGGGCGGCTGCCGATGGCGGTGCGGCTGCGCAGGTTGCGCGGCCCGATCACGGTCTGCACCAGGCTTTCGCTGTCCACCTTTTCCGCTTCGCTCAAGTCGCCGGTGGTCTGGCGGTCGATATAGCTGGCCACATCGCGGTCCAGGCAGTCCGCCGGGATGCGGCCCACCAGCGTATGGCCGCGTGGCGCAAACAGGCGCTGCGCCTGCTGGTTCGCCAGCAGTATCTTGCGGCTGGCGGCGTCGAGCACCAGCACGCTAGCGGGGATATTGGCAATCACCGAATCGAGAAAGCGCGACATGCCGGCCATCTGCTGGCTGTATTGTTCGGCCAGTTCCTTGGCTTCGATCAGGCTCAATTGCTGCTGACGCTGTTCGCTGACATCGCGCGTGATCTTGGCAAAGCCGAGCAGCACGCCGCGCTCGTCGCGAATCGCTTCGATCACCACGCTGGTCCAGAAACGGCTGCCGTTCTTGCGCAGCCGCCAGCCTTCGGACTCGAAACGCCTGTCCTGGCGGGCAATCGACAGCGCCCGCTGCGGCAGGCCGATGGCGCGGTCTTCATCACTGTAGAACGTGGCGAAATGCTTGCCGATGATTTCTTGCGCCTGATAACCCTTGGCGCGCTCGGCGCCGGCATTCCAGTTGATCACATGGCCATCGGGGTCGAGCATGTAGATGGCATAGTCGGACACGCCTTGCACCAGCAGGCGGTACATCAAATCGGGATTATCAACAGTCATGGTCAGGCCACTTGCACGGTATACCATGACTATACAGTAAATGATTCCCGCAGGAAATTAAATGTATCCGCTTACTTGCCTTGTGCTTTCAGTGCGCGGAAGCGGAAATCGTTGAGCCGCACATGGCCGCTGCCAGCGCAATACACGCCCAGTTTCAGGCTGAGGAAGCCGCCAAACACATTGTGGTGGATGCCCGACACTTCCATGCGGGTGCCATGCAAGGTCCAGTTGGCGCCACCGTCATGCGAGTAATGGAAGGTGATGACGTTTTCGACGTTGCTGATGCGCACCCTGACGCTGGTGGTGGCGCGTGCCACGCGCGCCCAGCCATGTTCTTCCGCGTACTGGAAGGTCTTGATGGTGTCCGGCGTGAACCCGAGTCCCACGTAGGCCTTGTTGTTATAAAACAGCAGCAGGCCCGCTTCGGCCTTGCCATTCAAGGTCAGCGTGATTTCCGCCTCGTAGGAACGTTCACCGACGCCGCAGGTCAGCGGCCGGCTGTCGGCCGGCGAGGCGCCGCGCGCGGCCAGCTCCAGCCCTGCGCCTTGCGGCAGGTAGCGGGCGCGCTGCTGTTCATCGGCAGAGGGATCATGAAACGCCCATTGCACGCCCAATCTGCTACGGCTGAAATCATCGGACAAGGCATGGCCTGCCGGCCCGGCCTTGCCGCCTGTCGGTTTGGGCAGTGGCCGCGACAGATCGCCGCCACGCGCGCGGAACCAGCCGTCGGCGGTCCACTCTATCGGTTCGAGCAAGGTCTGGCGGCCCAGCGTGCGGAAGTCGTTTTCATAGCCGTGGTAAATCATCCACCAGTCGCCGGCCGGACCTTCGATCAGCGTGGCGTGGCCGCGCGACCACCATGGTTCGTCGGTGCTGAGCGTGCGCACCAGCGGGTTTTGCGGGCAGTGCTCCCACGGGCCGTGGATCGAGGTCGAGCGCGCAGC
>JBEVNE010000372.1:0-8630 GCA_040508275.1 Duganella sp.
GCCCAAACCCGCCTGGGTGCCAAACCACATGAAACCGTCGCCATCCTGCACCACACTCATCACTGTCGGGCTGGGGAAATTGCGCTCTCCCGACACTAGATGCTCGAACACGGCTGGCGCCAGCGCATGCCAGCGGTCGTCCGCTCGCAGCGGCGAGCAGGTCAGCGCAGCGATCAGCGCGCCGGCAAGCGGCGCAAGGGCGGTCAGGAGGGGTCGATTACGCACAAATCACAAATCAATGGTCGGAATAACTCGCGAGTTTCTCCCATACCAAGGTGGACGGGTATTGCATCCTAATGCAAAGCCATCGGCTTGTGCTGTTTTTCACAACAAAATTCCGAGCCAGGCGCCGCCCTATGGAACCATGCGCCGAATCTGGTTGCCATTCAGGCATATTGATAGGAAAATTCTTATTGACACTCGGTAGTTATCTGCTAGTTATTTGCTAGTTACTGCGTACGCATCGCCGATAAGGATGACATGAAGCCACTCAGTATCAAGGCAAAAGTTGCACTGGCGACCAGTATCACCTCGATCCTGATGATCGCGCTGGTGACCGTGGTTCAGATGCAACGCGTCAGGCAGGATTTCAGCCGCGTGCTGTATGCCCAGCAAACGGCGCTGGTCACGCGCACCGCAGCAGAACTCGACGACAAGCTCAATGCACTGCTGGACATCCTGGCTTTTTCCGCCCGCAACCAGCCTGTCGAAGTGGCCACCTCGGCGGAACGCCTGCGCAATTACTACAAGGACCGCGCCGTGCTGTCGCTGTTTGACGATCTGCTGATTTTCAGCGCCGAGGGCAAGGTCATCGCCGACCTGCCGGCCATCAATGGCCGCGTCGGCATCGACCTGTCGGACCGCGATTACTTCAAACGCGTGATGCACACGCGCAAGCCGATGATTACCGAACCGCTGATCGGCAAGTACCACAAGGAGCCGATCGTGCAGATGATCGCCCCGGTGCTCAATGCACAGGGCGAGGTGGTCTGCGTGCTGGTCGGTGTGCTGCGGCTGTACAAGGATAATTTTCTCGGCCACCTGCGCAACGCCAGGGTAGGCACGGATGGCTATTATTTCGCCCTCACGCGCAGCCAGCAACCGGTGTATGTGCTGCATCCCGACGCCAATTTTCTGCTCAAACCCTACCAGGCCCAGGCCACCAGCAATGCCAGCACCAGCAGGGCCATCGACGAAGGCTTCGAGGGCACGGTGGACAGTGTCGATATCGAGGGCCGCGAGGTACTCAACAGCTACAAGATGCTGAAATCAGCGGACTGGCTGCTGGCGATCTCGCTGCCGGCCGACGAAGCCTATGAAGTATTCGACGGCATGCTGACGCGCCTGCTGGTCTGGGGCGGCCTGGCTTCGCTGCTGACGGCGCTGCTGATCGGCGGCCTGGCCGCGCGCATGCTGGCGCCGCTGGGAAGGCTGCGCAACGCCATTGCCAACCTGCGCGGCAACGCCACCGAGTTCGTCCCGCTGGCGGTGACCAGCGACGACGAAGTCGGCCAGCTGACCACGGCTTTCAACAACCTGATGCACGAACGGCTGGCGGCCGATGCGCGCCTGCAAAGCGTGCTCGAATATGCGCCCAACGCCATCCTGGTAATCGGCATGGATGGCCGCATCGACACCATCAACCGCGAGTGCGAACGCTGCTTTGGCTACCGCCGCGACGAGCTGCTCGGGCAAATGGTCGAAGTGCTGGTGCCGGCAGCGCTGCGGGCACGCCATGCCGCCCACCGGGAACAATTTTTCGCCGAGCGCCTCAGCGCCGAACCGGTGCGCATGGGCGGCGGCGCCGTGCTGTTCGGCCAGCGCCAGGATGGCAGCGAATTTCCCATCGAGATCAACCTGAGCGCCGTGCGCACCGACCAGGGCACGCGGGTGCTGGCCGTCATTGTCGACGTGACCGAACCGCACCGGCTGCGGCTGGAGGTGGAAGCGCGCGCCGCCGAGCTCGAACGCGAGCGTGACCGCGCCGAAGCAGCCAACCGCGCCAAGAGCGAATTCGTCGCCAATATGAGCCATGAAATCCGCACGCCGATGAATGCCGTGCTGGGCATGGTCTATTTGCTGAGCAATACCGCGCTGACGCCGCAACAGCGCAAATACCTGAACATGGTACGGGTGTCCGGCCAGTCGCTGCTGGGCATCCTGAACGATGTGCTCGATTTTTCCAAGATCGAGGCGCGCCACATGGCGCTGGCGCCGGTCGAGTTCAACCTCGATGACGCCATCAATGCGCTGGCCACCACCATGACCATGAATGCCGGCGACAAGGAGCTGGAACTGGCGATTGCCGTCGATCCGGCCGTGCCCAAGCGCCTGCGCGGCGACGCCCTGCGGCTACAACAAATCCTGGTCAACCTGGCCGGCAATGCGATCAAGTTTACCGACCAGGGCGAAGTGGTGGTGGCAGTCGATCTGGCGCCATCCGCCCCTGAGCAGCCGCAGCAGGTGCAGCAGGTGCACTTACGCTTCGAGGTGCGCGACACCGGCATGGGCATGACCGAACAGCAGCTGGGCCAGTTGTTCAATGCGTTTTCGCAGGGCGACCAAAGTATTACCCGGCGCTTCGGCGGCACCGGCCTGGGGCTGGCGATCACCAAGCGCCTGATTGCGCTGATGGGCGGCGAAATCGGCGTCAGCAGCAGCGCCGGCCAGGGCTCGCGCTTCTGGTTCACGCTACCCTTCGAGGTGTTGCCCGAGCGGCCGGACGAGCAGCGCAAGCCAGCGCTGGGCGCGCTGCGCCTGCTGGTCGCCGACGACAGCACCACCAGCCGCGCGCTGATCGCCAAGCATATCCGCGCCTGGGGCTGGCACGCCGACGAGGTCGATTCCGGCACGGCGGCCGTCGCCCACTTTCGCGCCAGCATCGAGAGCGCCACGCCTTATGACGTGGTGCTGGCCGACTGGCATATGCCGGACCTGGACGGACTGGCCACGGCCCGGGGCATCCGTGCCGCCGCCCCCGCCGGCGACCAGCCGGTGGTGGTGATGGTCAACGCCTTCGCCCGCGATCAGCTGGAGGAAATTTCCGCCGCGCCTGAGGTAGACGTGGTGCTGGTCAAGCCGATCACCGGTTCCAACCTGTTCGATGCGCTGCACGAAGCGCTGGTCACCAAGGGCGACAGCGGCGTCCACGCAATCACAGAGCGCGGCATCGACGGCCGCCTGGCCGGCTACCGGCTGCTGCTGGTCGAGGACAACCTGCTGAACCAGGCAGTAGCGCGCGGCATGCTGGAACTGGCCGGAGCGCAGGTGGACGTGGTGGACGACGGCCAGCAGGCGGTCGATCGCCTGAGTGCGCAGCCTGGTGCTTACCAGCTGATCCTGATGGACATGCAGATGCCGGTGATGGACGGTTTCAGCGCCACCGCCATCCTGCGCCGCGAACTCAAGCTGCCCCTGCCCATCGTGGCGATGACCGCTGGCGTGCTGGAATCGGAGCGCGAGCGCAGCGTGGCGGTGGGCATTACCGATTTCATTCCCAAGCCGATCGAGGTCGAGGAAATGCTGACCGTACTGCTGCGCCATCTGCCCAAGCGCGCGCTGCCCGCGCTGGCGGCAGCGCCCGCGCCGCTGGCGCCGGAGCCGGCCCCTGCTGCCGTTGCGGCTGCAGCCGCCGCCACTGTCAAGCTGGTGGCGGCATCCGCCACACCAGCCGATGGCGCGCTGGACGTGTTCAATATCGACAAGCTGATGCGCGTCATGGGCAAGGACGAGAAAGGGCGCGCGGTGATGCTGAAGATGGTGCGCGGCGCCATCGAAGGCGGCATGACGCCGGCCGACCTGGCCGGCCAGGCCCTGCAGGAAGGCCGGCTACGCGACGCCGCCCGCCAGTTCCACAGCCTGCGCGGCGCCGTCGGCGTGCTCGGCGCGCGCCAGCTGATCCAGGCCACCATCGACGCCGAAGACGCCATCAGCACCGGGCGCGAGGACGAGATCGCCACCAGCTATGCGGCGGTGCGCGCGGCCCTGGAAGCGACGCTCGGGCAGGCGCGTGCCTGGCTTGAGCGCCAGGCCGACTGAACGGCTCTCCCTCAGAAACTTATCTTTAGGCAACCAACATACCACCAGTACCATCGTCAAGCCATGTGCAAAAAAGCCACATCTAAACGATATTGATAACAATTCGCATTTACGATGGATGTCATAGTTGTTACAATCTCACGGATAAATTCAACAACAACCGGCAGCCTGGCAGGCGCCCGACAGTGCCGCAACGCCAGCCGCCCTCCTTATCCGAACGAAAGAATAACAATGATCAAGAGCCGTAAACACGCGCAATCGCGTTTCAATCAACACATGAGCGCGGCGCTTGCCGCCATGCTGTTGCCAGTCGCCGCCCACGCTGCCGCACAAGCACAAGAAAAAAATACCCCGCAAACCCTGTCCGAAGTCAACGTGCAAGGCGCTGCCGAAGACAGCTTCCGCGCTGAAAAAGCGTCCTCGCCCAAGTACACCGAAAAACTGGTCGATACCGCCCAGACCATTACCGTGATCAAGAAGGAACTGATCGAGCAGCAAGGCGCCGTGTCGCTGACCGAAGCGCTGCGCAACACCCCGGGCGTGGGCGCCTTCTTCCTCGGTGAAAACGGCAACACCAACACCGGCGACGCCATCTTCATGCGCGGCTTCGACAGCTCGGGCAGCATCTACCTGGACGGCGTGCGCGACGTCGGTTCGATCACCCGCGATATCTTCAACGTTGAACAGATCGACGTGCTCAAGGGCCCGGCCGGCACCGACAACGGCCGCAGCGCGCCGACCGGTTCGATCAACCTGGTCAGCAAACAGCCGCAACTGGAAAACGCCTACCTCGGCTCGGTCACCGTCGGCAGCGGCAAGCAGCGCCGTGGCACCGCCGACCTGAATCAGGTCATCGACGCCGCCACCGGCACCGCCTTCCGCCTCAACCTGCTGACCCAGGACAGCGAAAACGCCGCCCGCGACATCGTCAAGAGCAAGCGCTGGGCCGTGGCGCCATCGGTGGCATTTGGCCTGAACGGTTCCACCCGCATGTATTTGAACTACCTGCACGTCAAGCAGGACAATATTCCTGATGGCGGCACGCTGACCATCGGTCTGCCAGGCTACACCCCACCGTACCCTGCCCCAGGCACCACGGCCACCTCGATCGCCACCGCTGCCGCCGAACGCATCCGCCTGGCGCCGCTGGCCACCGCTGCACCGGTACGCTCGCGTAACTTCTACGGCTCGAACCTGGACCACGACAACGTTACCGCCGACCAGTTCACCGCCCGCATCGAGCACGACACCGCCAATGGCATCAAACTGCAGAACACCACGCGCTACGGCAAGAACAAGCAGGACTACCTGCTGACCGCCTTCATGGCCACGGCCGGCAACCTGACCAACATCGGCGCCAATCCCGATCTCTGGACCATGAACCGCACCAACATGACGTACAAGGATCAAACCAGCCGCGTGCTGACCAACCAGACCACCGCCACCGCCGAATTCGGCACCGGCGCGGTCAAGCACACCCTGGTGGCCGGTCTTGAATTCATCAACGAAAAGCAGACCAACTACACGATCGCCAACATCAGCGGCGGCCTGACCCCGACCAGCATCTACCACCCTAATCCGGCCACGCCGCAAACCGTGCGCAACGGCCGCAACGGCGTGCAGAACGAAGGCAGCACCGACACCCAGGCCCTGTACCTGTTCGACACCGCCAAGTACGGCGACTGGATCTTCAACGGCGGCGTGCGTCTGGACCACTACAGCACCACCTACAACGCCATCGCACTGCAAGCTGCAGTCGCTGCCGGCCAACCCCAGGTAATCCCGGTCGGCACCCGCCTGCCGACCACGCTCAAGGACAGCGACACGCTGGTCAACGGCAAGCTGTCGGCGCTGTACAAACTGACCCCAGAGAGCAGCGTCTATGGCCTGGTAGCCACCTCGAAATCGCCTCCTGGCGGCACCCTGTTCTCGCTCAGCGCAGCTGCCAACAGCGCCGCCAACATCAACTACGATCCACAGGAGAGCACCAACTACGAGCTGGGCGGCAAATGGGACCTGCTGCAGCAAAAACTGTCGCTGTCGGCCGCGCTGTACCGCACCGATATCAAGAACGAAGTCGAGCAAGATCCGACCAACGCTGGCGTGTACTACCAGAACGGCAAGAAGCGCGTGCAGGGTATCGAGCTGGGCGTAACGGGTGAAATCACCCGCGGCTGGCTGGTCAGCGCTGGCTACACCCGCATGTCGACCAAGATCGAGCAAGGCGCCATGGTCACCGCCAACCGCGAAAACTCGCTCGCCTACACGCCGAAACAGTCGTTCACCTCGTGGACCTCGTACACCCTGCCGTTCGGCCTGACCGTCGGCGGCGGCGTGCGCTACACCGGCGAACTGCTGCGCGGCACCGACGGCGCCGTCGGCACCCCGGCCTATGTCGAGTCGTACTGGGTAGCTGACGGCATGGCCAGCTACGCGCTCAACAAGCACGTCGATCTGCGTTTGAACGTGTACAACCTGACCGACAAGGAATACGTTGCTTCGATCAACAAATCGGGCTACCGTTACATTCCAGGTCAGCCACGTTCGGCCAGCCTGACGGCCAACATCAAGTTCTAAGTTTTTATACGCGGATCTTCAGCCGTGTTGCTTGGCCCCGCCTTTACCGGCGGGGCTTTTTTCATTGAAGGAATTCATTATGATGTTGCATATACCCGGCGTATTGAGCCGCGAGCAGGTAGTCGAGATGCGCCGTCGCCTCGATGCCTCGGACTGGGTGGACGGCCGCGCCACGGTCGGCGCTCAGGGCGCCCTGGTCAAGCAGAATCGCCAGCTTGGCGAAACCTCGCCGCTGGCGATTGAGCTGGGCCAGACGGTGCTGGCGGCGCTGGCCAGCAACCCGGTGTTTTTCGCCGCGGCACTGCCGCTGCGCACGATACCGCCACTGTTCAACAGCTATGCCGGCGGCGAGCACTACGGTGCTCACGTGGACGGCGCCATGCGCCGTATTCCGGCCAGCGGGCAATGGCTACGCACCGATGTTTCGAGCACGCTGTTTCTCAGCGATCCCGAAGACTACGAGGGCGGTGAGCTGATCGTCACCGACGTGTACGGCGAACATGAAGTCAAGCTGCCCGCCGGCGACCTGATTTTGTATCCATCGACCAGCATCCACCGGGTGGAGCCGGTCACGCGCGGCGCCCGTGTATGCTCGTTCTTCTGGACCCAGAGCATGGTGCGCGACGATATGCGGCGCTCGATGCTGTTCGAGCTGGACCAGAACATCCAGAGCCTGCGCACGCGCCTGGGCGACTGCCCGGAACTGGTTGGCATCACCGGCCACTATCACAACCTGCTGCGCCAGTGGAGCGAAGCCTGAGCACTGTGTGATCGTTTCTTGAGCGTTGTCTGAGTGACTGCCAGCATGGCTGGGAACACCGTTGTTTTGACGCCGGGGCGATATAAAAAACACCACAAAAATTCACTTTGGTGGTTACAATCGACCGACGGGTGGCTGGCACGCAAGCGCACTGTCTTGACGGCCTTAGCTTCCCATTTCACGGAGGCCATCATGACCCTGAACCAGCATTGCCGCCAGCCAGCACCCACGCAACATCCCGTCTCATCCACAGCAACTTCCACCGTCACTTCCGGCTCCCTGCGCACGGCGCGCAGGCTGCTGGCGCTAATGCCGCTGTTATGGGCAACCGGGGCGGCCGCCCCTGCGCTGGCGGTCGAACTGATTTATCAGGGCGCACCAGGCAGCAGCGGCCTCACTGGCGCCACGCCTGGCGCATCCGGTACGGCGGGCACGTCCGGGTCCGCGGCAGTGCGCAGCGTTTCGTCCGGCGATGCCTCCAACCTGGTCGATATTTCCGGTGGCAGCGGCGGCCAGGGCGGACATGGCGCCGATGGCAATCTGGGTGAGCAGAGCGGCAATGCCGGCGCCGGTGGCGCCGGCGGCGCCGGCGATGCCACCCTGAACCTCAACGCACCAGCCGGCGGCGCCACAGCAAGGCTCAGCGTCACGGGCGGCGCCGGCGGCAACGCCGGCTTGCCGGGCTTTAGCGAGCCTATCGGCCAATCCGCAACAGGCGGCAATGGCGGCAACGCCAGCGCCAACAGCGTTAGCGTGATCAACAGCGGCACGCTGAACCTGACGCAAGCCGCCACTGGCGGCGCCGGCGGCAGCACCCTGTTTTCCCTTGGCGGCAATGGCGGAAACGCCAGTTCGATGGCCAACGTCTTGCTCGGCAGCTCGGTCAGCGTAACGCTCGACAGCACCGCCACGGGTGGCGAAGGTGGCGCGGCGGCGGGCGACCCGAATAGCGGCGTCCTGCCTGGCGCCGGTGGCGCAGGTGGCGCCGCCAGCAGCACGGTCATGCTGATCACCCTGCCCTTCACCACGCCGGCGGCCGACAGCTGGAACGCCGTGCTAACCGCCTCCAGCACAGCACTGGCCGGCGTTCCGGGTATTGGCGTGGTCACGCCCGAGGGCGGCAACGCCGACGCCACCATCACCATCAGCGGTTATGGCCGCGTCACTGGCACGGCGCTGGCGCGCGGCGGCTATGGCGCTGGCGCTGGCGGCGTCGCCAATGCCAATGCCCAGGTCAGCAGCTCGTACAGCGCAG
>JBEVNE010000403.1:0-12377 GCA_040508275.1 Duganella sp.
ACAACCCGTTTTTCATTTCCGCAGCCACAACGCTGCGCGTCTCGCTGCCCATAGCTCAGTTGGATAGAGCATCAGCCTTCTAAGCTGAGGGTCACTGGTTCGAATCCAGTTGGGCAGGCCAGTATTCATGCGGGTTGCAGCCGTTTTCCATAATTAAAATCGCTCCACAAAAATAGCTCCGCTCCACAAAATCACTTCGTGGGGGGGCACAATCTTGCCTTGGCAAAGGTAGTGTTTTTGGGTCGTGCGCACGCTGTCATGCCCCAGCAAATCGCTTGCCGCCTGCTCGCCGCGCTCGTAGCTAGTGTCGTCGGCCGCCTTCGCCTGTCCAGTACCTCGGCCAGGCGCCGGTGATGGTGATCCGCAGCGGCTGCTTGGCATTGAACGAGGGCAACACAGAACTATTATTGCTGGCTGCCTTTGCGTCTGCTTCTGCGGGCGGCAAATCCCACTATGCTCAGCCCGGCAAAGAGCATAGCGTATGTTTCGGGCTCGGGAACTGCGGTGACGCTGGTGCGAGTGACAAACATTGAACCTCTGTAAAGCGCGTTAGCCCCTTGTAATCCACCTGCCCACATCGCATCTTCGGCGAAGTTGTATGGCGCCGCACCGCCATTATTGAAGAAAAAGACGCGCGTAATGTCGTAGCTCGACAACTGGTATTTTTCACCCAATGTCAAATTTGGCAGGAACCTGTAACCGATGTCTATCGAAGAAAAGTCATCTTTAGTAAATGTTCCGTTGCCAACGTTAGCGTTCTGGACCGTCATCGAGACTTCGGAGATTTGATCCATCGTTGGATTGCCAAAAATTTCCTGCTGGACGACAACCGTTGCGAATGCGGAGGCATTACTGTCTCCATAGGGGGAGTAACCTGGTGCGCTGTACGGTGAAGAGCCGGTCCAGGAAAATTCGTAGGTGAAGGTGTCGGCGCGGGCGGCTTGGCTGGCGCACATGATTAACGCCGCCGAGGAGCACAGCGCTACATGTTTAATGATTTGGTTCATTTTTCCTCCTACAGTTAAAGGAATTTTAACTATAGCAGCTATTGTATTT
This sequence comes from Duganella sp., assembly GCA_040508275.1. GTDB lineage: Bacteria > Pseudomonadota > Gammaproteobacteria > Burkholderiales > Burkholderiaceae_D > Rugamonas. The sequence goes on from JBEVNE010000403.1 coordinate 1,057, forward strand.
ATGTAATTGTATTTTTGGAATAAAATGTATTTAGATCTTTGTTTTATCTATCTGTTTCATGATTTCGATAGGCTGTTTGTATGCACAGTATTTGGTCAAACGACTTGCCGCAGGGCGGTTAGTAAAATGACGTGCATTACCGGCGCGATGTATCGATGAGCGTTCACAGTGGTACGATAGGACTGTCGTAATTTTTGACAACACCGGAACGGCTTATGTTACCTAGTTTGACTGACGATATCGCAACCATCCAAAGCATCAGCGCGGTCCCCACCATTCTGGAAGCAGTGGCAGAGCTTACCGGGCTGGGCTTTGTTTGTGTAGCTCGGGTCACTGGCGATAGCTGGCACTCCTGTGCTGTCCTGGATAAGCTGGAGTTTGGACTTAATGTTGGCGACAGCCTCGATGTCACCACAACGATTTGCGAAGAGGTTCGCGACACCAATGCAGCTGTCATTATCGACTCCGTGCGCGAGAGCGATAAATACCGGGACCATCACACTCCGAGAATTTACGGATTTCAAAGCTATTTTTCGATACCCCTTCATCGGCCCAATGGCGAGTACTTTGGAACGCTATGCGGCTTAGACCCTGCCGCAGCGCAACTCTCCCATAAGGCGACGAAGAACACCCTGATGCTGTTCGCCGAGCTGATTTCGCGACAGTTGGTGAATGAGGTTATCCTTCATGATACGCAGAACGCATTAAACGATGCACTCGAAACTTCCGAGCTCCGAGAACAGTTTATTGCTGTCTTGGGACACGATCTCCGTACCCCGTTAAGCGCCATTCTCAACGGAACAGAAATCCTGAAGCACCACTCGGCGCCAGCTGCTCTTCCAGTGTTGAATCGGATGCAACGCAGTATTCAACGCATTGCGGCATTGGTTGATGATGTGCTGGACTTCACCAGGGGCCGAATGGGAGGAGGGATTTCGCTAAACCTCAGGCATGAGAAGACCATTCACCTGGCCTTGACGCAAGTTGTCGAAGAGCTTGGAAGTGCACATCCAGAAAGAGAAATCGTGGCAATAGTGCCGACAGATTTTTCGCTTCTCTGTGACGCGCCTCGACTAGGTCAACTGCTATCGAACCTATTGAAAAACGCTCTGGACCACGGTGATGCGGGAAGTCCAGTGCATGTGAGCGTGAAGCAAGCGAACGGGATTTTCGAATTGGCCGTGACCAATTCCGGGCCGGCGATAAGTTCTGAAGTAATTTCACAGCTATTTAAGCCGTTCTGGCGCGCGCAGGGACGAGTCCCTGGCCAAGGATTGGGGCTTGGTTTGTTTATCGTTTCGGAAATCGCCAAGTCTCACGGCGGCACCATAGACGTCGAGTCGTCTGAAACCGCCACATCCTTTATCTACCGAATGAAAACCGCCGCCTTTGTAGAGCGCCGACTACTGGCGCGGGTGTAGTTGTCGGCTGGCGAGGTCAGGTCCAGCCTGCCCAACTGAAGCACTAATCGCAGGCTCCGGCTCCGCAACCCAAGGTTTTTCTTATCGTCTTCAGGTGCTACTATCTAGGCAATATATTGATTTGATAAGAATCAACTGCCTCCTCAATCAATTAATCAACTACTAACTTCCTCACATGGCTGAATTCAAACTGCATTGCTTCGCGCTCTCGGGGAACTCCTACAAGGTGGCGCTGTTCCTGGCCCTGGCCAACAAGGACTGGGAGCCGATGCTGGTGGACTTTTTCAACGGGCAAACCCAGCAGGCCGCCTGGCGCGAAGAGAATAATATTCACGGCGAGGTGCCGATACTCGAGCACCAGGGGCAGACGCTGACCCAGTCGGCCGTCATTCTCGATTACCTGGCGGACCTCACGGGCCAGTTTGGCGGCGAGACTGCCGAAGAGAAGCGGGAAATCTGGAAGTGGATGCTGTTTGATAATCACAAGTTCACCAGCTATTACGCCACCTTGCGCTTCCTGTATGCCTTGAAGAAAACTGGCGACACGCCGGTGACGCAATTTTTACGCGACCGGGCGCTGGCCGCCTACCGTATCGTCGATCAGCATCTTGCGCGTAATACCTTCCTGGTCGGCGGACGGCTGACCATTGCCGACCTGTCGCTGGCTGGTTATGTGTACATGCCTGAAGATACCGGCATCAACCCGGCCGATTTCCCCCATATCGAGGAGTGGAAGGAAAGAATACGCAACGTGCCAGGCTGGAAACATCCTTTTGAGCTGATGCCCGGCCCCACCGCAGTGTAGGATATGCCGTGTTACTTATCAGGCAAGGGAGAGAAGCATCATGTTGAAGAAGTTTGCAGTACTGGCGCTGGCGCCGTTGATGTCGCTGCCGGCGCTGGCGGCCGATGCGCGCTTGGCGTTTTTTGATAATCTCGGCAAATTATGCGGCGCGACCTTTGTTGGCAGCGCTACCCAGGTTTCTGCCGACGCCAAGGCCACGTTTGAAGGCAAGCGTCTGCTGGCCCAAGTGGCGACCTGTACCAAAGACGAAATTCGCATCCCGTTTATCGTCGGTGAAAACCGCTCGCGTACCTGGGTTTTCAAGCGCGATGGCGCCAGTGTGACGCTCAAGCATGACCATCGCCATGAAGACGGCACGCCCGACGCCCAAACCTGGTACGGCGGTAACGCCAGCACCAAGGGATCGGATTACGAACAGTATTTTCATGCCGATGCCTACACGGCAAAATTGATACCGGCCGCCGCCGGCAATGTGTGGCGGGTAGCGCTGTCGCCCGATGGCAACCGCTTCGTCTACGCGCTGGACCGCGATGGCCGCTCGCGCGTGGTGGTGGAGTTGCACCGCCAATTGTAACGAGACTAACGAGACTAACGAGACGTTGAGGCGCCCGCCTGGCGCCTCGACTGCAACACTTAGCCAAGCAGCACCGGTTGCCGGGCTTTGGTGGGCGCGCGATGGTGGGCCTGCGCCGGTTGGCCATGTGCCTCGATCTTGAACACGCCTACTGCATGGTTCAGGTGTTCCGCCTGCTCGCGCAGCGTATCGACGGTGCCGGCTGCTTCTTCGACCAGGGCGGCGTTTTGCTGTGTAACCTGGTCCATCTGGGCAATGGCGCGGTGGACTTCCTCGATGCCCACGCGCTGCTCGTCGCTGGCGGCGGCAATCGACTGCACCATGTCGCTGACCTGTTTCACGCTTTGAACGATGTCCTGCATGGTGCTGCCCGCGTGCTCGGCCAGTTCGGTGCCGGCGTGGATACGGCTGACCGACTCATCAATCAATGATTTCACTTCGCGCGCGGCGGTGGAGCTGCGCTGGGCCAGGTTGCGCACTTCGGTGGCGACCACGGCGAAACCACGGCCTTGCTCGCCGGCACGCGCTGCTTCCACGGCGGCGTTCAGGGCCAGAATATTGGTCTGGAAGGCAATCCCATCGATGACGCCGATAATTTCTTCGATCTTGCGCGAGGAAGCGTCGATATCGGTCATGGTCTGCACCACCTTGCCGACAATCTCGCCGCCCTTGCTGGCGATGCCCGAGGCATTTTGTGCCAGCGTATTGGCGTCGCGGGCGCTGTGGGCATTCTGTTTCACGGTGGCGGTCAGCTGTTCCATGGCCGAGGCAGTTTGTTCGAGCGAGCTGGCCTGGTCCTCGGTACGGCTAGACAGATCCTGGTTGCCTTCTGAAATCTGCTTGCCGATGCCGGTCACTGCGACGGCCGCGCCGTGGACTTCGGTCACGGTGGTGCGCAGATTGCCGCTCATTTTGACCAGCACGGCCATGATGCTGTCCTGATCATTCGGGCGGAGCGTGACCTGGTGATACAGTTCGCCGCGATCCACGGCGCTGGCCAGCGCCTTGACTTCCGCCGGTTCGGCGCCCAGTGCGCGCAGCAGGTGCTGCGATACGCGCCAGCCGACCAGTGCACCGATGGCGATGGCGATCGCTACCGCCAGCAGTGCCAGCGACTGGAACTTATGGGCGCCTTCTCGTGCCAGCAACGACTCCGCTTCCGTCATTTTTTCCTGTTGATCAATAAAACCGTTGATGCTGGCCAGCCAGTCGATAAATGCCGGCTTGGCTTCCGTCAGCATCATGTGGCGCACGCCTTCAAGGTCGCCGGCGCGGCGCGCCTCAATGATTTTTTTCACCAGCGGCGTAGCGCGGGTTTCGCTTTGCTTGATCTTGCCCAGCCATTCACGTTCTTCCGGTGTGACGTGCTTGGCAGCGGCGCCTGCGAGCAGGGCGTCGAGTGGCTGCGCCGAGCGCTGGTAGTCGCTGTCGAGTTTCTCGATCAGGGCCACCACGCTGGCTACCTCGGCATCGCCGACCAGCGTGACGTCGCGCAGGGCAATGGCGCGGTCATGCACGCTGCCGCGAAAATTGATGGCGTAGCGCTGTTTGACGTTATTGACATCACTGATGCGCTGCAGGCTGTCGTCGATGGCATTGACCTTGAACACGCTTAACACCGACAGCGCCAGCATCATCGCCAGAATGATGCAAAAACCGATGCCAAGGCGGGTGGCAACGCTGATGCCGTTGTGGGTGCTGTCCATGATGCGCTTTCATTGCGTGGTTGAGAAGCACCATCATATTTCCAGAAACCAATTTTGTTAAGTCAATTGACCTAATAGAAGGGATAGAATTTTTCTATGCGGAATCGTTTTGCATAGCGATGTCTAAAAAATCAATTTCTTGAGAAAAATGTTGCTGATATTTTATTGGCTCATTTTATTGCTATGATTTGTTGTCAATTTATGAAAACAGCCATGTACAAAATCATTTGCATCGTCGTCATGTATTTCGCTGGAATAGACATTTGCTCCGCGCAGGGCTTGAAGACCTGGATTGATCGCGAGACGGGGCGCCAAGTGGTTCGAGTAGCTTCTCAGCCCTATGCAACGTTGCCTTATTTCACGGCAAACATCATATCTCGGGATGGCAGTGCGGCCGTGTATGTCTCAGCTCAGGGGCTTCATTTGCTTGATCTGAAAAATTTTAAAACTGAATTGCTGGTGCCTGCACACGGTGTCGAATTGCAGTGTATAGAGATGGGGCGCCGCACTGACCGCCTGTTTTTTGTTAGTAAACAACGCACTGAACAGCATATGTCGTTGCTATCGATCGACCTCGTTACGAGGAAGGTAAGCAATCATGCGCGGCTTCCGCAAGGCTATCGTATCGCCACAATCAATGCAGATGAGACGTTGGCAGCGGGCGTGCGTGAAGAATCTGTGACTGTGCAAGGATTGCCATCAGCGCCATACACGCCGAATGCAGCACCGGCTACCAAGGGTGAACTGCTGTATTCGAGAGTCAACGCCGCAATTCCCATGGCGCTTGTCGTGATCGATCTCGGCAATGGGGCGGTGCGGGACATTCATCGCTCTACCGCATGGCTCTCTCATCCCCAGTTTTCTCCCATCGATTCGCAACTACTGATGTATGCGCACGAGGGGCCCTGGCACCAGGTTGACCGTATTTGGACCATCCGCGCCGATGGCAGCGAACGACAATTGATTCATCGGCGCTCCATGGACATGGAGATTGTCGGGCATGAGTTCTGGAGTAGCGACGGTGCTTCGATTCATTACGATTGGCAGCGTCCCAAAGGACAGGCGTTTTATCTCGCTTCTTATAACTTGGCAACGCAGCAACGCTCTGCAGTTCCTCTGACCCGGGAGCAGTGGTCCATCCATTTCAACCCCGCCGTTGATCCGCTGGTATTTGTTGGTGATGGCGCTGATGTCGAGCAGGTCGCCCGTTCGGACCAGAGTGCAGCCATATGGCTGTACCGCGTGCACGGGAACGACGATGTCAACAAGACCTCTATTTCTGCGGAAAAACTGGTCGATTTGCGCGGACATGACTACAGCCTGGAACCCAACGCACGCCTGACGCCGGACCGGCGCTGGGTTTTATTCCGGTCCAACATCTTCGGCTCACCCGGCGTATTTGCGGTCCGGATCAGCGGGGCGGTTGAAAGCGACATTCCAGTCAGATCGACATTCGATCTGGCACGACAAGCTCAGGCCGAAAGGAGGTCCATTCTAATGAAAAAATAGTACGTTGATGAATTTTCTTAATAAGAGAGAAGAATAGATGAAAAGAAAAATGATAGTGGGACGAAGTATCGCATTCCTGGCTGGTGCAATCCTGTTGGGGGGCTACTCCAGCGCTAGCGCCGCTTCCGCCGATGAGCCTTATGTTGCGCAGAAGTATGGCTTGGAAACCTTGAAGTGGCGTAACGGACCATATGTCAATCTGTGCAATGAATCCACCGGCATGTGCCAGAGCCTGAAAATGCCTAAAACCTTGGGCAGCGTGGAGCGCGTGGTGGAGGGACCTTTCATTGCCTCGGCGCGGTCAAGCTGGTTGGCTTTTTCCAAATTTGAATCGTTTGTCTGTGCAGCTTTTCAGGCCAGCACCACCGTTGCGTGTGCCAAGATTGATAATGGCGCTTTTCCGTTGAATATGGCGGACATCGCCGTAAGCGTCACGGCGGAAAACAAGATGCGTATCACGCTGACACCACGGAAAGCAGAGGTTAATCCCGCAGCTCTGCTGCCGATTGAAAACCGTCTGAAACAAAGCCTGTCGCGCACGACCTTCGCCTTACAAGGCGAAGTGGACCATCTGGTACTGAGTCGTTCTACCTTATCCACCAATTCGCTTATTTGCGACAAAGACCCTCGTTATCCAGGACCGCCGCCCCACCCGGAGTGCGAACTTGTCGACGCAGGTGGTTCTTATATGTGGTCATGCTCGATTCCTGGTACCGCGCCCCCTGTTGATGTGCCGCCACCACCGCCGTTGCCCGAACCCGAGCCACCCGCTCCATGCGACTGAGTAAATCCCTTGGAGGCGTCCCAAACCTTCGCGATTCAAGAAGGCTTTCAGGTGCTCACCTTTCAAATTTTAATTATGGAATCACTATTATGCTAAGAAACTGGAGTATCGGCGTCGTGGCAATGCTTGCATTGCATAGCGTGGGTGCCAAGGCAGCCGCCGACGATCTGCATGGACGTAAAGAGATACTGGCTGTCAGCGAGCAGGAGCGGATTCAGGCGACCGAGCAATTTATAGGAGGTACTAAAAAGCTGTCGTTGGACAGGATGAAGCAAAGTCAGCACACGTTTCTGGATGGTGCAAAAGGATATACCTCTTCCGAAAGCATACGTCCGCGCATGGTTAAACCGGAAGTGAGGCAGAAATATTTTGCTCAGGCAGCCTGTGATGGAACGCTGACTGGATTAGTTGAGCTGGTGAATGCCAAATCTTTTACTGGTGTGGGCAATAACGGTATTTTCACAAAGTTCCGTTTCCGCGTGGTCGATGACTGGCGTGTCCAGCCTGCGCCGCCGCGGGCTTACGTAGACATCATCATGCATGTTGGCGAGATAATGTATGACGGTGAGCGGTTTCGCGTAGAGAATCCCGAGGCACGCTACAGCGTTGGGGGGCAATATGTTTTGTTGTCAGGCAAAGCGGCGAATAGTAGTAGAGACAGCCTCATCGGTGCACCAGCCTTCCTGGAAGTAAGCGACGGCGTCATCTACCCGGCCCCCTCGATCACGCATTTCGCTGCCGGCACCACTGTCGAGCAAGCGAAAGCCGAGGTGGAAAATGCTGTGTTGCAGGAGGGCTGCCGATGAAATCAGCGACGCTCAACGTCATGGCACTGGCGCTGGCCCTGGTGTTTCTGCCGCTAACACATCAAGCCAGCGCGGCTACTCCTGCTCCCGGCTGCGACGATATTCAGGTTTTGCCTGTAGAGAAGCTGAGAAGAATACAGCCCAATACTACTGTGGATATTGTGATAGAAAATCCGAATGAAGTCCCACAGAATTATCTGAACAGCCTAAGATCGGCGATCCCCAACGCCGCAGCCAATTTGTCCAATAAAGTTGATGGGATTGTATTTAGAAATGCGGCGAGTGAAGGAGACAACTCATCGATCATGGTACGCATCCAACCGAAGAATCCGGCTGAGCTTAATTTACCGCCAGAGTACCATGATAACATTGGCGCCTATTCTGCATCGAACGGTAGTAACTCCTGGATGCAAACGGGAGTCATCGTTATTTATATGAATCAGGCACACTCTGAGTGCGGTGGCCTATGCCTCGATCCAGAACAATCTCCTGAATTGTTCAACATAGCGCTTCAGAAGCTGATTGAGCACGAACTGGGGCATGCGCTGGGTGCAGATGATTCGGAAAAAGCAAATTTCATGTACGAGGCATTTTTCGGTAAAAACAATGTATCAGCGCCACCGCGTGAAATAGACTGCGTGACTCAGCGACTCCAGCAACTGCTCTCGGGCGGCGGAGCACCACCACCGTGGAGCTGTAACTGAAATAAAGTCCACGTTTTCCGATCCGCTACGCGAGCCTGTTAAGCCAGGAACTGGCATGAAGCCACCAGTTTCTGGCTTGAGGGGCCCGCTACGGTCAACGTTGCGCCGGCATCACTGGCAACTCGATACGTGAATATTGCGACGGTGCGCGATAAATCCGCTGCGTTGCCTTTTGAAAGTCTTCAGGTTTCGCTTTGGGAATATCGGTAAAAATCTGCGGATTTAAATCCACCAGCGGAAACCACGAGCTTTGAATCTGTACCATGATCCGGTGACCACGTCGGAAGGTATGATGAATATCAGCCATGCTGAAGTTTACTGCTTCCACTTTGCCGGGCGTAAATGGCTCGGCGTTTTCAAAACCATGGCGGAATTTACCGCGCAGGGGATCACCGCGCACCAGTTGCTGATAACCGGCCATCGGAATGCCGGGCTTTACCACGTCGTGATGTTCGGCTTCATCTTTTGAGCTGTCCGGATAATCAGGTGGATAAACGTCGATCAGTTTTACCACCCAGTCGGCATCGGTACCTGTGGTCGAGACGAATAACTTTGGACTGATGGGACCGGCGATTGTCAGGTCTTCTTCCAGTGCAGCGCTCTGATAGGTAAGGACGTCCGGTCGGCTGGCAGCAAAACGCTGATCGCCGACCATGTATTCCTGCGGCACGCCAATCACCGGATAGGCCGTGTACGGTACCGGCTTGCGCGGATCGGCAACGTATTCGTCGTAGCCGACGGCCGGGGCGGCGTCCGCCGCTGGCTGCTGCCAGCTCAGCGTGCCGTTCGGGCCCAGGTAGAGTGAGCGCAGTTGCGCTTGCCGTGGTGGCCATGCCGCGTACTGGCGCCAGATATTGCTGCCGGTTTCAAACGCATACACGGGCGACAGTTTGTTGCCGGACACGCCTTTAAGATGTTGCTCAAAGAAAGGAAATTCGATATTTTTCCGATAATACTCCGACGTTTTGGCGCCAAAATTCACGCTGCCCAGCCGCTGGCCGTCGTAAGAGCGCCAGCCGCCGTGTGACCACGGCCCCATCACCAGCCCGTTGTAAATGCCGGGATTATGGCGTTTGATGGCGTGATAAGTGGTCAGCGGGCCCTGCAAGTCTTCGGCGTCATACCAGCCACCCACGGTCAGCACGGCGGCCTTGATATTCTTCAGGTGCGGAGCGATGGCGCGCGCTTTCCAGAAATCGTTATAAGTCCAGTTGTCGATGGTCGGCATCAGCAGCGCGCGCTGGTTGGCCGTCATCGTATTGGTGATGTTGGACAAGGTCAGGTGCTTGAGGAAAAACTGGTAGCCGTCCGGCGTGCCATAGTCGAAGCTGCCCCAGGTCCTGGGCAGGGGTGTGGGGTTGGGCGCACTGACAAAGGCGGCGTAAAAGTCGAAATTGGCAGCCAGCATGAAGGCGCCGCCGTGATACGAATCGTCGTTCAGATATAAATCGGTGACCGGCGCCTGTGGCGAGGCCGCCTTGATGGCCGGGTGCGAGTCGATAATGCTGGCCGACGTGTAAAACCCCGGATACGAAATACCCAGAATGCCGACCTTGCCATTGTTATTAGGCACGTTCTTGAGCAGCCACTCGACGGTATCGTACATGTCCTCGCTCTCGTTGCCTTCGCCACTGGCGCGAGCGAAGTTTTTGTGCGGCGTCATTTCCTGCCACTTTCCTTCGGACATATAACGTCCGCGCACGTCCTGATTGACGAAAATGTAACCGCTCTGCTCGAAATCGGCCGATGGCCCAAGGCGGCGCGGGTAGAAATCCACGCCATAGCGCAGCTCTTCATCGACGCGCACACCGGCGCTATAAGGCGTGCGGCTCACCAGGAACGGGTAGGGCTGACTGGCATTCTTGGGAACATATACAGCGGTAAAAAGATGCACACCATCACGCATCGGAATACGGTACTCGTACTTGGTGTAATGCTCACGCACGCTGGACGGTGGCGTTGCCGCTTCGGCGGCATTGCCATGCAGCGTAAAGCTGCCCAGCAGCAGCGACAGGGCAATGGCATGAAGACGTAGTTTCATATGGAATAGTGTCCAATCTGCAAAACCCCCAGTGTAATGCCGGTGGATAACTTTTGCTGCGGAAAATTTATGCAGAAGAAAATTTTTCTTTGAAAACAAACACTTGCTATCGGGCGGCATGGCTTGTTAACAGGCTTATCCACAGAATTTGTTAACAACCCTGGCCATATGAAAATATTATGGAATATTGGCATTTTGCTCAGCTATGTTAGTTAGCGCACAGTTGGGTTTGTGGCAAAAAAGTATCCTTCATGACATCGAATGAAGGCATTCGGTAACTTGGGTTGGTTAACTGATAACGCTACGGAAAATACAAATGAAAATCAAAAAACTCTTGGTCGCTTCGCTGGTTGCTGGTGCAACGTTGTTCGGCTCGGGCGCTTATGCGGCAGAAGTGGGGAAAACCGCTACGATCAACCTGGAAGCAGATGGCGATGGCGGCTTCAATGGTCACTTCGGTAACACGTTTGCCAAAGCAGATCAAAACAATACTTTTGTCGACAAGTTCCTGTTAGTGCTGAGCACGAACGTCGATTCGGCAGCCTCGCTGACCTCCACCTACCTGAAATCGGCCACCATCAAGGATCTGGTGATCACCGACTTCAGCCTGGTGAAATACGACCTGGCCACCAACGCTGTCCTGAACACCTACGCCGGTAACTACCTGGGCGGTGGCTTGGGTGCGCGCGATGAGTGGGAAATCAATGCCAGCGGTCTGACCGCTGGTAACTACTACGTTCAGGTAGGCGGCCTGATCGCCGGTAACGCTGGCGGTTCCTATGCTTCCGACCTGACCGTTTCCGTTTCCGCCGTACCGGAAGCTGAAACCTATGCCATGATGCTGGCTGGTCTGGGTATGCTCGGCTTCGTGGCACGCCGCAAAAAAGCCCAGCAAGCCTAAGACGGCTCGAAAACCTACTGCGCGGCCCGCTATCACCTCTGCGTTGCTCAGCGTACCTCCGTACGCTTGC
>JBEVNE010000254.1:0-8475 GCA_040508275.1 Duganella sp.
CGGACGTGCCGGCACGGCTGGTTGGTGACCCTTTACGCCTGAGCCAGGTGTTGATCAACCTGTTGGGCAATGCAATAAAATTCACGGAACATGGTTATCTGGCGCTGCACGTGACGCTGGTAGAGGATTCCGCCACGGTGGCAAGCACGCCCACTGCCGATGGCAGCGTCGGCACGGTGCGCCTGCAGTTTGCGGTCATCGATACCGGCGTGGGCATCAGCGCCGAGCAGCAGCAGCGCCTGTTCCATGCCTTCAGCCAGGCCGACAGCAGCACCACGCGCCTGTATGGCGGCACCGGGCTGGGCCTGGCAATTTCGCAGCAACTGGTGCGCGCCATGGGCGGCGTGATCCAGATCGACAGCACCCCAGGGCGAGGCAGCAATTTCCATTTTGGCCTGACCATGCCTTGCATGGCGGCCGAGCAGGGCGCCGATCCCGGTCTGTCGGGCCTGTCGGGGCGGCAGGTGCTGGTGATCGATGCCAGCGAGCCGGTGCGCGCCATGCTGGCGCGGCAACTGGGTAGTGTGGGCATGACGGTGACCACGGTCGCTTCGGCCGCTGCTGCAGTGGAGGTGCTGGCAGCGTGGCCAGCACAGCCTGTGGACCTGGTGTTGCTGGACTGGGGCGTGGCGCAGGCCGCGCCGGACTTGCTGCACCGCCTCGGCCGGCCATTGGCGGATAGTAACGGACAGGCTGCTGGCCATCCTCCCGTGCTGCTGATGGTGACCGAGCTGGCGCGCGAGGCGGCGCTGCGCGCTGCCGGCCAGGCCGGGATAACCTTGTCCTTGCCCAAGCCGGTGCAGCCAGCGCGTTTGCTGGATTGTGCAGCGCAGGCGCTGGGACTGGTGGTGCCGGCGGGACCGGTAGCCACGCCGGCCGGCAGCTCAACGGCGGCGCAGCGTATCGCAGGCGCGCGCGTGCTGGTAGTGGACGACAACGCAATCAACCAGCAGGTGGCGCGCGAAGTGCTGTTGCGCGCCAACGTACAGGTGGAACTGGCCGATAGCGGCCGCCAGGCACTGGCGCTGCTTGACATTGCCAGTTTCGACGCCGTGCTGATGGACATCCAGATGCCGGAAATGGACGGTTACCAGACCACCGCCCTGATTCGCAGCCGCCATCCGGCGGCGCAGTTACCGGTGATCGCCATGACCGCGCATGCGGCGCCCGGCTTCCGCGAAAACAGCCTGACCATGGGCATGAACGATTACGTCACCAAGCCGATCAATCCTGAACGGTTGTTTGCCGTGCTGGCGGGCTGGATCGGCACGCCGTTGGACAGCGAGGCTGCCGTGACGGTGCCGCCGCCAGAGCTGCTGTCACAGGGACCGGCCCCAGTACCAGCGCCCGGCATCGATACCGGCGCCGCCCTGGCGCGGCTGGGGGGCAACGGCACCTTGCTGGCCTTGCTGCTCGATAAATTCGTCACGGAGTTTGCCGCCAGTCCGCAGCGCGTGCTGGCCGCCATCGACAGCGGAGACTACCAGCAGGCAGCGCTGGTGGTGCACAAGCTCAAGGGCGCTGCAGGCAATCTGTCGATGGACGCGCTGCATCGCAGCGCCGAAGTGCTGGAGACGCTGCTGCTGCATACGGATGGGCATATCCGTCCTGGTATGGCGCCGCCCGAGTTGGCGGCCTTTGGCACGGCGCTCGAAGCGGTGATCGACAGCGTGCCGGCGGCAAAAGCGGCGATGCATGCCGCGCCCGCAGACAACTGATGTAGAAGAGTGAAAGTCGTTGTCTCGACACTAAGTCTGACGTACGATAGGCGAGTAGCCTACCTGCAATCAACTCATCAGAAGGAGTACTCACCATGATCAAACACACTGTCGATCAGCTCAGCACCATGCTCAATAAACTGGCCAGCGATGATGGCTTCCGCGATCGCCTGCTCGGCGACCCGGTACGCGCTCTGAGCAGCCTGGGGATTACGCTCGATCCATCAAGGGTACCTGCCGTGCGCAGCCTGCCCTCCAAGGACGTTGCAGCCGCCGACCAAGCTACGCTGGAAAGCACCCAAGCAGGTCAGGCACACATGGTGATCTTCCTGCTGTCGGGCGTACCAGCAGCAGGTCTGGCAGCCTGACCCGGCATTGACTAGCCGGAAACTCAGTCACCCCAGGCCAGTTTCTCCATAGCGCAGCTCCACCATATTGCGCTCGCCCTTAGCCGCCACGCCGCAACCGCACACCGCGATCACGGCGTGGCGCAAGTGGTCCAGTCCCAGCATCTGTTCGATATCGACGTCATTGATGGCGGCCGTGATAAAGGCCGGCAGTCCCGCTTCGGTCGCCAGCAGATAAAACGTTTGCGACAGGTGGCCGCTATCGAGGGCCAGCGCGCGATAGGCCTTCTGGTGATTGCGATACTTCCAGAACGTGCGCTCGACGCGTCCCACCATCACCACCTGCATGGCGGCATCGGCCAGCCAGTCCTGCTCGGCTACCATCTGCAGCGCCAGCGCTGCCGCCTCTGCAGCGGTAGTGGAGCGCAGTGGCGTGAGTGCATGATCGACTGGATGATAGTGGTACAGCCCCGGCGCCACGCCATCGACACGCTGGATCAGCACGAACGCTTCGACCGGGTGCAGGCCGCCGCCCGAGGGGCTGGTTTTTTTGAGTACATTGGCGTGCGGGCCGATGTGACGCAATTCCTGGGCGCCAAAGGTGCGCTGCAGCAGGCGCGTGGCCACCGCCAGCGGCAGGCTGGCGCTGGTATCGTAATTGCGGCCCGTGTAACGGCGCAGCAGCGTTTCATCGAGCAGGCCGCCTTCGGCCGGTGGCAGTGCGATGGCCGGGCCGTTGCCGCTTACCTGCTGTACCGGCGGTGGCGGACTGCCGTGGCGCTCGAGCAGTTCGTCAAAGCTCGGTGCTTCCATGCCGGTTTCGGTGCGCACGTCGCGCCAGCGCGAGTAGGTGTGCGCCAGCGCCGACAGTCCGCGCCAATGCTGGTTGCGCAGGGTTTCGTCGCGTTCGCTCAAGGCCGCCAGCGCAGCCGGTAACGGTTCCGCATCGATGCCGTCGGCCAGCAGCAGGCCCAGTTCCAGCAAGCGTTCGATGACCGCTGCACCGTAACGCTCGGCGGCAGCGTCGCGCGCGCTCCAGATGCTCTGGCTCACGCCGCCGAGGGCGGCCAGTTCGGCGGCATCGACATCGATTTCGCGATCCAGGTGCGGCGCCAGCACCACCCAGCGGGTGCTGGCGGCCAGCGTGCTGGTGCCGGCAAACAGGGCGGACCAGTCGATGTCCAGTTCTTCGCGGGGTTCGATATACAGGACGGCGCAGCGGCGGATTTTCATGGGATGCATGGGCGGTTGAGAGTTGAGGAAACAGCAATGAATTCAGGCAAGTCTAGCGCATTTAGGTAGCCTGGAAAAGGGCGGTTGGGCATAGTTTTTCATGAGGTGAAATTGCATTATGCAAGTAACATGCAAACCATATACCTGATTGCATTAGTGCGGCATCGCACCAGAATGGACATTGATCGACTACACTATTGCGCATGATACGAGACCTCCCTTCGTTGGTGCTGCCCGGCGCCACCATCGACATCCTCAAGGCAAGCTGCGCTACTTGCAGCATGCACCAGTTATGTCTGCCCATGGGACTGGGCAATGATGACATGGACCGGCTCGACCAGATTATTGGCCGGCGCCGCAAGGTCGCGCGCGGTAACACGCTGTTCCGCATTGGCGATCCGTTCCAGAACCTGTTCGCGATCCGGCTCGGTCATTTCAAGACCTACCAGGTCAATCGCGAGGGCGCCGAGCAGATCACCGGCTTCCAGATGGCCGGCGAACTGCTGGGCATGGATGCGATCAGCACCGACCTGCACCATTGCACGGCGGTGGCGCTGGAAGACAGCGAAGTGTGCGAAATTCCGTTTAACAGCCTGCAGCAGCTGCTGGCCGACATGCCGACCCTGCTGCGCCATTTCCACCGCATGATGAGCCAGGAAATCACGCGCGAACAAAGCGTGATGCTGTTGCTTGGGAATATGCAGGCGACCCAGCGTTTTGCCGCCTTCCTGGTCAATCTGTCGTCGCGCTACGAAGCGCGCGGCTATTCGCCGCTGACCTTCCAGCTGCGCATGTCGCGCGAGGAAATCGGCAACTATCTGGGCCTGACGATCGAAAGCATCAGCCGCCTGCTGTCCAAGTTCAAGAAAGAGGGCTTGGTGCGCGTGAGTAACCGCGAGATCGAATTGCTCGATCTGCGCATGCTCAAGGCGATTACGGCGGGTACGGATACTTGCGGTTGATTCTGTAAATCTGCGCTTACGGTAACAGCCTATTGCATTGGAGGCGCATCCGCCAGCAAGGTCACGCTGCGCTCCCTGGGCCAGGTCCAGGCGCCAGCCAGGCGCCAGTTGCGCTGTTCTCCTTCCACCAGCACCACCCAGCGGCTGCGCTCGAGCATCGGCAGATTGAGCGCAAAGGCGCCCGAGGCGTCCGGCTGCACCGGCAGTTCGATATCTTTCTGCGGCAGCGTTGCATGCGACAGGCGCAGCAGCAGGCGTTCGCTCTGGCCGCCCTCGGCGGCGCCGATGCTGCGCCTGATCTGCCCGGTCAGCATGCCGCGGTTGGCGTCGTAGCCGAGCGTCAGCGACAGGCCCATGGCGCTGGCCACGCGGTCGCGGCTCAGATCCTGGTTGATGGCCTTGCCCTTCTTGTAGTAGTCGCCCACCACCACCGGGTCGGGCGCGGAAAACGCCAGGTAGCTCGTATAAATGCTGCCCGAGATAACAATGGCCGGTCCCAGCATCAGCAGCCATGGCCAGCGCTGCTTGTACCACGGTGTGGCATCGGTAGCGATGTGCATGTTCCGAGGCATGGCTTGATTCAAGGTTTTATTCACAGAGTGCTCCTTTAGCGTGGCACGATGAAGACGGCGCTTTCCCTGACATGCAGCGACGGTTCATCGACCGCTGTCAGTTCCACCGAAATTTTGTTCGATCCCTTTTGCGCGGCGCCGTGGGCGGTGCGCAAACGGATCGGCACGGCCCTGGTCTCGGTCGCTTCCAGTTGCACGGTGTCGGGCGTGACCAGGGCCAGCGTATCGATGCCGCTCACGCTGATCCGGTAGGTATGGGCGCGCTCGGTGGTGTTCATGATCTGCAGCCGGTAGACGTTTTCGATCATGCCGTCTTCCACTTCGCGGCCCATCGCGCCACGGTCGCGGATCACGTCCATCTTGAGCGGCACGCGCAGGTAGAGCGCGGCGCCGGCCGCCGCCACGATCAGGCACAGCACGGCGGTATAGATGCGCACGCGCGGGCGCAGCGTGCGGCGGCGGATCTCGGCCGGGCTCATATGCTCGGCCATGGCGCGCTCGGTGCTGTAGCGGATCAGGCCGCGTGGTTCGCCGATCTTGTCCATCACGCCGTTGCAGGCATCGACGCAGGCAGCGCAGCCGATGCATTCGTACTGCAGGCCCTTGCGGATATCGATGCCGGTCGGGCAGACCTGCACGCACATCGAGCAATCGATGCAGGAACCGGTTTTGAGCGTGACCTGGCTGGCGATTTTGGCGCTCTTCGCCCGTGGACCGCGCGGTTCGCCGCGTTCCTCGTCGTAGGTGATGATCAGGGTGTCCTTGTCGAACATCGAGCTCTGGAAGCGGGCGTAGGGACACATGTATTTGCACACCTGCTCGCGCATCCAGCCGGCGTTGCCGTAAGTGGCAAAGGCGTAAAACAGCACCCAGAACCATTCCCACGGGCCGAAATCAAAGGTCTGTACTTCGACCATCAACTCGCGGATTGGCGTGAAATAGCCGACAAAGGTAAAGCCGGTCCACAGCGCCACCATGCCCCAGGCCAGGTGCTTGGCGGTCTTCTTGCCGAGCTTTTTCGCCGACCATGGCTGGCGGTCGAGCAGCATGCGCGCACTGCGCTTGCCTTCGATTTTCCGCTCGATCCAGAGAAAAATTTCGGTGTACACCGTTTGCGGGCAGGTGAAACCGCACCACACGCGCCCGGCCACGGCAGTGGCCAGGAACAGCAGGTAGGCGCTGATGATCAGCAGCACCGCCAGGTAAATGAAATCCTGAGGCCACAAGACCATGCCTAAGATGTAGAACTTGCGCGTGGTCAGGTCGAACAGCAGCGCCTGGCGATCATTCCACTGCATCCAGGGGATGCCGTAGAAGAATAGTTGCGTCAGCCAGACAAACAGCCAGCGCAGCCGGGCGTAACGGCCCGAGGTCTCGCGCGGGTAAATTTCTTCCCGCGCCGCGTACATCTTGATGACTTGTGTCTCAGGAGCACTCATTTTGATGCTTCGGTCATCGCTTCAGTGGCTGCCGCTGCCGGTGTCACAATCGGCTGGGTGACATCGTTGGACAAGCTCCAGATATACGCCGACAGCACGTGCACCTTGGCGTCGCCGAGGAAGTCCTTAAAGGCCGGCATGGTGGCGCCGCGGCCATTGCGGATGGTTTCCATGATGGAGTCGGCACTGCCGCCAAACAGCCAGATCTTGTCGGTCAGATTCGGTGCACCGAGGGCCTGGTTACCCTTGGCGTCGGCGCCGTGGCAGGCCATGCAGGCGCCAAACTTGGCCTTGCCGAACACCGACTTGATCGGATCGTGGGTCGAACCGGACAGGCTCAATACATAGTGGGCGACGTTTTCGATATCCTTTTCGCTGCCTACCGCTGCACCCATCGGCGGCATGATGCCAACGCGGCCGTGCAAGATGGTTTCCTTGATGATTTCCGGCGTGCCGCCGAACAGCCAGTCCTTGTCGGTCAGGTTGGGGTAGCCCTTGTTACCGCGTGCATCCGAGCCGTGGCACTGGGCGCAGTAGTTGAGGAACAGGCGTTCGCCAATCGCGCGCGCCTGCGGATCGGCGGCCACCGCTTTCAGGTCCTGCTTCTGGTACTGTGCAAACAGCGGGCCGTATTCGGCCTCGGCTTGTTTCAGCTCGGCCTTGTAGTTGCCGGCCGAGGTCCAGCCCAGCGTGCCTTTGAAGCTGCCCAGGCCCGGGTACAGTACCAGGTAGCCGAGCGCGAACACGATGGTGATGTAGAACAGCCACATCCACCAGCGCGGCATCGGGGTATTGAGTTCGGTCAGGTCTTCATCCCATACGTGGCCGGTGGTTTCGGTGGTACCGTCGGCGTTGCGCACGGCCTTCACCTTGGACTGCGAGTACAGCAGGATGCCGCAGCCGATGATGCCCAGCAGGGTGATGATGATGACAAAGTAGTCCCAGAAGCCATGGGTAAAATCAGCCATGATGGTTCTCCTCGCCATTGATGCCATAGATGCGCGCGCGCGCCTCGGCGCTCAACGGTTCTTCATCGTCGAACGGTGCTTGCGCAGCCTTGGCAAAGTCGGTTTCCTTGTGGCGGATGTAGGTCCACCACAGGATGCCGAGAAAGGTGGTGAAGGACACCACCGTCATGACACTGCTGGCTTGGTCAAACAGGATATCGATCGCCATGTTAGTTCCTTGCTTTGATTAATGTGCCCAGGCCTTGCAGATAGGCGATCAGGGCGTCTTCTTCTGTCTTGTCCTTCAGTTCTTCCGGCGCTGCCGCGATCTCGGCATCGGTGTACGGATCGCCCAGTCGTTGCAGTGCGCGCAGTTTCGGTATCACGTCCTGCGGCACCAGCTTGGTCTTGGCCAGCCAGGGGTAGTTCGGCATATTCGATTCCGGCACCACGTCGCGCGGATTGGCCAGGTGGGTGCGGTGCCATTCGTCGCTATAGCGGCCGCCCACGCGCGCCAGGTCGGGACCGGTGCGCTTGGAACCCCACTGGAACGGCCGGTCGTAGACGAACTCGCCGGCCACCGAGTAGTGGCCATAGCGCTCGGTCTCGGCGCGCAGCGGGCGTATCATCTGCGAGTGGCAGTTGTAGCAGCCTTCGCGCACGTAGATGTCACGCCCGGTCAGGCGCAGCGGGCTGTAAGGCTTGAGGCCCGCCACCGGCTCAGTGGTGGACTTCTGGAAGAACAGCGGAATGATTTCCACGGCGCCGCCAAAGCTCACCACCAGGGTTACCAGGCCGATCAGCAGCCAGGGGTTTTTTTCGATCCATTCATGTGAAAATTTCATTTCGTACTCCGTCTCAGGCGTGGCCGGCGGCCACTGCAGGCATCGCAGGAATAGGCGCCGTCACGGTGGCGCGTTGTCGCAAGGTCATCCAGGTGTTGTAGCCCATCACGCACATGCCCGACAGGTAGAGGAAGCCGCCCAGTACGCGCACGGCGTAGTAGGGGTAGGTGGCCTTGACGCTTTCGACAAAGGTGTAGGTCAGCGTGCCGTCCGGGTTGACCGCGCGCCACATCAGGCCCTGCATCACACCAGCGATCCACATCGCAGCGATGTACAGCACCACGCCGATGGTGGCGACCCAGAAGTGCAGGTCGATCAGTTTGACGCTGTACATGCGGGTTTCGCCGACCAGGCGCGGGATCAGGTAGTAGATCGAACCCATGGTGATAAAGCCGACCCA
The DNA here is from genome assembly GCA_040508275.1 of Duganella sp. Lineage (GTDB taxonomy): Bacteria > Pseudomonadota > Gammaproteobacteria > Burkholderiales > Burkholderiaceae_D > Rugamonas. Next base: position 8,464 of record JBEVNE010000254.1, read on the forward strand.
GCCCAGGGCGCC
>JBEVNE010000418.1:0-4589 GCA_040508275.1 Duganella sp.
GCGCGCCAGCGCCTGGGCCTGGCCATTTCACTGGGCGCGGTGGCGCTCGACATCGTCTTCACCGGCGAAGTACCGTACCTGGGCTTGCTGATTGCGCTGCCGTTTGCCGCTTACGTGGTGCTGCACAAGAAGCTCGGTGCGCAACAAAACGCCGCCGAGGCGCAGGCAAGCTCGCCGCTGACCGCGCTGAAGCTGGAAACCATGCTGCTGGCGCCGTTCGCAATGCTGGCGCTGGCGCTGATCATCTGGCGCAACTTGCCGCATGCAGCGGCCGTGCCGGCCGGCAGCAACATGGCCTTGCTGGCGCTGATCGGCGTGGTCAATGCGCTGCCGCTGCTGTTATTCATCCGCGCCGCACCGGGCCTGTCCGCCGTGCAGCTGGGCGCCTGCCAGTTCATTGCGCCAATCACCAGCGCGGTGCTCAGCTATTATGCTTTTGGCGCCGAAATCGGACCCGCCAGGCTGGCGGTGCTGGTGTTGCTGTCGGTGGGCATGGCCTGCGCCGTGCTGCCGCCACGCCGGTCAGGCAGACCGCTTCAACGGGCGCTGCGTGCCGGTAGCTGAATCTCCACATTGAGCGCGGCCGGCAGTTCCACGGTCAGCACGTCGAGCAGCATGCGCAGGCTGCGCGGCATCGATTTTTTCGACACATACACGAGGTACAGCGGCACCTTGTAGGTCCATTGTTCGAGCACCGGCACCACGCTGCCGGCGTTCAGCTGGGCTGCGCAGCTGACGTCGAGCGCACTGGCCACGCCACGGCCATTGGCCGCAAACGACACCAGCAGGCGCTCGCTGTCGACCACCACATGGCGGCCAATGGAAAAGGTCTGCTGCTCGCCGCTGGCGGGATCGACCAGTATCCACTTGTCGCCGGTCAGGCAGTGGCGGTAATTGAACACCTGGTGCTGTTCCAGTTCAGCCGGATGCACAGGCGCGGGATGGGCGGCAAAATAGGCGGGGCTGCCGAGAATGAAAGTGCGAAAGCGGTGGATCTGGCGCGCATGGTAGGAACTGTCGCCGAGCGGACCGATATGCAGCGCCAGATCGACCTGGCGCTCGACCAGGTCGCCCACCCGGTCGAGATTGGAAATATCGAACGACACCTGCGGATGCGCCGCCATGAAGCGCGCCAGCACACCGTGTACTTCGGGAATATCGAGCACGCCCGGTATCTGCATGACGATCTTGCCCTTGGCCTCGACCGCTTCGCTGTGCAGCTCGGCGCAGGCGTCCTCGTATTCCTGCACCATGCGCTGGGCCCGCTCAAACAGGCGCGTGCCCTGCTCGGTCAGGTTGAAGCTGCGCGTGGTGCGGTGGATCAGGCGTACCGAAAACGTCTGTTCCAGCCCCTCCACTGCCTGTGTGACCATGGTGCGCGACATGCCCAGATGCTTGGCCGCGCCACTGAAACTGGCCTGCTTTGCCACATGATAAAAAATAAACATGCGGCCAAACTCTTTCTTGTGATCCTTCGACACCTGCGCTCCCCGACTTTGCCGACCTGCCTACCAAGCTCAACAGCTACCCGTTGTTCCCTTTGTTCCCCTTGTGCGCCGATTATAGCTTGTATGCAACAAGCTGTATGGACGCCCAGTATCGGCCCTCCCGAAGCGCGGTTTTCGCTGCTGCGCTTTGGCCCCCAGTCGCGAACTGGTATCATGCACGGCTTCCGCAGGCACAGGCCTGCGTGCGCCCTGCGCAATAGCCAACCCCTATACCTGCCGGGACGCCGCCCCACGGGGCGCCCCGGCCACGCTACGCGAGACTACCGATGAACCAAACAAACCAAGAGCTGCCGTCTTTCTTCAGCCGCATCTCGATCGCCATCGGCGCCTTTTTCCGCGCCCTGTCCGACGCTGACTACGCCGCCCGCCTGAGCCGCCTCGACGCCGCACCGCAAGCCGCCGCTGCACCGGTCCCTGCTCCGGCCCCTGCTCCCGCACCCACTCCGGCGCCCGTCCCTGCGCCACCGCCAGTCACGCTGCGCGTGGCCACGCCAGACGCTGCCCTGCAACTGCTCGGCCTGCTGCAACGCGAGGCGCGCCTGATCGACTTCACCCAGGAAAACCTGGCCGCCTATTCCGACGCCGACATCGGCGCCGCCGCCCGCGTGGTCCATGAAGGCTGCGGCAAGGTGCTGCGCGAGCACTTCACCATCGAAGCAGTGCGCAGCGAAGCCGAAGGCAGCCGCATTACGCTGGCAGAAGGCTTTGACGCCGCCAGCGTGCGCCTGACCGGCAACGTGGTCGGCAAGGCGCCGTTCACCGGCACCCTCAGCCATCGCGGCTGGCGCGCCGCCGACGTGCGCCTGCCCAAGCTGGCCGAAGCGCACAATGCCGCCATCCTGGCGCCAGCGGAGGTGGAACTGTGAGCGATCCACGTTACGCCATCGGCATCGACCTTGGCACCACCCACAGCGCACTGTCCTATGTGGACCTGCAAACCAGCGACGGCGAAAAAACCGCGCACGGCGTGCTGGCCATTCCCCAGCTGACGGCGCCCGGCGCGGTGGAAGAGCTGCCGCTGCTGCCCTCGTTCCTGTACCTGCCGCACGCCGACGAACTGGCGCCCGGCGACAAGCAACTGCCGTGGCAGCAGAGCGCAGCGGAACTCGCTGGCGTGGCCGGCGAAATGGCGCGCAGCCGTGGCGCCACCACGCCGATCCGCCTGGTATCAAGCGCCAAGAGCTGGCTGAGCCACCCCGGCGTGGACCGCCGCGCCGGCCTGCTGCCGGCCGATGCTCCGGAAGAAGTCACGCGCGTATCGCCGCTGGAAGCATCCACGCGCTACCTCACCCACCTGCGCCAGGCCTGGGAACAGGCCCACCCGGAAGCGCCGTTCAACGAACAGGCGGTCACGGTGACCATTCCCGCTTCGTTCGATCCCGGCGCGCGCGAACTGACGGCCGACGCGGCACGCGCCGCCGGCTATGCCAACCTGACGCTGCTGGAAGAACCGCAGGCCGCGCTGTACAGCTGGATCCAGGGCAGCGAAGGCCGCTGGCGCAAGGAAGTCAAACCGGGCGACATCATCCTGGTGGTGGACGTCGGTGGCGGCACCAGCGACTTTTCGCTGATCGCCGTGCTGGAACGCGACGGCGTGCTGGAGCCGCACCGCATCGCGGTGGGCGACCATATCCTGCTTGGCGGCGACAATATGGACCTGGCGCTGGCGCACTTAGTCGCCCGCAAGCTGGCCGCCAACGGTACCCAGCTCGATGCATGGCAGATGCGCGCGCTCACCTACGGCTGCCGCAGCGCCAAGGAAAAACTGCTGGCCGACGCCAGCGTGGACACCTGGCCGATCGTGGTGCCCAGCCGCGGCTCAAAGCTGATCGGCGGCTCGATCCGCACCGAACTTACGCGCGCCGAAGTCACCACCTTCATCCTCGACGGCTTCTTCCCTGCCGTGGAAGCATCAAGCCGCCCGGCCGTGCGCCAGCGCGCCGGCCTCACGCAACTGGGCCTGCCGTACGCCCAGGATGCCGGCATCACGCGCCACCTGGCCGCCTTCCTGGCGCGCCAGCTGGGCGCCACCAGCGAACTGGCCGGCTACAGCGGCAACGCCAACCCCGACGCCACCTTCCTGCACCCGACCGCCGTGCTGTTCAACGGCGGCGTGTTCAAGTCCGAACTGCTGGCGCAGCGCGTGATGGGCACGCTCAACGACTGGCTGTATCTGGAAGGCGCGGAACCGGCGCGCATGCTCGCTGGCGCCGATCTCGACCTGGCGGTGGCGCGCGGCGCCGCCTACTACAGCTATGTGCGGCGCGGCGCCGGTGTGCGCATACGCGGCGGCACGGCGCGCGCGTACTACGTCGCCATCGAATCGTCGATGCCGGCCATTCCAGGCATGGAACCGCCGATCCAGGCGCTGTGCGTGGCGCCGTTCGGCATGGAAGAAGGCAGCGAAATCGAATTGCCGAACCAGGAATTCGGCCTGGTGGTCGGTGAGCCGGTGCAGTTCCGCTTCTTCGGTTCGTCGGTACGGCGCCAGGACCAGATCGGAGACCGGATCGACTTCTGGGGCCCGGACGAACTGATCGAGATGAACGAAATCCAGGCCACGCTGTCGCCGGAAGGCCGGCAGTCGGGCGACGTGGTGCAGGTGCGCCTGCACGCCATGGCGACCGAGTCGGGCACGCTGGAACTGCTGGCAGTGGCCAATGACGGCCAGCGCTGGAAGGTCGAGTTCGACGTGCGCAACGAAGCCAGCGCCGCCTGATCCCCCATGCGCCCCTACCTCGTCAGCATCGATCTTGGCACCACCAACACGGTGCTGGCCTACGCGGCGCCGGGCCAGTCGGCCATCAGCCTGTTCGAGATCGAACAGCTGGTGGCGCCCGGCGAAATCGGCGCTGCGGCGCTGCTGCCATCGGTACGCTACCACGCGGCGGCGGGAGAACTGGCGCCGGGGGCGACGCAACTGCCTTGGTCCACCGGCGAGCAGGCTGAGTCGCCGGTTGCGCAGGTGGTAACAGGCCGGCTGGCGCGCCAGCTCGGCGGCCAGGTGCCGGGGCGGCTGGTGGCCAGCGCCAAGAGCTGGCTGTCGCATCCCGATGTAGACCGCAGCGCGCCGATCCTGCC
>JBEVNE010000032.1:0-10740 GCA_040508275.1 Duganella sp.
ACAAGCGCATAGCGGCCGAGGTCGCGGAGCTTGTAGTCGATCGGATCGTGCAGCGTGTGTACGCGGGCGTTACGCCAGAAGCGGTCGTAGCCATAACGGGCCGAGGTGGAGCGTGCGCCGGTCAGCTCGAAGATCTGGCTGCTGACATCGATGCCGGCGCTGTGGGCCAGGCACTTGGCTTCGGCCACGGCTACCGCCAGCTCGCCGCGCTGCTGCGCACTCACATCGGCGCCGAGGCGGAACAGGCGCTCAAGCTCCGCTGCCGCATGGTCGGCCAGCACGGCGGCCGGTCGCAGCTTGAGCCATAACTGGCCGCTGCGATGCTGTACCAGCGGATCGGCGGTGGCCTTGTCCACGCCGGCGGCAAACCAAGGCCGTGCCTCGTTACGCAGGTAGTTGCGCGCCACCTCGAAAGCGCCTTCGCCAATACCGAGATACAGATTGGCCATGATCAGCTGCGCCACCTGCGAGCGCAGCGTGGCCTGCGGCGTGGCGGCAATGCCGGGCGCCTGCAACACCTGGGTGGCCGGCAGCGCTACGCCATCAAAGTGCACATTGCCACTGTCGGTCTGCTTCTGGCCAAACGCGTCCCAGTCGGCCTGCACTTGCACGCCTTGCTGGCGCGTGGGCAGCACGCCGATCAGGGCGCTTTGGGTAGGTTCATGCCAGGCCGAGATGGTGAGCCAGTCGGAACCGACCGAGCCAGACGAAAAACTCTTGACGCCGTCGAGCACAAAACCATAGTCGGCATCGCTGGCGGTGGTGCGGCGGTCGAGCGGATTGAGGGCGTTACCCCAGAACAGGCGCTCGTCGACGGTTTGCCTCAGGAAGCGCTGTTGCTGCTGCGGCGAGCCATATAACTGGATGCCGGCCAACTGCAAGTGATGGAAGCCGAAGAGATGGGCCAGCGCACTGTCAGCGCGCGCCAGGATGCGCACCACCTGCAGCACGGTAGGCCAGTCGGCGCCCTGGCCGCCATAAACGGCCGGAATCGACAGTGTGAGCAGGCCCGATTCGCGCAGCCATTCACGCTCCTGCGCTGCATGGCCGCCAGCCTGGTCGCGTTGATTGGCGGTTTCGGCCAGGCGGCGCGCCAGGTTGGCCGCCTGTTTGGCGGCATCCCCCAGCACGGAGGATCGATCAAACGCGGCTTCCTGTGCTGAAAGCGGCGCCGTCTTTCTTGCTTGAGACATGGTATGTCCGTCTTGAAGTATCGGTACCCCAGTATGGCACCCGGCTCCTTAGGCGGTACACGAACGATTCCGCCTTTGCATATGCGAAAAACGTCTGATTCGGAAAATGCATATCGAAGCGTAAAACAATTCGTTTTGATTTCTATCGTGCCGCCGTACTCTTGCGGCCACTTACATCCATACCATTGGGGCGCAATCATGAGCATCGTTTTAATCGGCGGCAGCCCGGCAGCTGTTTCCAGTACTGGTCGTCTGCTCGACCACGTGGGCGACAAGCTGGCCGATAAAGGCCATCGCGTCAGCAAGGTGCAGGTGCGCGAGCTGCCGGCCCATGCGCTGCTCAATGCGGAAACCTCGGACCTGGCGATCAAGCGTGCGCTGGCTGCCGTTGCCGAGGCCGAGGCCATCGTGATCGCCACGCCGATCTATAAAGCTTCCTACACCGGCCTGCTGAAAGCCTTCCTCGACCTGCTGCCGCAGGATGGACTGGCCGGCAAGGCCGTGCTGCCGCTGGCCACCGGCGGCAGCCAGTCGCACATGCTGGCGCTTGATTACGCGCTGCGCCCGGTGCTGCATGCGCTCGATGCGCGTCACGTGCTGACCAGTATTTACGCGACTTCATCGCAGCTGGTATGGAACGAGGGCAGCGGGCTGGCGCTCGACCAGGCGATTGCCTGGCGCGTGCAGGCCGGTATCGACGGCCTGGCGGCAGCGCTGCAAGCGCAGGCGCAACAGGTGCAGGAGGCGTTTGTGCCGCTGATCGAGCCGATCCGTCTGGCGCGCTGAAAGGAGCTGGTATGGGCATTGTCTCGAAACGCACCGCGCGCCGCCACACGCTGGCCCTGCTGTTTGCCAGCGGTGTGCTGGCCGCCGCCGGCGCTCCGGCGCCTGCCGTGGCGCAGGCTGCGCAGGAAATCCGCATCGGCTACCAGAAATACGGCACGCTGACGCTGCTCAAGGGACGCGGCACGCTCGAGCAGCGCCTGGCTGCCAGCAATATCAAGGTCAAATGGACCGAGTTTCCGGCCGGCCCGCAACTGCTCGAAGGTCTGAACGTCGGCAGCGTCGATTTTGGCACGGTCGGCGAAGCGCCGCCGATCTTTGCCCAGGCGGCCGGCGCCAACCTGGTCTACGTCGGCAACGAGCCGCCGTCGCCGGCCAGCGAAGCAATCGTGGTGCCAAAAAGCTCCACCGTGCGCAGCGTGGCTGAACTGAAAGGCAAGAAGATCGCCCTCAACAAAGGCTCGAATGTGCACTACCTGCTGGTCAAGGCGCTGGAGAAAGCCGGCATCGACTACAAGGATGTGCAGGTGGTCTACCTGCCGCCGGCCGATGCGCGCGCCGCCTTCGAGCGTGGCAGCGTCGATGCCTGGGTGATCTGGGACCCGTTCCTGGCTGCTGCCGAAAAGCAGATCGGCGCCCGCGTGCTGGCGGACGGCAAGGGCCTGGTGGCCAATTACCAGTTTTACCTGGCAGCGCGCCCGTACGCGGAAAAGAACCGCGAGGTGCTGCGCATCGTGCTGGAAGAAATTGCCAAGGTCGATGACTGGGGCGCCAAAAATCCGAAAGAAGTCGCTGCCATCCTGGCTGCGCAGACCGGCCTCGATACCGAGGTGGTGGCGCTGGCCGCTGCACGCTATGCCTACGGTGTGAAGCCGATCAGCGCGGCGGTGCTGGAGCAGCAGCAAAAAGTGGCCGACGCCTTCGCCAGTCTCAAACTGATCCCGAAAGCTATCGTGGTCAAGGATGCACAACTGCGGCCGCAGTAATAGCGCCAAGGAGTACAAGATGTCGTTGAATATTTTCTGGTTCATTCCCACCCACGGCGACAGCCGCTACCTCGGCACCACCAAGGGCGCGCGCCCGGTCGATGCCGATTATCTCAAGCAGTGCGCGGTCGCTGCCGATACGCTCGGCTACGACGGCGTGCTGCTGCCCACCGGGCGCTCGTGCGAAGACGCCTGGGTGGTGGCGTCGTCGCTGATCAGCGTCACGCAAAAGCTGAAATTCCTGGTGGCGATCCGTCCCGGCCTGACCACGCCCGGCCTGGCCGTGCGCATGGCTGCCACGTTCGACCGCCTGTCCAATGGCCGCCTGCTGATCAACGTGGTCACCGGCGGCGATCAGGGCGAACTGGAAGCGGACGGCCTGTATGCCGACCATGCCAAGCGCTATGAAATTTCCGATGAATTCATCCGCGTGTGGCGTGCTTCGCTGGCCGGCGAGGGCGGCGACGCGGGCTACGATTTCGAGGGCAAGCATATCCGCGTAAAAGGCGCCAAAACCCTGTACCCGGCCGTGCAGAAGCCGTATCCGCCGCTGTACTTCGGCGGCTCGTCCGAGCCGGCCCACGCGTTGGCGGCCGAGCAGATGGATGTCTACCTGACCTGGGGCGAACCGCCGGCGGCGGTGGCCGAAAAGCTGGCCGACATTCGCGCGCGTGCCGCCCGCCATGGCCGCACCGTGAAGTTCGGCATCCGCCTGCACGTGATCGTGCGCGAAACCAACGAGGAAGCCTGGCGCGCCGCCGATGAGCTGATCAGCCACCTCGACGACGACACCATCGCCAGGGCCCAGGCGGCGTTTGGCAAGATGGATTCGGTCGGCCAGCAGCGCATGGCGGCCTTGCACGGCGGCCGGCGCGACCGGCTGGAAGTGTCACCCAACCTGTGGGCGGGCGTGGGCCTGGTGCGAGGCGGCGCCGGCACCGCGCTGGTGGGCGACGCCGAAACCGTGGTGGCGCGCATCCGCGAATATGCCGACCTCGGTATCGAAACCTTCATCTTTTCCGGCTACCCGCACCTGGAAGAATCGTACCGCTTCGCCGAACTGGTGTTCCCGCTGCTGGGTAAAGGAAAAGCCGTGGGCGCGCAATCGCTGAGCGGCCCGTTTGGCGAGATCATGGCCAGCGACATCGTGCCGAAAAAAGCCGCCTGAGGCGCGTTAAAAAAACTGGCAACAACCTCATCAAGGTGAAGCAATGGCAAACAAAGCAATACAAAAAGGCGCACGCAGCAAGGGCGGCACATGGAGCGAAAATAGCGCCTGGGCGCCGTGGGTGCTGCCCTTCCTGCTGATCGCCGGCTGGCAGATCGCTTCGCAAGCGGGCTGGCTGTCCACCCGCATCCTGCCGGAACCGTGGGCCGTGGCCAAGGCTTTCTGGGTGCTGGCGGAATCGGGCGAATTGTGGGTGCATTTGCGCACCAGCCTGTGGCGCGCCGCCACCGGTTTTGCCATCGGCGCCGGCCTGGGCCTGCTGCTTGGCCTGTTGACGGGCAGTTTCCGGCGCGCCGAAACGCTGCTCGACACCACGCTGCAAATGGTGCGCAACATCCCGGCGCTGGCGCTGATCCCGCTGGTGATCCTGTGGTTCGGCATCGATGAAACGGCCAAGCTGTTCCTGCTGGCAGTGGGCGTGTTCTTCCCCGTGTATCTGAATACCTTCCACGGCATCCGTTCGGCCGACCAGGGCCTGATCGAAATGGCGCGCAGCTACGGCCTGTCCGGCTGGCCGCTGTACCGCGACGTGATCCTGCCGGCGGCGCTGCCGTCGATCCTGGTGGGCGTGCGCTTTTCGCTGGGGCTGGTGTGGGTGCTGCTGATCGTGGCAGAGACGATTTCGGCGCAGGCCGGCATCGGCTACATGACCATGAATGCCCGCGAATTCCTGCAAACGGACGTGGTGCTGGTCGGTATTTTGCTGTACGCATTGCTGGGCAAGGCGGCCGACCTGGCCTCGCGCGGGCTGGAAAAACGCTTCCTGCGCTGGAACCCCGCGTATCGCTGATGCGCTGACGGAAACTGGAGTAAATCGTATGAATATTTCTACCACCCTGTTTGATATCGGCGGCATGGCGCGCGAGCAGCAGGCGGCGCTGCCTGTCACCACTGTCGCGGCGGCGTCGTCCGCATCGCCGCTGACCAAGCCGGCGCGGCGCCAGGGCGTGTCGCTGGCGCTCGATGGCTTGTACAAGTCGTTTGGCGAGCGCGCCGTGCTCAACGACGTTGCGCTCACCTTGCAGCCCGGCGAATTCGTCGCCGTGGTGGGCCGCAGCGGCTGCGGCAAAAGCACGCTGCTGCGCGCGATTGCCGGCCTGGAAACGGCCGACCAGGGCAGCATCGCCGTGGGCCAGGGCGCGCTGAACGGCAGCCCCGGGGCGAATATCCGCATCATGTTCCAGGAAGCGCGGCTGCTGCCGTGGAAAACCGTGCTGGAAAATGTCGCCCTCGGCCTGCCGCGCGCGCTCAATGCGGCAGCGGCCACGCTGACCACGGTGGGGCTGGGCGAGCGCGCCAATGACTGGCCGTCCGAATTGTCCGGCGGCCAGCGCCAGCGCGTGGCGCTGGCGCGCGCGCTGCTGCACGAACCGCAGTTGTTGCTGCTCGACGAACCGCTCGGTGCGCTCGACGCGCTGACACGCATCGAAATGCAGCAGCTGATCGAATCGCTGTGGCAGGCGCGCGGTTTTACCGCCGTGCTGGTGACGCATGACGTGCAGGAAGCGCTGGCGCTGGCCGACCGCGTGGTGCTGATCGAGGAAGGGCGTATCACGCTCGACCTCAAGGTTGATTTGCCACGTCCGCGGGCGCGCGGCAATGCGGCGTTTGCCGCGCTTGAGCAAAAGCTGTTGAACAGTATTCTGCAGCCGCGCCCGCAAACCGGCGGCGGCGCCATTGCGGCGGCTGCCTGAGTGGTGACCGGTGCAAATCCCGTGTTTGTACCGGCTACATCATCGATTTTATCGATAATAAGGCGGTAAATTTTTCGTTTTACAATTCCCTCTTGTCACGCGCATAATCATTGTCACTTCGAGAGCCTCTCGAAAAATCTACTGGAGTTTGACAATGAAAAAAATCCTCGCCCTGCTGATCGCCGCTGGTGTCTCCATGTCCGCCATGGCTGCTCCGGAAAACTTCGCTTCCGACGCCAACCACACGTTTGCCAGCTTCAGCTACAGCCACTTCGGTTATTCGATCCAGACCAGCCGCTTCAACAACACCACGGCCAAGGTCACCATCGATCGCGCCGCCAAAACCGGCTCGGTGGAAGCGACGATCGACACCAAGTCGGTCGATACGGGCTCCAAGCTGTTCGACAGCCATATCCAGGGCGAAGACTTCCTCGATACCGCCAAGTTCCCGACCATTACCTACAAATCGACCAAGGTCAATTTCAAGGGTGACGCGCCAGCCAGCGTGGAAGGCAACCTGACCATCAAGGGCATTACCAAGCCGGTCACGCTGACCATTTCGCACTTCCAGTGCGCCGACCACCCGATGATGAAAAAACTCGCGTGCGGCGCCAACGCCACGGCCAAGATCAAGCGCACCGAGTTTAATGCCGGCAAATACGCTCCCAACGTTGGCGATGAAGTCACCCTGACCTTCGCCGTCGAAGCCATCAAAGAGTAATACTGCGGAGTAACACTGCGGAGTAATGCTGCGGAGTAATACCCCCCCCTCCCGCCGGCGCTCACACCAGCTGGAACCATCCCAGCAGGGCACCGGCGGCCAGTAGCCACAGCAGGTGGATACGGGTGCGCCAGATCAGCATTCCGGCCGCCAGCGACAGCAGCCATATCGGCCAGTCCGTCGTCAGGTCGCGGTGCGCGCTGCCCAGCACCAGCCCGACCGACACCATCAATCCCACCACCACTGGCGCCATGCCCTGCTTGAAGGCGCGCACGCCCAGCCTTTCGCGGTTGCGCTGTGCCCAGCGCGCCGCCAGGTAGGTGAGGGTGGTGCTCGGTACCATAATGCCGAGCATGGTCACGGCCACGCCGGCAAAGGCGGCGCCATAGCTGCCGGCGTTCAGCCCGACGTTCCAGCCCATCAGCGCCACAAACAGCACGTTGGGGCCGGGCGAAGCCTGGGCGATGGCGATGCAGTCGTTAAACTGCGCCGGCGTCAGCCACTGGTGTTCGAGCACCAGGTAGCGGTGCATTTCGGTGGTGGTCGAGATGGCGCCACCGACCGACAGCAAGGACAGCAGCAGGTAGTGGCCAAACAGGTTCAACCAGTCGGCCATGCTCAGCACGATGTGCAGCGACTCCGGCACAGGCGCCGCGCTCATGCCGGCCGCGCTTTCAGCACGCGCCAGGTCAGGCCCACGCACACGCTGCCCAGCATCAGCAAGGTATAGGCCAGCGGTATCCGCAATACCACCACGCACAGCACGCAGAGCGCGGCCACCGTGCCGCTCAGCCAGCCGGGCAGCGGATGCGTGCGCAGTGCCGAGGCCAGCTTGACGCCGGTGGCGGCGATCATCCCTGCTGCCACCGCCGCCATGCCACGCAGCGCACCAGCCACGCCCGGATGCTGGGCATAGTGTGAATGCAGCACGGCCAGCGCCAGTACCAGCAGCAGCGGCACCGTCAACATGCCGGCCAGCGCCGTCATGGCGCCGCGCAGGCCGAAATAACGGTCGCCTATCATCAGCGCCAGGTTGACAACGTTAGGACCGGGCATGATCTGCGCCACCGCCCAGTCTTCCAGAAACTCTTCCTGCGTGAGCCAGCGCTTGCGTTCGACCATTTCGCGCTGCACCACGGCCAGCACGCCGCCAAAGCCCTGCAGGGCCAGCACGGTAAAGGAGATAAACAGGTCGCCGAGAGAATGTGGGCGGGGGCGTGAAGTCGTCATGCTGTCATATTGCACTTCAGATTGCTCAAAGTCCATGACAATCAAAAGTGAGCAATATTTTAATTGCTTAATGATAGGAGCCTGCCATTGACTTTGGGCAGAGGTCGGCCATACTCCCCGTGCACGTGCTGGTTCCTGCGGTTCTGATCATGGTCAACAATGGCCAATATTCCCCACATTCTAGCGAGGCACCCGATGAACGATCTTTCTCACTCTCTGAATCTTCCGCGGCCGGAACGGCTGCCCATGCAACAACAGCCTCGCACCGATCTGCAGCGCAGCGCCATTGTCGAGCGCGGTATTGTTGTGCAAGCGACGTGCAGCACGGTGTGTGCGGTCGAATATTTGCAGTCGCACAATGTTGCCCGCCACGTCATCGAACGGGTGCTGCTATACCCGCAGCAGCGGCGCAGCATGGCGGTAAACGACAGCCATTGATAAGGCGCGCTTATGCAAGTTGCAGGTTTACTTATGCACACATCAGCTTGACAAGAATTTTTTTTAAAATTTTTGATGCTGAAAACGATATCTATGCAAGTGATTGATTTTAAAGGACATTAAAACTGCTCGTTGGATGGGCAGTTTGTAGAAAACCGCGCCGTTACAGGCGCGCTTCGTTGTCAATGGGGGGATATCCACACCGTTATGCACAGACGCTGTGGATATCGCGGCAAGTGCTTATAAATCAAGGATTTAGCACGTGTTTCCAAGGATGACATAGGGCGTGGCGGGATCGTCCACCACGCTGACCGTGATGCGCAGGCGGATTGCCTGGCCGTCGCGGCGCCAGGCGGTAACGACATCGGTCCATGGTTCGCCGGCCTTGAGCGCCTGCAGGGCGTCCGCCAGCTGGTCGGGCGGATACGGTTGCGGGTGCAGCAGACGCAGGTCGGCGCCCAGCAATTCGTCACGGCTGAACTGTAGCCTGGAGCAAAATTTGTCGTTGACGGCGGTAATCTTGCCGCGTGCATCGAGGGTGGCCAGCAGCGCATGCTGATCGACAGCGGCCAGCAGACGACGACTATGAGCCAGTTCCGCCTGCAGGGCGGCGGTTTCCTGCTGCGCCTGCTCCAGTCCCGCGTAGGCGCGCAGCGAAGCGATCACCGTGGTAAAGAGCTTGCGCGTGGTGAGGTCGGTCTTGCACCAGAAATCGTTGATATCGTAGTCGAGAATAATGCTGTGCTCGAGCGCCTGGCCGGGCTGGCCCGTGCGCAGCACGATACGTACCAGCCGGTTATGCAGGGTATCGCGTATCTGGCGCGCCACTACCAGGCCGGCGTCGCTGGTTTCCATGATCACGTCAAGCAGCACCAGGGCGATATCGGGCGTGTTGCGCAGCGTGTTGAGCGCTTCTTCGCCGCTGTAGGCATGCAGGAAGCTTAGCCGCCGTCCCTGGAAGCAGACGTTGCTTAGTGAAAATTTGGTGACGACGTGGACATCGACATCGTCATCCACGATCAGCACCCGCCACGGCGCCGGCGCCGCCAGCGCACCCGGACTGTTGGCATCGGCTTCGCCCGTGCAGGCATCGTCGTCGATCATCCAGTCTGTATCGTCGCTATTCTGATTCATGCATCGATCCCAAAACGAGTTCTTGGAAGGAAATTTTCCCAACTCCCCCGGTCACACTATTCCTCGTGCGCAGTTTTGTCAAAGAATTCCCGGCGTCCTTGTCACAGAGTGTACTTATGCACAAAAAAATATTTTTCAAGCGTGCTCATTTGTCGGCAAGGCTGTCAGCGCCAGTGTGGCAAGTCATTGATTTTATTGGGGTATTAATTTGCCTTCAGAATAAGCATTTTGTTTGAACGCCCGTCGTTACGGGCGGTATCCGCTGTCAAGAGGGGTTTATTCACAAGCTTATCCACAGATGGTGTGGATATCTGCCAAAACGCTGTCTTTGGCCTTATTTTTTACTCTGCACGGGACATGGCCTGCCGGGTATGACTTTAGGAAGTGGTGGGCGCGCGCGCCGACGCCTACCATGGTGGTTCTTTTCAACCGACCGGATATCACCATGACCAACCCTAAACTTGAAGTGCTGACCCCGCAAAACTCGCAACTGATCTTCATCGACCATCAGCCGCAAATGGCGTTCGGCGTGCAGTCGATCGACCGCCAGGTGCTTAAAAACAATACCGTAGGGCTGGCCAAGGCTGCCAAGGTATTCAATATCCCCACCACCATCACCACCGTGGAAACGGAAGCGTTTTCTGGCCATACCTACCCGGAACTGCTGGACGTGTTCCCCGGCAAGGATATCCTCGAACGCAGCTCGATGAATTCCTGGGACGACCAGAAAGTGCGCGATGCACTGGCGGCCAGCGGCAAGAAAAAAGTGATCGTGGCCGGCTTGTGGACCGAAGTGTGCAACACCACCTTCGCACTGGGCGCCATGCTCGAAGGCGGCTATGAAATCTACATGGTTTCCGACGCTTCGGGCGGCACCTCGAAAGAAGCGCACGACATGGCCATGCTGCGCATGGTGCAGGCCGGCGTGGTGCCAGTGACCTGGCAGCAGGTGCTGCTGGAATGGCAGCGCGACTGGGCCCGCCGCGAATCGTACGACGCCGTCATGGATATCGTGCGCGAACATTCGGGCGCCTACGGTATGGGCGTGGACTACGCGTACACGATGGTGCACAAAGCGGCGCCGCGCAGCAAGCCAGATCACCAGACGCTGGGTCCTGTGCCGGCAAAATAAGTTCACGAAGCTGGCTAAGGTTTGACGCCGAAGTTGGCATACTCGGCGTCTATGCCGGGGAGGCCTGCGCGCGCTGCCTGCAGGTCGGCGTCGCCGGCGCTGCGCTGGCCCAGCTTGCGGCGCGCCAGACCACGCCCGTACATGGCATGGTAGTAGTCCGGCTGCATGGCCATTGCCGCGCCATACTGCTCTGCTGCCTCG
>JBEVNE010000066.1:0-4222 GCA_040508275.1 Duganella sp.
GTGGATCTGGCGGCGCTGGCGCGCATGGAGGTCGAACGCTGGGCCGACAATGCGCTGGACAAGGATATCGACCTCGGTTACGACGGTCCCGATGGCACGGTGACGGTGGCGGGAGAAGCACATCTGCTGCGCGAGCTGCTCGCCAACCTGATCGACAACGCCATCCGCTACAACCGCCGCGGCGGCGTGGTGACGCTGGTCTTGTGGACACCCGTGCCGCCAGCCAGCGGCACGCCGGCAGTCATGCTGGCCGTGGAAGACGACGGTCCCGGCATTCCCGCCGCCGAACGCAGCCTGGTGCTGGAACGCTTTTATCGCGGCGGCAGCGGCGCCGCCAGCGAGGGCAACGCCGGCGGTTGCGGCCTCGGACTGCCGATTGCCCACGAAATCGCCGTGCGCCACGGCGCCACGCTGCGCATCGAGGCGCGTACGGATGGCCCGGGAACCCGGGTTCTGGTGGTGTTCCCTGCGGAGGCAGGGTGAGCGCTGCGAAGCCTGTGGACGGCTACGCTGAGGTGCTGAATATTGGACAGATTAAAGATCCAGCACCAGCACCGAGGTGTTTGCGCGTGAAACACACGGCATGAATACCGTGTTGCTCAGCTTCTCCGCAGCATCAAGCACCGAATCGCGGTGGTCTGGCTGTCCCTCAAGGACAATGGTACGGCAAGTGCCGCACACCCCCACCTCGCATGAGCAATCCACCTCGACACCAGCCGCCTGCAGGCAGGCAAGCGCAGACGCGCTGGCTGGCACCTCGACCTCGCGCTGCGACCTGGCCAGGCGCAATACGAATGACGTGTCGCCACCTGTCGCTGTGGCCGCAGCGCCGAACGACTCCTGATGAACCGCCGCATGGCCAAACCGGCTTGCCCCCTGCTCCCGCACCAGGTCCATGAAGCGGGCAGGCCCACACACATAGACCTGGGTGCCAGCCGCCCGCGCCAGGTTCATCGAAGCGGCAATTCTGCTGGCCACCGCTTCGCCACTCAGGCAGGCGTGGATCTCGGCATGCGGTGCCAAGGGACCAGTGATCAATTCGTCGCCGAAGGCCATCCCAGATTCGTCGCGCACGAAGTACAGCAACTTGAATGCTGCGCCGCGCGCCAGCAGCGCATAGGCCATCGACAGGATGGGGGTGATGCCGATACCGCCGCCATATAGCAGGTACATATCGGCGCCCTGCGCCAGCGCAAACACATTGCGCGGTGCGCCCACTTGCAGGCGCGTGCCCAGGGCCGCCGCTTCGTGCAACCACGCGGATCCACCGCGCGACTGCGCATCGCGTTTGACCGCGATACGCCAGGCGCTCCGCGAGGGTGCGCTGCAACACAGCGAATACTGGCGCACGATATCACCCGGGAGATGCACGTCCACGTGGGCGCCAGCCTCATAAGCGGGCAGCATGGAGCCGTCGGCGGCGCGCAGTTCGAAGATGCGCACGTCGCCGGCGTTGCCAGCGTTGCTTACTGCGGCAATCACCATCTCCATGCGTTTACCCTCCCGCCTGCATCGCCACCGCAGGCTGCGCCACCGGCGCCTGGCTAGCCACCTGCGCCGCCACAATGCGGCGCGCCCGGTTGGCACCCGCATCGACGTGAATATCGACCATCGGGCCACTGCCATAGCGTTTCATGTTTTCGTACTGAAGCTCGATCAACACACGGTCTTCCTCGAAAGTCTGGGCGGTCTGGCGGTACACGGTTTCGGCATTGTCCGGCTGGTCCGGGTGCGCCGAACTGGCCATGGTCCAAAAGTAGTGCGTGGAGGTTTCCGTCTCGGGCGTGATGCCGTGGAAGCCGCGCATATGGACGCCACCGCGCGCGGGATCGTCCAGCGCGTCAGTGCCCGGTTCGACGGCGCCGGTGAAGATTTGCAGATACGTCATGTGAAATTCGATCTCTTGCCAACGATCGACAGCGCCCTTGAACGGCCACGCCGCCGTGTAGGTTGCCGGTGGCTGGGAATCCTTCATCCAGCGCACCACGCGCACCTTTTCGCCCTCGGAAGTGACGACGGTCGGCGCCTCCATATGCACCTTGGCGTTGCCGCCGATGGTTTTACCGTGCAGATAGCCGACGTGGCTCAGATCAAGCAGATTGTCGTGGATCAGCTGAAACGGCGCCTGATAGTGAAACAGCCCGCCCTTCCAGGTGTACTGCGGATTTTCATGGGCAGGAAGCTCCGGCGGCAGACCGGGAGGCAGGCTGTCGGCCGTCACGCCAAACCAGATCCAGATCACCTGGTTGCACACGGCCGCAGGAAAGGCGCGCACCTTGGCCTTGCCAGGGATTTTCAGTTGTCCCGGTACTTCGATGCACTGGCCGCTGGGGGCAAACTTCAGTCCGTGATAGCCGCAGCGGATTGCATTGTCCTCCAGCGTACCGCAGGACAGCGGCACGGCGCGGTGGCAGCAGCGGTCTTCCAGCGCAGCCACGCCGCCGCCGTCGGTCGGGAACATCACGATCGGTGTATTGAGCAGCTTGCGGGCGAGCGGCTTTTCGCCGAGCTCCCAGGCAAAGCCCGCGACATACCATTGGTCAAGTGGGAAAATGTTTTGGAACATAATGGTCTCCTTGGCTGTTCCGGGTTATTGGGCGGGATCGCGGACGTTGTCGTAGCGGTCGATCTCGGTGGCGCCGTAGCCGCCCCCCGCAAGCTTGTCGATACGGCGGATATAGATGGTTTGCACGATGTCGCGGGTGGCAGGATCAATCGCGACGGTGCCGCGTGGGCTGGCCGCACGATAGTCCTTGAGGGCGGCGGCAAAGGCGGGACCATCTGTCCGGCCGCCGTTTTTTTCCAGTGTGGCCGCAATCAGGGCCATGCCGTCATAGGCTGCCACGGCCTGGAAGTTGGGCTTGAGTTTCGGCGAATTGAGCTGCGTGGCGGCCTTGCTGAAGGCTACGGTGAATGCCGTGTTCTCGGCGCCGGGACGATTGTAGGCATAAAAGCCGGCGGTATAGATGCCGGCAATGGAGTCACCGGCTGCGCTCAGCACATCGCCGTCGGCCCAGCCCTCGCCGCCGAGAAAGCGGATGCCGGCCTTGTCAAGCCCCTTCTCCCGGTACGCCTTCATGAACGCGATCATCGGCTGGCCGTTGGGCAGGAACACGTGGACCGCATCGGGCTTGGCGTCCTTGATGCGTTGCAGGTACGCGCTGAAGTCGACCGTCGCCAGCGGCGCCTTTGCCGAGTCGATCACCGTGCCGCCGGCAGCCTTGAAGGCGGTGCTGAACCATTCGTGGGCATCATGGCCAGGGGCATAGTCCGCCACGATCGAATATACACGGCGCGAACCGGTTTTATAAGCCCATTGCGCCAGCGGCTGCACCGACTGGGCGATGGTATACGAGGTGCGGGTGAGATACGGCGACCGCCTGGTGATCGACGATGCGGCCGCGTTCATCACGACCATCGGCGTTTGGGACCGGTCAGCCACGCTGGCGGCCGCGATGGCGTTGGGCGTGAATACGAAACCGGCCAGGATATCGACCTTCTCGCGGCCCACCAATTCAGCCGCCAGCCGCTTGGCCACTTCCGGCTGCGGGCCGGTGTCGTCCTTGTAAATCACCTCGATTTTCTTGCCTGCAATATTCTTGCCGTGCTGCTGCAGCCAGGTCTCGATGCCGGCTTTCATCTGTTCGCCGCTGGCTGCGGCGGGGCCGCTGAGCGACGTGATCACGCCTACGCGAATAGTGCCGCTGTCGGCGTGGCAGATGGTGGCGGCGTACAGGCAGGCGGCAGCACCCAACAGCGCCCTTGGGAAGAAGTGCATGGTTTGTCTCCGGTTGTGATGAATTTTTTTTGCTTTGAAATGATGATCGCGGAGACCGCTGTATTTTGAAATAGAATAAATTGCATATCCTGTATATGATTATCAAATATAGTTCGAAGGAGTGACCGATGCCCGGATTCGATCTGAATTTGCTGCCAGTGGCCCTGGCGATTTACGAGCAGCGCAGTGTGAGCGGCGCCGCCAGGGCGCTCGGCATGAGCCAGCCAGCCGTGAGCGTCGCCCTGAACAAGCTGCGCCGGGCGCTGGGCGACCCCCTGTTCGTGCGCACCGTTCAGGGCATGGCACCCACGCCACGCGCACTGGCGCTGATGGACCCCACGCGCGATATCCTCCAGCGGCTGCGCAACGACATACTGGCCAGCGAGCAGTTCGTGCCGGCCACCAGCAGCCGCAATTTCACGGTGGCCCTGTCAGACATCGGCG
>JBEVNE010000128.1:0-60471 GCA_040508275.1 Duganella sp.
GACCTTGCGGCCGGCGAGCACGGTGTCCAACTGCGACAACACCTCTTCTTCGCGGAAATCGCCCTGGATATATTGAACATCGGCGACCGGTTCCATTGGCAAGATGTCCAGGCCGATGATGGTGCCGTGAATACCGCCGCCGTCCTTGCCCGCCAGCTTGCGCCGGGTGTACTGGGCCCAGCTGCCCGGGGTGCAACCGAGGTCGACCACGGTGTGACCGGACTTGATGAGCTTTTCAGCCTCGTCGATCTCCTTGAGTTTGTAGGCCGCACGTGCCCGATAACCCTCTTTCTGTGCAAGTTTGACGTAGGGATCGTTAATATGGTCGTGTAACCAGTTTTTGTTTAATTTGTTCTTGGCCATTCGCGTAGAATACTGCTTTTATAGGTACATCAAAAAATATTGTTATGATCAAACTCACACCGGCCGAGCGCAGCGCCCTGCGCGCAGAAGCACACGGGCTCAATCCAGTCGTCATGATCGGCGAAGCCGGCCTTACCGAATCCGTCGTCAAGGAAATCTCGGCCAGCCTCGATGCGCACGGCCTGATCAAGGTGCGCGTGTTCGGCGACGACCGCGAAGCGCGCATTGCCATGTACGACACCATCTGCCAGGAACTCGGTGCAGCACCGGTGCAACACATCGGCAAACTGTTCGTGCTCTACCGTCCCAAGGTAGAAACCACCAAGGAGCGCAGCAGCAGCGGCAAAGGCATGCGCGAAGTCACCATCGTCAAGCCCAGCGCCAGCGGCACCAAGCGTCCGTCGGTCACCAAGGTATTACTCAAGGGAAATGAACGCGTAACCGAAGGCGGCAATATCAAACGCGCCAAGCCACGCCAGAAGTCGACCAAAAAGAGTGCTTTGGGTTCGAAGTAACGTTAGCTTTACCCCGCACCCCACGTATTTCGGGGTCGAACCCACAGGGTCCGGCCCCTTTTTGTTTTGGGGTAGTACTTTTTACTTATTGCTTAACGACCAGCCACGCCGCCAGCAAACTCTGCACCAGGTAAATCGTGCTTGAGATGCCATGCAAAATGCCAAACTCATTCTTGGCGGCAGACTCCATCACCCCACCCGGCCCGGCGCCGGCGCGCAGTGCAGCCATCATCGGCTGCAAGCCAAAGTGCGATACCAGCGTACATGCGAGCATCATCAGCACGATGATGATCACCGTGCGGCGCCCCTTGGCGGCCATATTTGCGGCGGAACCGGCGAAAATGCCGCCGTTGTTGGGCTTGGTTGCCCACAGCAACAGCAACATCACCACGGCGCAGGCAATCGATACCCAGGCCTGGTTATGGAACAAGCTGGAAGCAATCGTGCCAGCCAGCACACGGTCGCTCAGCGTGGCAAACAGCGTGGGCGCGGCCAGGTAGCCGATACCCCACAAGCTGCCTGCCCACAGCGTGGCGACCAATAAACGGGTGCGTGCGAGTAGCATCAGACGTAACGGACTTCCAGAATTTCGTATTCACGCGGGCCGGACGGCGCCTGCACTTCCACCACGTCGCCGGCCGACTTGCCGATCAGCGCACGGGCAATCGGCGAGGTCACCGATACCTTGCTCAATTTCAGATCGGCTTCGTCGAGGCCGACAATCTGGTAAGTGACTTTGGCGCCCGATTCCAGGTCTTCCAGATCGACAGTGGCGGCAAACACCACGCGGCCATCGGCGTCGAGCTGGGTTGGGTCGATGATTTGCGCAGCGCTCAGCTTGCCTTCGAGTTCGGCGATACGGCCTTCCACAAACGCCTGGCGCTCCTTGGCGGCATCGTACTCGGCGTTTTCCGACAAATCGCCGTGCGAGCGGGCTTCTGCAATCGCGTCAATGACGATACGGCGTTCTTTGGTCTTCAACTGGTGCAGTTCTTCCTTGAGAAGTTCTGCGCCGAATTTGGTAAGTGGAACTGAAGTCATATCTATCTACTTTGTCTTTACAATGGAAAACCACAGAGGCCACGCCAACCTCCGGCGCGAGCTCTGTGGTTAATTGGGTACGTCTAAACCTTAGTTTAAGGTTTTATGCAGCCCTTGTAAATCGTACACTTGCAATTCGTCGAGATGGCGAATGCCTTCCACTGCCGCTTCAGCGCCGGCAATCGTCGTGTACGTGGTCACGCGCGAGGCCAGCGACGAGGTGCGGATGGCGCGCGAGTCGTTGATGGCGCTGCGTTTTTCTTCCACCGTGTTAATCACCAGCACGATCTCGTGGTTCTTGATCATGTCAACGATGTGTGGACGGCCTTCCGCCACCTTGTTCACGGCCGTGACCGGAATGCCGGCGGTGGAAATCACCGCAGCCGTGCCCTTGGTCGCCACCAGCGAGAAGCCGGCATCGACCAGGTCGCGCGCCACCTTGACAGCGCGTGGCTTGTCCGACGACTTCACCGACAGGAATACCTTGCCCGACTTCGGCAGCTTGACGCCGGCGCCCAGCTGCGACTTGACGAATGCTTCGCCAAAGGTTTTACCCACACCCATGACTTCGCCGGTCGATTTCATTTCTGGTCCCAGAATCGTATCGACGCCCGGGAATTTCACGAACGGGAACACGGCTTCCTTGACGCTGTAGTAAGGCGGCACCACTTCGGTGGTCACGCCCTGCTCCGCCAGCGTCTGGCCAACCATGCAACGGGCGGCGATCTTGGCCAGCTGCAGACCGGTGGCCTTCGACACATACGGCACGGTACGCGAAGCGCGCGGGTTCACTTCCAGCACGTAGACGACATCCTGGCCGTCTTGCTTCTGGATCGCGAACTGCACGTTCATCAGGCCCACCACGTTCAGGCCCTTGGCCATCAGCGCGGTCTGGCGTTTCAGTTCATCGATGGTTTCCTGCGACAGCGAGTACGGCGGCAGCGAGCAGGCCGAATCGCCCGAGTGCACGCCAGCTTGCTCGATGTGTTCCATCACGCCGCCGATGAAGGTGGTTTCGCCGTCGCTGATGCAATCGACATCGCACTCGATGGCGTCGTTGAGGAAGCGGTCCAGCAGCACCGGCGAATCGTGCGATACCTTGACCGCTTCGCGCATGTAGCGCTCGAGGTCGCGCTGCTCGTGGACGATTTCCATGGCGCGGCCACCGAGCACGTACGACGGACGCACCACCAGCGGATAGCCGATTTCCTGAGCCAGCGCCAGCGCGTCGGCTTCGGTACGGGCCGTGCGGTTAGGCGGCTGGCGCAGGTTCAGCTTGTGCAGCAGTTGCTGGAAGCGCTCGCGGTCTTCGGCAGCATCGATCATGTCCGGCGAAGTGCCGATGATCGGCACGCCATTGGCTTCCAGGTCGAGCGCGAGTTTCAACGGCGTCTGACCGCCATACTGGACGATCACGCCAACCGGTTTTTCCAGTTCGACGATTTCCAGCACGTCTTCCAGCGTCAGCGATTCAAAGTACAGGCGATCGGAGGTGTCGTAGTCGGTCGAGACGGTTTCCGGGTTGCAGTTGACCATGATGGTCTCGTAACCGTCTTCGCGCATGGCCAGCGCTGCGTGCACGCAGCAGTAGTCAAATTCGATACCCTGGCCGATACGGTTCGGGCCACCGCCCAGCACCATGATTTTTTTCTTGTCGGTCGGCGCGGACTCGCATTCCTCATCGTAGGTCGAGTACATGTACGCGGTGTTGGTGGCGAATTCTGCCGCGCAGGTATCCACGCGCTTGTACACGGGACGAATACCGAGGCCATGACGGTACTTGCGCACCTCGGCCGGCGTGGTCTGCAGCAGGAAGGCCAGGCGGCGGTCCGAGAAGCCTTTTTGCTTGAGCTTGTACAGCACGTTCTTGTCGAGCTGTTCGAGCTTTTGCGTGTCCATCCACAGTTCCAGATCGACGATCTCTTTAATCTGGATCAGGAACCATGGATCGATCTTGGTCAGTGCATGCACTTCGTCGAGCGTGAAGCCCTGGGCAAACGCATCGCCGACGTACCAGATGCGCTCCGGACCTGGCTCGCCCAGTTCTTCTTCGATCTTTTCGCGGTCCTTGGTTTTTTCGTTCAGGCCATCGACGCCCACTTCCAGGCCGCGCAGCGCTTTCTGGAACGATTCCTGGAACGTGCGGCCGATTGCCATCACTTCACCGACCGACTTCATTTGCGTGGTCAGGTGGTGGTCGGCGGTCGGGAATTTTTCGAACGTGAAGCGCGGGATCTTGGTGACCACGTAGTCGATCGATGGCTCGAACGATGCCGGCGTGGCGCCACCGGTGATTTCGTTGCGCAGCTCGTCCAGCGTAAAGCCCACCGCCAGCTTGGCAGCGACCTTGGCGATCGGGAAGCCAGTGGCCTTGGAGGCCAGCGCCGACGAACGCGATACGCGCGGGTTCATCTCGATGACGATCATGCGGCCGTCTTTCGGGTTGATCGAGAACTGCACGTTGGAGCCGCCGGTATCGACACCGATCTCGCGCAGCACTGCCAGCGAGGCGTTGCGCATGATCTGGTATTCCTTGTCGGTCAGCGTTTGCGCTGGCGCCACGGTGATCGAGTCGCCCGTGTGCACGCCCATCGGATCCAGATTCTCGATCGAGCAGATGATGATGCAGTTGTCCGCCTTGTCGCGCACCACTTCCATCTCGTACTCTTTCCAGCCCAGCAGCGATTCTTCAATCAGCAGCTCGTTGGTTGGCGAGGCTTCCAGGCCGCGCTTGCAGATCGCTTCGAATTCTTCTTCGTTGTAGGCGATGCCGCCGCCGCTGCCACCCATGGTGAACGATGGACGGATGATGGTCGGGAAACCGACTTCCTTCTGCACCGCCCACGATTCTTCCAGCGAGTGCGCCACGCCGGAACGGGCCGAGCCCAGGCCGATCTTGGTCATCGCATCCTTGAACTTGGAGCGGTCTTCGGCCTTGTCGATGGCTTCCGGCGTAGCGCCGATCAGCTCAACCTTGTACTTGTCGAGCACACCGTGGCGATGCAGGTCGAGCGCGCAGTTCAGCGCGGTCTGGCCGCCCATGGTCGGCAGGATCGCGTCCGGCTTTTCCTTGGCGATGATCTTCTCGACGATTTGCCAGGTGATCGGCTCGATATAGGTGACATCGGCCATTTCCGGGTCGGTCATGATGGTCGCAGGATTGCTGTTGACCAGGATGACTTTGTAACCTTCTTCGCGCAGGGCCTTGCAGGCCTGGGCGCCGGAATAATCGAACTCGCAGGCCTGGCCGATAATGATCGGACCAGCGCCAATAATCAAAATACTTTTAATGTCTGAACGTTTAGGCATATTATTTTTTCTCCGTAGCTTCCATCAGGCCGATGAAGCGGTCAAACAGGTAAGCGACGTCAGTCGGGCCAGGCGATGCTTCAGGGTGGCCCTGGAAGCAGAACGCCGGTGTATCGGTACGGGCAAAGCCTTGCAGCGAGCCGTCGAACAGCGACACGTGGGTCACGCGGCAGTTGGCCGGCAGCGTGGCCGGATCCACGGCAAAACCGTGGTTCTGCGAGGTGATCAGCACTTGCTTGCTGTCGAGGTCCTGCACCGGGTGGTTGGCGCCGTGGTGGCCGAATTTCATTTTCAGCGTGGTCGCGCCGGAAGCCAGGCCCATGATCTGGTGGCCGAGGCAGATGCCGAACAGCGGGATCTTTTTGGCCATGAATTCACGGGCGGCGGCAATCGCGTAATCACACGGCTGCGGGTCGCCAGGACCGTTGGACAGGAACACGCCATCGGGATTGAGCGCCAGCACCTCGGCAGCCGGGGTTTGCGCCGGCACCACGGTGACTTTGCAGCCGCGCGCGGTCAGCATGCGCAGGATGTTGCGCTTCACACCAAAGTCGTAAGCGACCACGTGGAATTTGGGATCGGCCAGCTTGCCGTAGCCCTGCTCCAGGGTCCACTCGGTTTCGGTGAATTCGTAGGTCGAGGCAACCGTCACGACTTTCGCCAGGTCCATGCCCGACAGGCCGGGGAACGAGCGCGCCAGATCCAGCGCCTGCGCGGTCGATGGCTCGTTGCCTTGCGTGCCCACCAGGATGGCGCCCGATTGTGCGCCTTTTTCACGCAGGATGCGGGTCAGCTTGCGGGTGTCGATACCGGCGATGGCAACGATGTTCTCGGCCTTCAGGTAATCGGACAGCGACTGGGTGGAGCGGAAGTTGGAGGCGATCAGCGGCAGGTCGCGAATGATCAGGCCGGCGGCGTGTACCTTGGACGACTCAACGTCTTCCGGGTTGACGCCGTAGTTGCCGATGTGCGGGTATGTCAGTGTGACGATCTGGCGGCTGTAGGAAGGATCGGTGAGGATTTCCTGGTAACCGGTCATGGAAGTATTGAAAACGACTTCCCCGGTAGTATGACCGGCAGCGCCGATCGAAAAACCTTTGAAGATGGTGCCGTCAGCAAGGGCCAGTATGGCGGGGACGGCAGGGCCAGAAAAAAATGGCGGCAAGGGTAACTCCTGATAAAGTTACCGTAGCTGCGCCACGTCAGACGACCGTCATGCAACCCAGGCCACGCTTGCGCCGGGGGTAAGGGTCAGATTGATGATGGATTGAGTGGTAGTCGCTACGGTAGAGATGTGATTTGGCTAAACCTTTGAATTATAACCAAATACCGAGCGACTGACAAGGAAAGGCCCGGGAATTTTCGGGCCTTGATGTTAAATCAACGCAGCGATCCCGGCCTTGGCCACCTGCACATCTTCGACCGACTTCACGCCGGAAACGCCGACTGCACCGACCACGTGACCATCGACGATGATCGGCACGCCGCCTTCGAGCATGCCGTCGGTTGCTGGCGACGGTGCGCTCAGGAACGATACGCGGCCGTTGTTGATCATGTCTTCGTATATCTTCGACTCGCGACGGCCCAGCGCCGCCACCCGTGCTTTCGACGGGGCGATGTGCGACGACAGCGCATTGGCGCCATCCTGGCGCTGCAGCCACAGCAGGTGGCCGCCGTCATCGACAATCGCAATCACCACCGGCCAGTTATTGGCCACGGCTTCCGCTTCGGCGCCGGCGGCGATTTTTTTCACGTCGGCCAGCGACAGATAGGGTTTGGTTTGCATAACACTCCTTGGGTTGAACCGCTCAGGGCCGACGTTTGGCCTCGAGCTTCTGTTTAATCTGCGCCATGACCTGGGCGGCCGCCTGCTCGCCGGCCAGGATGGCCTGGTTGCGGCCATTAAAATCGTTGCCGGCCATTTTACCGAGGCTCGGCGCAATCACGATATCGGCATCCTTTAACTCGTACTGGTTGATGCGCTGGCCCATGATGCTGAAGGTCTGCATGATCACATCGACCGAGCTGACCGTCGCCTGGACGTCCGCCTGGGTCGAGATATTGACGGCAATGACGAAGTCGGCCCCCATCTCGCGCGCGTAGCGCACCGGCACCGGCGCCACCAGGCCGCCATCGACATAGCTGCGGCCGTTGATGGCCACCGGCTGGAATACGCCCGGCACCGCCGACGAAGCGCGCACCGCCATGCCGGTATTACCGCGCTGGAACAGAATAGGCTGGCCGTTTTTCAGGTCGGTCGCGACCGCGCCAAAAGGAATCTTGAGTTTTTCCATCGGCAGATTATTCACCGCCTTGTTCACGTACGACTGCAAGGCCTCCCCCTTGAGCACGCCGGTGCTCTTGCCGAACAAGGGCATGGCCCAGTCGGAGATGGCGGCCTCGTCCATGTCGAAGGCGATGCGCTGCAGCTGAAAGCCGCTGTTACCGGCCGCATACAGGGCGCCCACCACGCTGCCGGCGCTGGTGCCCACGACCACGTCGGCATGGATGCCTTGCGCCTCCAGCGCCTTGATCACGCCAATATGGGCAAAGCCACGCGCCGCCCCGCCGCCCAGGGCCAGGCCGATCTTGATCTTTTTCGGCGGCAGTTCAGGCGCCAGCACGGGCGCCGGTGTGGCCGGGGTCTCGATGACGGGCGTGGTTTTGCAAGCACTGAGGCTTGCTGCAGCAGCGGTGGCAAAAGCGATAAGGGCAAGACGGCGTGATGTCATGTGTGATTCGTAGAGGATAGGCGCGATGGATTGTAACGTAAGCACAAACCCAAACTCAAACTACCAGGTCGATGATGCAGTTAGTTGCTTAAATTAAATTTAAATATACTGTCGTCTCAAGTGTGCCATCGCCCCCTGCAAGCTGCGAAAATAAGCAGCTGAGCGTTCGGCCAACGCGCTCTGTCCCACTATTCGTTTGGCCCCACCGCAAGAGGAGCAATCTCATGAATTCGTTTGTGGAAACCATCTCGCCCGCAGCCAAAGACCATATCCAGGCCCGAGTAGCTTACTTTAATGACGTGACGCTGGCCGTACTGGAGTCCGGCCGGCAGCTTGCAGATGCCAACCTTCGCTTCGGCCGCGACTGGCTTACCACCTCAACCGATGCATGGCGCACGGCTTTGTTCACGCCCGCCGCCGAACGCCAGGCAGATGCGCTGCCAACGGTGGAATCGGTGGCGCAAAAATTCCAGGCCTACCACCAGCAGGTGGTGCAGATCACCAGCAACTTCCAGACTACCATCAACGATGTGGCCAAGCAGCATGTGCCGCAAACCGCACGCACCGCCACCGCGCTGGCCGAAGTGGTGTCGCAAAAAGCCGCAGCCGAAACCGATCAGCAGATTCGTCTGCAGCAAACCGCCAGCAAGGAAATACTGGACACGGCCACGCAGTTCGCTCAAAACGCCACCCGCAACCGCGCCATGCAGGAACCGGCGTCGATGCAGCGGGCAGATGACGGCGAACCGCAGCGCTAAGCTACCCTACAGAAAACGCTCGGGGATGTCGCTGGCAAACGGGTACAGCGAAAAATAAGGCTTGGCTTCCTCGAGCACCCGCCTGACCGATGGCCGCATCACCAGCCGCTCGAAATACGATTGCAGGTTGCTGTATTCCTCGGGGAATGGCAGCAGCGTGCTGGCGTAGAACAGGGCGGGTGCGGCGGCGCAGTCGGCCAGGCTGAAGGATTCGCCGCACATCCAGGCGCGGTTGGTCATGCGCTTTTCGATCATCTTGTAGGCGGTCTTGAGCTTGGTGCGTTCTTTGGTGCGGTCGCATTGCAAACCGGTCAGGTGACCATTGACAATGGTTTGCATCGGCACCTGCACATAATTATCAAAAAAGCGGTCCCACAGCCGCACGTCGAGCGCGGCTTCCCAGTCGGACGGCAGCAAGGGCTGCGGGCCCGGGTAATAGCGATCGAGGTATTCGATGATGATCGAGGTTTCCGGAATATCGCGCAGCCGCTCATGGTCGCGGATCACGGGAAATTTACAGATCGGCCACATGGCCTGCAAGGCGGCACGGTCGGCCTCCTCGCCCACGTTGATGATGCGTTTTTCAAATTCGGTGCCGTTTTCGTACAGGGCAATCAGCACCTTGTGACAAAACGACGCCAGTGGGTGGTAATAAAGAGTCAACGACATAACAGCTCCCGGGCGGCTCCTGCATCACGGCCGGCGCCAGTGATGCCTGAAAATGTGCGCACATCATACTGCACCTGTAAAAAGGGAACCATTCGGCACGGATATTCCAGTGTTATGATGCAGGCAAACAACCTTCAGCGCCCGTCCCTGTTTTCCTCATGCCTGCATTCACTGTCGTCACCCTGTTTCTGCTCGCCGGCGCCATCTGCGCCGTGTGGGCGCCCGCTGTTGGTGCGGGCAGACTGAAGATTGCACCCTGGGTGGTGCTGGCACTGGCAGCCGCCGGCTGCGGCCTGCTGGCCGGGGTGTTGCAGGTAGCGGGGCTGGCAGCCCTGCTGGCGCTGGCCGGCGCCGCTGCACTGAGCGCCAGCCACCCGCGCTACGCCGTGCGCCTGGTTGCCGGCGTGGTCACGGCCGTGCTGGCGTTGGCGCTGGCCACGCACCGGCTGCCCGGCTTTGATAATCCGCTGCTGCTGCAAGGCGTGGTGCTGTCGAATGGCGCTGCGCCATTTACCCAGTACGCCAATCTGGACAAGGGTGCGGTCGGCCTGATTCTGCTGGCGCTGCTGTGCCAGCGGCTGCACTCGTGGCTTGATGCGGGCGCCATGCTGCGCCGGGCCTGGCCTGTCATGGCGATCACGCTGGTGGCCGTGTTTGGCGCGGCGCTGGGCCTGGGGCTGGTGCGGCCGGAGTTCAAATTGTCCGCGCTCACGCTGCAGTTTATCGCCGTTAACCTGTTTTTCACGGTAGTGGCGGAAGAAGCGTTTTTCCGCAGCCTGCTACAACAGCCGCTCAGCACTGCGCTGGCGCGCTTCAGCGCAGGCAAATGGCTGGCACTGGTGGTGTCGGCCCTGCTGTTTGGCGCCGTGCACCTCGGTGGCGGCCCGCTATATGCATTGCTGGCGCTGATTGCCGGTCTAGGCTATGCCTGGGTGTACCAGCGCACCGGCCGCATCGAGGCTGCCATCGTGCTGCACATTGTCGTCAACGCGCTGCATTTCATTGCCTTTACCTATCCCTATTTGCTGAAAGCTCCCGGTGCCTGATTCCCTTCCCGCGCGCACACTGCCCAATGCCGTGATCGGCCTGGTCGGCACCGCCACCGTGCTGGCCCTGCTCTACTTTGGCCGCGACGTGCTGATTCCGATCACGCTGGCCTTCATCCTCAGTTTTCTGATTGCGCCGTTCGTGCGCGCCTTGCGCCACCTTGGGCTGGGCCAAACCGCCTCGGTGCTGACCGGGGTGGCGGTGGTGGCCGGCGCGCTGCTGCTGGTCGGTGCGGTCATCGTCACCCAGGTCACGCGGCTGGGCGCCAGCCTGCCGCAATACCAGGATACCATCGCCAGCAAGCTCGAAACGCTCAATGAACTCACACGTGGCACGGTCGGCAGCCTCGGTGGTCCGGCCGGCGAACTGATCGAACACCTGACCCAGGGCGGCGGCAACGAATTCGGTGCAGCAAAGCAGCCGCAACTGCCGACCAACAGCACGGCGCCGGTGCTGGTGGAAATTCACGAACCGGCGCTGAAACCCTTGCAATTGCTGGGCAAGATCATCGCTTCCGTGTGGCCGCCGCTGGAAACGGCCGGCATCGTCTTCATCGTGCTGATCTTCGTACTGCTCGAACATGAATCGCTGCGCGACCGCTTTATCCGCCTGGCCGGCGGCGAAGATTTACGCGCCACCACGGTGGCCGTCAACGACGCCGGCGAGCGTTTGTCGCGCTTCTTCATTTCGCAGTTTGCCGTCAACGTGGCGACCGGGCTGGCGCTGTGGATCGGCCTCAGCATCATCGGCCTGTCGCAGGCGCTGCTGTGGGCCACCATGACGGCCGTGCTGCGCTACATCCCCTACGTGGGCTTCTGGATCGCCGCGCTGTGCGCCACGCTGCTGGCCGCCGCCATCGATCCCGGCTGGTCGCTGGCATTGATGACGCTGGGCCTGTTCCTGGTGGTCGATATCGTGGTGGCGCAAACCGTCGAGCCCAAACTATACGGCCACACCACAGGGCTGTCGCCGCTGTCGGTGGTGGTGGCGGCGATTTTCTGGAGCGCCCTGTGGGGACCGGTAGGACTGGTGCTGTCCACTCCGCTCACGCTGTGCCTGGTGGTGGCCGGACGCTATATCCGCGCGCTCAAGGTGCTCGAGATCATGTTCGGCGAACTGCCGGCGCTGACCATGCCGCAAAACTTCTACCAGCGTGCGCTATCCGGTGACGCCCACGAAATCATCACCAGCGCCAAGCGCTACATGCAGCACAAGTCGCTGGCAGACTATTGTGACGGCGTGCTGATGCCCGCGCTGCACCTGGCCAGCATCGACCTGCGCGACAACACGATTACCGAGGCCGAGCGCGAAAAAGTGACGGGCGCGGTAATCAGCGTGATCGAGGCGCTCAGCGGCAATCCCAAGTGGTGGCGCAAGAAAAAAGCCGCTTCGGCGCTGGCTGGCGCCAAGGCCGGAATCGGCCAGCGCCTGCGCGAGAGCCGGATACTCAGCAGCGGCGAATGGCAGGGTTCCTTCGATGTGCCGGCCGGCAGCGTGGTGCTCAACATTACCCTGGGCACGCAGGCCAATGAGCTGGCCACGGAAATCATGGTGCGCATCCTGCGCGAACAAAAAATCGACGCCCGCAGCGTGGCGCTGGAAGACCTCGACGGCCCGGCGCCACCGGAAGCGTCTCCCGACCTGGTATCGATCATCTGCCTGGTCAGCGCCGATCCGCTCAACGACCGCGAAAAGATGGAAGCCGCCATCGCCCACCTGCGCGAAGCGCTGCCCCACTGCAAGCAATTCGCCGTGCTGCTGCCCAGCCCGTTTGAGAACCCCAACCTGCGCGGCCTCAACCTGCCGCAGGCCGATCATGTCTCGCATTCGTTCGACGATGCGCTGCAAACGTGCTTGCGGGCGATGGGGCGTTAGTGCTTGGACTCGACCCTCATGACAGGCTCAGCCGTGCTGAGCAGCGACCTGTAGGCACTCTCCATCGCTAATATTTCATCGTCGTGCAGAGACGGGAACCGCGACCGCTTGGCTTTTGACAGCGTGCCATTATTTTGGTGCAAGAGTTTGATCATCAGATCAAGCTGACGATCTGGCAGGTCAACGATGGCCTGAATCTTTTCCCTCGCCTCATCGTAATGCTGCAAGAACAGTACCTCGGCGATCAACTCCGTGCTGATCGTCTGTTCCACCGCATAAAATAAATATTCCACCTGCGGCGTCATGTCCGGGTAGCGGTAATAGCCCTCGATCATGCCTGGACTATTGACCGTCATTTCGTCGTCGTGATTGAGTGTGTAATCAACCAGCCGGCTGAGCGGCCTGGAGTACCGTTCCAGTACGGCGTCGTACTCGCCGGTGTTGCGCAGCATGTAGGCGGAGACAGGCAGGATCATGCCTTCCGGTACGAATTTATCGTGTGCCAGCGTGTCATGGATCAGGAAGCGATGCAAGCGGCCATTGCCGTCCTCAAAAGGATGGATGAAGACAAAACCAAATGAAATAATGGCTGCCCGGATGACAGGGTTAATGCCGCCAGCCTTGATGGCGGCCTGGGCCAGCCCCTCCATCAAACTGTGGACGAACATACCCGGCGGGCAGACATAGTGAATTCTTTGCGCCCGTCCAAGCATGTTCTGACCGACATAGTTTTGCCAGGTGCGAAAACTGTCGTGGGCAAAGCGCGCATCGACGATCACTGACT
Organism: Duganella sp.; assembly: GCA_040508275.1. Taxonomy (GTDB): domain Bacteria; phylum Pseudomonadota; class Gammaproteobacteria; order Burkholderiales; family Burkholderiaceae_D; genus Rugamonas. The sequence continues at coordinate 13,094 of JBEVNE010000128.1, forward strand.
GCAACTCCGCCAGATATTGCTCCGTCAGTGTTACGCTAGCAGCAACACTTCCCGCACGTTTAAGCGCTTCAACGAATTTGGCTTCGCGGTCCGGCGTGGCCGTTTCGCGCTCAATGTCGTAGGAAGATTTGCTCTCCTTAAAATAAAGGTAGTCGATCGCTCGGCGGAACAGATCGGGCGGTATGTCGCCTTGAAAACTCTTAAGGCGACTGGTGTAATCCGTGTCCACTTGCTTGCGTATGAACGCTGTTTTTCTGATGACCGGGCAAAACTGCGGCGTGCCCAGCAGATTGTCATTGATCAGCCACCTTGCATTCCGCGTTGGCGTGGCAACGACATACCTTTTGCCGTCCAGCAGGTCGGCATAGTTTCCAGAAACTGCCTTGCTGAGGGGGAGGATTTTATTGGTAAGAAACTCATACAGGAAGCCGATTTGACGGCTGTATTTGCTGCTGGGCCGCTCCTCGATATATGCAACAATTTCCGATGGCGGGATGTGCTCAAAGATCTTTTTGAGTAGATCGAGATGGAGGTCGTCGTACTTCAGCGCGAATTCCAGGTGCGCCATCGGCGCAGGCTCGGGGCGGTAGTTCGCGGCAAAATACTCGACAACGCAATGCTGGTGAGCATCGGCGTCAATACGGCGACGCCCGCCAATGTATGATTCATGCGTGAGTGGCGCTGCCTGTATAGCGAAGTGGTCGCACAGCCAGGTAAAGCCGATCTTGTCCATGATGGCGTCAAAAAACGATTGGGAAATGCCACTATCCCATAAAAATCATTTGGTATGAAAAAAAATGATTGGTTTTAAGGGCTTTGGTAGAAAAATGATTGTTTCATGAAGCTGGAGAATTTTTACCACCAGCGTTCTCATCAGCCGTAGCGACCGGCTTCAACAGCAACAATTGCTCCTCCAGCACACGAAATTCCAGCGGATTACTCAGATAGGTGATTTCGCCATCGGTAGCCACCTTGACCTGGCGCCGGCGTGACAGCGAGCGCACCTTCACTTCCATCTGGGTAAAGCTGAAGGTGGTCAGTTGCTCGCCCTGCTCCAGCCGATCCATGCGGCCCAACGCGCCGTGCAGGATCAGCCACAACATGCCCAGCTTGCCCTTGGTGCGGGGCGCCACCGCCGCCAGCCGGCCATCTTCCAGCGCTGCACTGAGCGGCGCAATGCCGACCTGTTCCATTTGCAGGCGATTGTTGCCGACAAAAAAAGTGGCGGTGCGCAGGCGTTGCAGTTTGCCGTCGATCTGCAGCACCAGGCGCAGACGGCGATACGGACTCAGCGCCGTTTTCAGCGCCGACAGGGCGGCCACCAGCCTGCTGCGGCCAAATTGCTTCTTGTCTTCTTCACGCTCTTCCAGCAGCTTGGGATACAGGCCGATGCTGGCATTGACCAGAAACACCCGGTCGTTGACCATGCCGACCTGCACCGGCTGCACGCTGGCATCGAGCAGCGCCTGTACCGCCTCGTGCAGGTCTTCCGGTATGCCATGGGTGCGGCCAAAATAATTGAAGGTTCCCTGCGGCAGCACGCCGAAAAAACAGCCATGTGCAATTGCCTGGCGCGCCACGGCGTTGATGGTGCCGTCGCCACCGGCTGCTACCAGCACGCCACCGGCAGCTGCTGCCTGCCGGGCCAGTTCGGCGGCGATTTCATCGATGGTGTCCGGCTGGTCAATCATGGTGAGTTGAAACTGTCGCCGAGCATTGCGCAGCACTGTTTCGATGGTGCTGCGGCGCTCCTCGGTTTCGTCGTGACCGGAACCGGCATTGAGGGCAATGAAGAAAGGGGCGTCAGCAGATAATGTCGCGGGCATGGCGAGGTCCATTGGTCAGGCATCAATCATCACCGGCACGGTGCGGACAGGCATTGTATCGTTGACATTGATTTTAACTGGCGCCATTGGAGCAAGGAAACTAATCGGCACCCTGGCCAGCATCGCGTAGCGTGCTCACGCCCGCTGAAGCGGTTTTCCCGCTAATATTAGCGCCATCCTCCATCGATCCGGGAAGCACCATGGCCAATACCGACTACAGCACACACTATTCCGACGACGGCTTCTGGGGCAAGGTACGCGGTTATGCCAAAGCGGCGGGCGGCAAGGTGCTGGAACCGGCGCTGAAGATGTACTACTCGGCCACCGACGCCGACACGCCGCGCTGGGCCAAGGCCACCATCTACGGCGCGCTCGGCTACTTCATCTCGCCGCTGGACGGCGTGCCCGATCTGCTGCCGGTGGTTGGCTATAGCGACGACCTGGGGATTTTGCTGGCGGCGCTGGCGGCGGTGGCGGTGTATGTCAAGGATGAACACGCCGCCCGGGCGCGCGCCACAGTCAGGCAGTGGCTGGACTGAGCGGTAACTCCGCCTGTTTGGGCACAATTGCCGTCTTGGGCAGGCAGACGATAAAGGTGCTGCCCTTGCCTGCCTCGGATTTGATTTGCAGCGTGCCGCCGTGGCGCAGCAGCACGTGCTTGACGATGGCCAGGCCCAGGCCGGTGCCCTGGGTTTCGCGCGAGCGGCTTTTGTCGACGCGGTAAAAGCGTTCGGTCAGGCGCGAGATATGTTCGGGGCTGATGCCGATGCCGGTATCTTCCACCTTGAACTTGATGCCGCCCTCAAACTCGCGCCACACCAGGTGGATCTTGCCGCCGGCCGGCGTGTAGCGCACGGCGTTGGACGCCAGGTTGCCAAAGGCGCTGTGCAATTCCTCATAGCTGCCGACAACGTCCGGGCCATCGGTCTGCACGGTGATTTCATGCTTGCCGGTGGATAGCGCGCGCGCATCGCTGGCCACCTGCTCCATCAGGCGGCGGATATCGACCGGTTCCGGGCGCATCGGGTAATCGACCGATTCCAGCCGCGACAAGGTCAGCATGTCTTCGATCAGGTGCTGCATGCGGTGGCCCTGCTCGGTCATCAGCTTGAGGTGGGCGGCGCGGGTGGCGGCGTCCAGTCCTTCCGAGGCGGCGATTTCGAGGAAACCGACGATCACCGTCAGCGGCGTGCGCAGTTCGTGCGAAGCGTTGGCGATAAAGTCGCGCCGCATTTCCTCGATGCGCTCGGTCTCGGTAGCGTCGTGCGTGACCAGGATTTGCCGGCGGTTTTCAAACGGAATGATTTGCACGATCAGCTTGCGTTCACGGAAGCTGATCGTCAGCGGCTGCTCGTAGCGGCCAAGGATGATGTAATCCATGAAGTCCGGGTTGCGCACCAGGTTGGTCACGCGCATGCCCTTGTCGCGCTCGTGCGTCAGGCCCAGGTGTTTTTCAGCGGCCGGGTTGCACCATTCGAGGAACAGCACATCGTCCATGATCACCACGCCGTCCGGCAGCAGGTGCATGGCCTGGCGGAAGCGCGCCAGCCATTCCGTCAGCTCGGCCTGGTTTTTTTCATCATCGCGGCGCATGCGGTACAGGCGCGCAAAAATATTGGTCCAGGCGCCCCAGCCGTCGGGCAGCTTGGCGCTTTGCGGATCATCCATCCAGTTGCTGAGCTGGTACAGGTAGAACAGCTGAACGAACACCATCACCACCGTGGCCAGCAAAGCCACCACCACCCCGGTCATCCAGCCGAACATCCAGCCAAACACTGCGCACACGGCAGCGACGATGGCCGTGCGCAGCGCGGCCGGTACCCAGAACAGCAATTTCGGATTCATGAAGACCTTAGTTTTTTTCCGACAGCATATATCCTACACTGCGCACGGTCTTGATCAGGTGTTCCGCTTCCTTGAGCGCCTTGCGCAGGCGCAGCACGTGGACATCGACCGTGCGTTCCTCGATCACCACGTGGTCGCCCCATACCTTGTCGAGCAACTGGCTGCGCGAAAATACGCGCTCCGGATGGGCCAGCAGGAATTTGAGCAGCTTGTATTCGGCGTGGCCGATATCGATCTTGTTGTCGTCCATCGATACCGTGCAGCTGACCGGGTCGAGCGAGATGTTGGCAGCGCGCATGGTCGATTGGGCGTGCTCCGGGCTCTTGCGGCGCAGCAGCGCACGGGCGCGCGCCAGCAGTTCGCGCGGCGAGAACGGCTTGGTCACATAATCGTCGGCACCGGTGTTGAGGCCGGCCAGCTTGTCCTCTTCCATGCTCTTGGCAGTGAGCATGATGACTGGGATTTCATTGAACTGGCGGTCCGAGCGGATCCGCGCCAGCAGGCGCAGACCGGTTTGATCAGGCAGCATCCAGTCCAGCAAAATCAGTTGCGGCGTGCGGGTCTGGATGAAATCCCAGGCCTCGCCCACGCTTTGCACCGCGCAGCAGTTCCAGCCTGCCTCACGCAGCGAAAAAGTCACCAACTCGACAATCGCCGGTTCATCTTCTACGATCAGTACGGTGGTTTTATCAGAAGCCATGTCAGCAATTACTCAGCGGGGTCAATGTTGTCGTCGGGGATAGCGGCGGTCTTGGTGTGGCGGATGTCCTTGCCTTCGACCACGTAAATGACGTATTCGGCGATGTTCTTGGCGTGATCGCCGATACGCTCGATGGCCTTGGCCACCCACAGCGTATCGAGCGCAGCCGAAATGGTGCGCGGGTCTTCCATCATGAAAGTGATCAGGTTGCGCATGATCGAACGGAATTCGTGGTCGATCACGGCATCCTGGGCGATCAGCTTGAGCGCCTGGGCGCCGTCGTTACGCGCGAAAGCATCGAGCGCATCGTGCAGCATATCGCTGGCGTTGTTGGCGATGTTGCGCACCATTTCATAATGGTTGACGGTCGCCGTGCCGCGGCCATGCAGGGCCTTGGCGGTGCGGGCGATCTTGGTCGCTTCGTCGCCGATGCGCTCGAGGTCGGTAATCACCTTGATGGTCGCCATGATGGTGCGCAGGTCGTTGGCGGCCGGCTGGCGGCGCACGATCAGGTGGCTGCAGGCGTCGTCCAGCGACACTTCCAGCTGGTTGACGGCGTCGTCTTCGCGCATCACGCGGTCGGCACGCTCGGCATTGCCGATGCGGAAGCAGGTCATGGCGTCGAGGAACTGGGTCTCGACGATGCCGCCCATCAGCAACACCTTGGAGCGGATCGCTTCGAGTTCGTTATCGTATTGTTTGGATGAATGCTCACCGATCATGCTGCTTCTCCGTATTCTGTTATGAGGTCCATCAGCCGAAGCGGCCGGTGATGTAATCCTGGGTTTCCTTGCGCGCCGGATTCATGAAAATCTGGTCGGTCTCGCCGAATTCCACCAGTTCGCCCAGGTACATATACGCGGTATAGTCCGAGCAACGGGCAGCCTGCTGCATATTGTGGGTGACGATGGCGATCGTGTAGTCCTGCTTCAGTTCGCTGATCAGTTCTTCCACCTTGGAGGTCGAAATCGGGTCCAGCGCCGAGGTCGGTTCATCGAGCAGCAGCACATCGGGCTTGACGGCAACACCGCGCGCGATGCACAAACGCTGCTGCTGACCGCCCGACAGCGACAGGCCGCTCTTGGTGAGCTTGTCTTTGACTTCACCCCACAGCGCGGCTTTTTTCAGCGCCCATTCCACGCGCTCATCCATCTCGCCTTTCGACAAATCTTCGTACAGGCGCACGCCGAAAGCAATGTTGTCGTAGATCGACATCGGGAACGGCGTCGGCTTCTGGAACACCATGCCGATTTTGGCGCGCAGCATGTTCAAATCCTGGCCCGGATCGAGGATGTTACGGCCACGGTACATGATCGAACCTTCGGCGCGCTGGCCAGGGTACAGGTCGTACATGCGGTTGAGCGTGCGCAGCAGCGTCGATTTGCCGCAGCCGGACGGGCCGATAAAGGCCGTCACCTGGCGCTCGTGGATGTCGAGGTTCACATTGGTCAGGCTCTGCGCCTTGCCGTAGAAGAAATTCAGGTTGCTGATTTCAATGGTCTTGCGCTTGCCGCTGCCTGCTGGCGCGGTGGTCATTTCTGGGCTCAGTTGCGTCTTCATTTATGTCGATCGCTTTTAGAAGTGGTCGCTGATATTAATTAGGGACTTTTTGGCTGAACATGGTGCGCGAGATGATGTTCAGCGCCAGCACGCTGAAGGTCACCAGCAGCGCGCCGCCCCAGGCCAGTTCGCGCCAGTTGTCGTACGGGCTCATGGCAAAGCCGTAGATCACCACCGGCAGGTTGGCCATCGGGCCGTTCATGTCCTTGCTGAAGAACTGGTTGTTCAGCGCCGTGAACAGCAGCGGCGCGGTTTCACCTGAAATACGGGCCACGGCCAGCAGCACGCCGGTGATCACGCCAGCTTTGACTGCACGCAGACGCACGGTCATCGCCACTTTCCAGCGCGGTGCGCCGAGGGCAAAGGCGGCTTCCAGCAGGCTGCTCGGTACCAAGCGCAGCATATTGTCGGTGGTGCGCACCACTACCGGCACGGCGATCAGCGCCAGCGCAATCGAACCAGCATACCCCGAGTAATGCTTGGTGGTGGCGACATAAGCGGCCCAGACGAACATGCCGATCACGATCGATGGCGCCGACAGCATGATGTCGGTAACAAAGCGGGTAATTGCGGCCAGCTTGTTTTCATTGCCGTATTCAGCCAGGTAGATGCCGGCCAAAATGCCGATTGGCGTGCTCAGCAAGGTGGACAGGCCGACGATCATGAAGCTGCCGAAAATCGCATTGGCCAGACCGCCGCCCTCGCTGCCGGGGGCCGGCGTCGATTGCGTGAACATGTCGATGGACAGCGCGCCGAAGCCCTTGACGATCAGGGTGAGCAGAATCCAGGCCAGCACGGCCAGACCAAGCGACATGGCGAATACCGACAGCGCAATGCCAACGCGGTGCTTGAACAGGCGCTTGCGGTAAACCTTGTTGACTGGCGCTGGTGCAGAATGAGTGACAGCTTGGTTCATTTGAGGCCTTCCTTGCGGGACATACTCACCAACATCAGTTTGGCGGCGGACAGAACGATAAAGGTAATCACGAACAGGATCAGTGCCAGTGCGAACAGCGACGAGGTGTGCAGCACGGTATCCGATTCGGCAAATTCATTGGCGAGGGTCGAGGCAATCGAGTTACCGGCAGCGAACAGCGAGAACGACAGCTTGTTGGCGTTACCGATCACAAACGTCACGGCCATGGTTTCGCCGAGCGCGCGGCCCAGGCCCAGCATCACGCCGCCGACCACGCCGGTCTTGGTGTAAGGCAGCACGATCTTGCGCACCACTTCCCAGCGCGTGCAGCCGAGGCCGTAGGCCGATTCTTTCAGCACGGCCGGCACGATTTCAAACACATCGCGCATCACCGACGAGATGAACGGGATGATCATCACGGCCAGGATCAGGGCGGCGGTCAGGATGCCGATGCCCATGGTCGGTCCGCTGAAGAACGGTCCGATCAGTGGCAACACGCCCAGCGTGCTTTTCAGGAAAGGCTGGACGTGGTCACCGAACAGCGGCGCAAACACGAACAGACCCCACATGCCGTAAATGATCGATGGCACGCCAGCCAGCAGTTCGACTGCAGTGCCCAGCGGGCGGCGCAGCGAGGCCGGGCAGATTTCAGTCAGGAACAGGGCGATACCGAAGCTGATCGGGAAAGCGATCAGCAGCGCAATGCCGGAAGTGGCCAGGGTGCCGACGATGGCGATCAGGGCGCCATATTCATCGTTGACCGGATCCCATTCCACGCGGGTGATGAAGCCGGGGCCAAACTCCTTGAAGGCCGGCCAGGCGCCAACCATGAGCGAAGCGATAATGCCGAGCAGCACCAGCAGCACCGACAGCGCGAACAGCATGGTGGTTTTGTGGAAGAAGAAATCCTGGATGCGCTGCTTGCGCATGGTGCGCAGCATCGCCTGCATGGCGGCTTGTTCGGCGGCGGTCGCTTGCGCAGTACTGAACTGCGAAGCGGGCTCCTGTTTTGGTATTGGCGTGGTAGTGATATCAGCGCTCATAATTGTTATCTCGTGGATGGTAGCTAGCCTGCGATGTCCAGTTGGGCATCGCAGGCTAACCCCCTCGCCACCGGCAGGCGGCGAAGGGAATCGGGATTAGTAGATTGCCTTGCCCGAAGCGTCTTTCAGGTTGGCTTTCCAGGCATCCTGCACCAGTTTCACGACCGAGTCAGGCATCGGTACGTAGTCCAGTTCCACGGCCGACTTGCCGCCGTTTTTGAAGGCCCAGTCGAAGAACTTGACGACTTCCTTGCCCTTCTCCGCGTTGGCTTGCACCTTGTGCATCAGGATGAACGACACACCGGTGATCGGCCACGAGTTTTTACCGGCCTGGTCGGTCAGCACCACGCCGAAACCTGGAGTCTTGGTCCACTCTGCGTTGGCGGCAGCGGCTTTGAAGAACTCGTCGTCAGGTTGCAGGAAGTTGCCATCCTTGTTTTTCAGCTGGGTGTGCTGCATGTTGTTCTTTTTCGAGAACGCCCATTCGACGTAACCGATCGAACCCTTGATACGCTGCACGTTGGCGGCGACGCCTTCGTTGCCCTTGCCGCCCACGCCCACGACCCATTTCACGGCCGTGCCGGCGCCGATTTTCTCTTTGAAGTCAGGGCTGGTTTTCGACAGATAGTCGGTGAACAGGAACGAGGTGCCCGAACCGTCGGCGCGGTGCACCACGGTGATGTCTTCGGCTGGCAGCTTCACGCCTGGGTTCAGGGCGGTGATGGCGGTGTCATTCCATTTGGTGATCTTTCCCAGGTAGATGTCGGCGATGACCGGACCGGTCAGCTTCAACTGGCCTGGAGCCAGGCCTGGCACGTTGACCACGGTAACCACGCCACCCATGATGGCCGGGAACTGCATCAGGCCTTCTGCATCGAGGTCTGCTGCTTTCATCGGGGCATCCGAGGCGCCGAAATCGACGGTCTTGGCTTTGATTTGCTTGATGCCGGCACCCGAGCCGACGGACTGGTAGTTCAGGCCGTTACCGGTGGTGGCTTTGTAGGTCTCTGCCCATTTTGCATAGATTGGGTAAGGGAAGGTCGCGCCGGCGCCGGTCATATCGGCGGCGGTTGCAGCGGACGACAATGCCACGACGGCAGAGAAGCCAACTACCAGGGAAGAGATCAGTTGTTTCAGTCGCATTTCAAGTCCTTTGTTATGACAGGTTAGGATGCTGCGCAGTCTACCGGGGCAATATGACAGGTTTATGACATCGCGAAAAAATGTCAAAAATAATCTTTTGGCTTCGATGACAGCGGTTTTCCCTCTGAAAACAGGCTCAGACCAGCGGCGATTTTACGCGTATATGACATGCCGATGTCATAATCGATGCGTTCAACAGGCCATTTATGACAGTCCATGTCACCGAGTTGTCATAATTGGCCTTTACACTATTGCAGCATTCTTCTCTCGATCAACGATCGATACAGGCTAGAATTACCCCATCTGCAAAGTGACTTAAAAGACATGAAGCCTGACTTGCATGCTGACGTAAACAAGAACTCTGCGTTCCTCGACCGGGAACTGTCGCAACTGATGTTCAACCGGCGGGTGCTGGCCCAGGCCGAAGATAAAAGCATTCCTTTATTAGAGCGGCTGCGTTATCTGTGCATTGCCAGCAGCAACCTCGATGAATTTTTTGAAGTCCGCGTCGCCAGCCTGCTGGCCGCCGGCAGCGCCGACGGCGCCCTCGCCGCCCACCCCGCCCTGCTCGCCACGCTGTCACGCATCAGCAATGAATGCCACGCGCTGGTGGCGCACCAATATGACATCCTCAACAACGAAGTATTGCCGCAGCTGGCCGCCAGCGGCGTGCACCTGGTGCGCCATAACGAACGCACCGAGGCCGAGCGGGCCTGGGTCAAAGAGTATTTCGATACCGAGGTACGGCCGCTGCTGACGCCGATCGGCCTCGACCCGGCGCACCCGTTCCCGCAGGTCGTCAATAAAAGCCTGAACTTTATCGTTTCGCTGTCCGGCAAGGATGCGTTCGGACGCGGCACTGCGATTGCCATTCTGAAAGCGCCGCGCGTGCTGCCACGCGTGATCCGCCTGCCCGCCGAACTGTCCGAGCGCGGCGGCGTATCGTTCTGCCTGCTATCCTCGGTGATCCACGCGCATATTTCCGACCTGTTTGCCGGCCGCGACGTGATTGCCTATTCGCAGTTCCGCGTCACCCGCGACAGCGACCTGTGGGTGGACGAGGATGAAGTCAAGAACCTGCGCCAGGCCCTCAAGGGCGAATTGCAGGGTCGCCAGTTCGGCACCTCGGTGCGCCTCGAAGTGGCGATCAACTGCCCGCCCGAGCTGTCGCAGTTCCTGCTCGACCAGTTCGGGCTGCAGCAAAGCCGGCTGTACGCGGTCAACGGCCCGGTCAACCTGGTGCGGCTGACCGAGATCATGGACCACGTCGAGGATGCCTCGCTGCGCTTTGCACCGTTTTTCCCCGGCATTGCACAAAAACCGGGCAGCGCCGACATTTTTGCCGCGCTGCGCCGCAACGATATTTTGCTGCACCACCCGTTCCAGTCGTTCCAGACCGTCATCGACTTCATCCGCAGCGCCGCCCACGATCCGGCCGTCGTCGCCATCAAGCAGACGATTTACCGCACCGGCATGAATTCCGACCTGATGGAAGCGCTGATTACCGCAGCGCGCGCCGGCAAAGAAGTGACCGTCATCGTCGAACTCAAGGCGCGTTTTGACGAAGAAGCCAATATCAACTGGGCCGACAAATTAGAGCAGGCTGGCGCCCAGGTCGTGTATGGCGTGGTTGGCTTGAAAACCCACGCCAAGGTGGCGCTGGTGATACGCCGCGAAGACAGCAAGCTGCGCTATTACGCCCACCTGGGTACCGGCAACTATCACCCGACCACCACCAAGTTCTATACCGACTTTGGTCTGCTCACCTGCCATCCGGGCATCAGTCAGGAAGTCAACGAAGTATTTATTCACCTGACCAGCCTGACCAAGCCGCACCGCCTCAACCACCTGTGGCTGGCGCCGTTTGCATTGCAGAACGAGGTGATCAAGGCGATTCGCAACGAAGCGCGTATCGCGCGCGCCGGCCGGCCAGGACGTATTATTGTGAAGATGAATGCGCTGGTCGATGAATCGGTGATCCGAGCGCTGTATGCCGCGTCCAAGGATGGCGTCAAAATCGACCTGATCGTGCGTGGCGCCTGCACGCTCAAGCCGGGCGTACCGGGCTTGTCGGAGAACATCAAGGTGCGCTCGATCATTGGCCGCTTTTTGGAACACAGCCGGATTTATTATTTCCGCAACGATTTGGCCCACGATGTCATGCTGTCGAGCGCCGACTGGATGAGCCGCAACCTGTTCCGCCGCATCGAGGTGGCCTTCCCCATCCTCGATAAGGCGCTCAAGCGGCGCGTCATCGCCGAGGGCCTCAATCCTTACCTGAAGGACAACAGGAATGCCTGGGAACTGGAGCCGGACGGCCACTACCAACGCCGCAAGGCACGCGGCAAGCAAGGCGGCTTCAGCGCCCAGCAATATCTGATGGACACGCTGGGTACGTCCGGCGCCCACCTCGAGTAGCCAACCGGCTTATCGGTCAACCACCAACACAAGCAGACGGGAGTCATACATGGATCTGATTTTATGGCGGCACGCCGAAGCCGAAGACCCGCCGCCCGGCATGAGCGACCTGGAACGGGCGCTGACCAACAAGGGCATCAAGCAGGCGCGCCGCATGGGCCAGTGGCTCGACTCGCAACTGCCGGACAGCTGCAAGATTCTGTCCAGCCCGGCAGTGCGCACGCTGCAGACGGTGGAAGCGCTGGGCCGCAAGTTCAAGATCCACAACGACCTGGCGCCCGGCGCCGACGCCGCCGACATCCTCAAGGCAGTGCAATGGCCGGGCAACAAGGAGTCGGTGCTGGTGGTCGGTCACCAGCCGACGCTGGGCCAGGTGGCGGCCCTGTTGCTGGCAGGCGAAGACATGGAATGGGATATCCGCAAGGCCAGCGCCTGGTGGTTCGCCCAGCGTGAGCCGGGCGATCCGGGCAGCGTCTACCTGAAAGCGGTGATGAGTGCGGACCTGGTGGTCAAGTAAAACCGGGCGCAATCTCATGCGCCCGTTCACGTTACCCTGCTCAACGACCGGTCTTGAACCTGGTATAGGTGCGCGTAATCACGCGGCGAATGTCGGCCGGTACTGCTTCGGGCGCCGTCATGCGCTTCTTGTCTTCCTCCGACAGGAACACCGTCTTGTTGCTGGCGATATCCTTGCGAACAAATTTCACGCTGGCAGCGTTGGGGTTGGCGTAGAACACCTTGTTGGTCAGGCTGGCGTGCACTTCCGGACGCAGGATGTAGTTGATCCACAGGTGAGCATTGTTCGGATGCGGCGCGTCGGCGGGAATCGCCATGGTGTCGAACATCAGCGCTGCCGAGGTTTTTGGTATCAGCGTCTCGATCACCACGCCTTTTTTGGCGTCCAGGGCGCGCTGACGGGCGATATTGATGTCGCCCGACCAGCCCAGCGCCACGCAGATGGCGCCGTTGGCCATGTCATTGATGTAACCCGACGAACTGAACAGGGTCACATTGGGACGGATCGTCTGCAGCAGCTTGCCCGCTTCAGCATAGTCGGCGGCATTTTTCGAGTACGCCGGCTTGCCCAGGTAAATCAGCGCGGCTGGCAATACTTCGGACGGCGAATCGAGGAAGGACACGCCGCACGACTTGAGCTTGGACGCATACTGAGGATTAAATACCAGGTCCCAGGCGTTCTCCGGCATCGGCATCGTCCCGAGCGCCGCCTTGACCTTGTTGACGTTGATGCCGACGGTGGTATAGCCCCACAGCCAGTCCACCAGGTATTCGTTGTTGGGGTCGATGCTGGCCAGTTTGGCCTGGATCGCCGGGTCGAGGTTTTTCAGGTTGGGCAGCTTCGACTTGTCGAGCTTGCGCAGCAGCTTGCCATCGATCTGCAGCTTGGCCCACGGGGCGCTGGGCGCCACCACGTCGTAGCCCGATTTGCCGGCCACGAGCTTGGAATTCAGGATTTCGTTGTTATCGAAAACATCATAGCGAACCTTGATGCCGGTTTCTTTTTCAAAGTTTTTTACCGTGTCTTCGGCGATGTAGTCGGACCAGTTATAGATGTTGAGGACTTTTTCCTCCTGCGCCTGGGCCTGCCCCGCCACAGCCATCAAACCGGCGCTGACTACCAGCGCGCCAACGAACTTTCCTGCCATAACACCTCCGAATAGGATTGAAGTCGTGATGATCGGGCATCGGGCGCTGACATGCAAGAAGTTCGTTTCGATTTTCGGCGGCCAGGCCGCCATCCGGCAGACTTAGCCCAGCAAATCGAACAGCGTGCCGGTTTTGGCGCCGCCGGTGCCGAACAGACCGCCACCGGTGCCGGTTTGCGCCTGCGCCGAGTACAGCGCCGCCAGTGCGTTGGCCTGGGTGGTCAGCGCCTTGGTCAGCGCCGTGCGCTTGGTGGTGGTGGCGTCGATTTCCTTGCTCACCTGGCTGGTTTCACGGCCGATCACGCTGTTCTTGTCGGTAAACGCACTGGCCTTGGCGCTCATCATGTCGGCCAGGCCCTTGCCATCGTTGGTAAACATCGCGGCAACTTTTGATGAGTCGGCCGTCAGTGCGGCCTGCAGCTTCTTGTCATCGATCACCAGGTTGCCGCCCTGGTCCTGGCTGATGCCTGCCGCCGCCAGTGCCGACACCGACACATTGCCGCCGCCGGTCTTGAGCAGCAAATCCATCTGCATGCTCACCTGGCCAAGTGCGGTATCGCCTTTCAGCGCGCCCTCTTTCAAGGTCTGCAATTTTTTGTTGAGGTCGTTGTAGGCGGATACAAACGATTTCAGGTTGTCGCCGATCTTGCTGGCGTCCTGCGTGATGGTGATATTGGACTTACCTGTGCCTGCCAGCGTCAGCGTGACGCCGCTCAAAGCCTTGTCCTTGTCCAGCGTGTTGCTGGCGCTGCTGACCTGCTTGCCATCGACGGTCAGGATGGCGTCCTGCGCCGCCTGGGTCTGCTTGAGGCCCTGCTGCTTGCTGTCGGGATCATAGCCGAGCAGGCTTTTCAGCATGGCGTCGCCGCTGACGCTGATGCGCAGGCTGTTCGCTGCGCCGCTCTGGCCGGCAATCGCCAGCGACACCTTGCCATCGTCGCCCTTTTCCAGCTTGACATCGACGCCAGCGGCCTTGAACGCGGCGGCAATCCCTTCCAGCGTGTTGTTGCTGCTATCGATGGTGATGGTCTTGCTGCTGGCCGTGCCGTTGGTGGAAAATCCCTTTTCGTCCGCCGTGCCAAAGTCGATCTGCACCGTGGTGGCGTTGCCCGTGCCAATCTTGCTGGACGCTGAAGCAAACTCCTGGCTGGTCAAAAACTGGCCCTGCGCCAGTTGCTTGACGTCGATGGCATAGGTACCGGCCTTGGCGGTGCCAGTGGAACTGGCGCTGGCCACGGTTTTGTCGGTACTGGCGGCGCTGGTGGACAGGCCGCTGCCGGTCAGCGCGGCAGCCACCGACTGGAAGCTGGCCAGCGCGCTTTGCAGCTGACCCAGGCCCGACAGCTTGGTCTGGTCTCGGCTGAGTGCGGCATTGAGCTTGGCGGCGCCAGTGTTCTGCGAGCTCATGGTCTGTTCGACGCGTTTATAAATGTCCGAACTGATCGCAGGAGCGGTGGAATTGGTGATGGAGCTGAGAGTGGCCATAATGGTTTCCTGCTTGATATACCAATAGTATGCCGCGCCGACAATATTTCCAAAGCCGTAAACAGAGCGGGGAATCACTGTCAGACCTCGACATGGCGTCTGACACCAGTAGCTGCTTGAGCAGCACGCACAATTAGCGTCCTGTCATTGACTTTTGAATGAGAATAGTTATCATTAACACTTTTCGCTCAAAAGTTTTCACTGCGAGTGCCACTTACGGTAGACAGGATATCCATGAACCAGCACGCCACCGCCCGCACGGGCCTTCCCTTGAATCGCCTCGCCCTCGCGGTGGCGCTTGCCATGCCCGTCCTGGCGTTTGCCCAGGCCGAGGAAAAAGAAGCCGTGCTGCCGCAGGTACAGGTGTCGGGCCAGAAAACCGACGATACGGTCGGCACCTATAACGTCGGCCGCACCCGCTCGGCCACAGCGCTGGACATGTCGCTGCGCGAAACGCCGCAGTCGGTCACGGTGATCACGCAGCAGCGCATGCAGGACCAGTTCATGCAGAACATCACCGACGTGGTCAACAACGTCGCCGGCGTCTCGGTCAACCAGTATGAAACCCACCGCGGCGGTTTCACCTCGCGAGGCTTCGACATCGACAACCTGCAGATCGACGGCGTGCCGACCACCTGGCAACAGCAATGGAGCGGCGGCGAAGTGCTGAGCAGCGTAGCCCTGTACGACCGCGTGGAAGTGGTGCGCGGCTCGACCGGCCTGATGACCGGCGCCGGCAACCCTTCGGCCTCGATCAACATGGTGCGCAAGCGCGCCACCAGCAAGGAGCTGACCGGCTCGGTGGAAGTGGCGGTTGGTAGCTGGAGCGACCGTCGCGGCACGGTCGATGTGTCCACCCCGCTGACCAAATCCGGCAACGTACGTGCCCGCGTGGTCGGCGAAGCGCACAAGGCCGACAGCTACGTGAACGGTCTCGAAAGCGACGACCGCACCATCTACGCCACCGTTGAAGCCGACCTGACCCCGCGCACGCTGCTGACGACCGGCTTCAGCCGCCAGACCACCGATCCGAGAGGCCCGATGTGGGGCGGCCTGCCGTTCTGGTACACCGACGGTTCGCAAACCAACTGGGATGTCTCGAAAACCTCGAGCGTCGGCTGGACCCGCTACCCGACTTCGTACAACAACGGCTTCGTCAAGCTTGAGCACACCTTCGACAATGGCTGGAAGGTAGGCGCCAGCTATTCCGACAGCAGCCGCAAAACCGATTCCGCGCTGCTCTACGTCTCAGGCACGCCAGACCGTAATACCGGCCTGGGCATGTTCGGCTTCGCCGGTTCGTATGTCACGCAGACCAAGCAGCAGGACATGGGCCTGCAAGCGAACGGCACCTTCAACCTGGGCGGCCGCACGCATGACGCTGCATTTGGCTACACCCATTCGAAACAGGATTTCAACTCCAACAGCCGCGCCGCCAGCTTTGCAGGTGGCGACCCGGTGGCGGGCAATTTCAATAACTGGAACGCTTCCTCCTACCCAACGCCGAGCTGGGGTCCGCAGACTTTCTACGAGCGCAGCGAGACCACCCAGAGCGGCCTGTACGGCGTGGGCCGCTTCTCGCTGGCCGATCCGCTCAAGCTGATCGTCGGCGCCCGCGTTGCCAAGTACGAGAAAAACGGCATCGGCGTGTTCACCACGGCCTACAACATCAAGCACGACAACGAAGTCACGCCGTATGCCGGCCTGATTTATGACATCAACAAAACCTTCTCGGCCTACGCCAGCTACACCGAAATCTTCCAGCCGCAAAACCTGATGGCGTTCGACGGTTCCTACCTCGATCCGATCGAAGGCAAGAACAAGGAAATCGGTATCAAGGGCGAATTCCTGGACGGCCGCATCAACGCCTCGCTGGCGCTGTTCAAGATTTCCCAGGACAAGCTGGGCCAGCCTGCCGGCACCATTCTGCGTCCCGGCTCCAGCCTGCCAGAGGCTTACTACCGCGCGGCAGATGGCGCCACCAGCGACGGCATCGACTTTGAGATCACCGGCGAACTGGCGCCCGGCTGGAACGGCAGCGCCAGCTACACCCACTACAGCGCCAAGGACGCGGCCGGCAATCCCTTCAACAGCATCTACCCGCGCGACCTGGCCCGTGTGTTCACCACCTACGACCTGACCGGTCCGCTGGCCGGCCTGACCGTGGGCGGCGGCTTCAACTGGGAAGGCAAAACCTTCACGCTCGACCCGGCAGCCCCAAGCGGCAACACCACCGGCAACCAGATCGTGCAGGATTCGTTTGCCCTGGTGAACGTGATGGCGCGCTACCAGTTCAACAAAAACTGGTCGGGGCAACTGAACATCGACAACCTGACCGACAAGAAGCATTTCGCCATGTTTGCGGCGTTCAATCAGATCAACTACTCGGCGCCACGCAAGGTGACGGCGTCGGTCAAGTATCGTTTCTGATCGCTACCCCGCAATGCCTGCCGGGGCCGTACCCTGTCCAGGGTACGGCCCCGAAATGGCAGGGCAAACGTTTTGCGCTGGCTGAGGTACGCCGTCAGATCAACGCAGGAACTTGTTGACGATGGCGAGCGTGGCAGCGTCCGGATTGATGAAGGTGAAACCGATTTTGAACTGGTCGCCGCTGAAGATGCAGTAATTCACCTTGGCGCGGCTGGTGACCAGTTGGCCTTTGCCGTCCATGAACAGCTCGAACGTCACCTGGCCCGTCTGGCCCACCGCCAGCTTGTGGTCGTAAGTGAGTGACACTGCAGTGGAACTCAGGTCGATGGTTCTGCCCTGTTGCGGCGGCATACCGTCCATGATCACCACTGCTTTGGCGCGCACGATCTTGCGCGCCATGGACCGTTGATCGACTAACAATTGACTATCCTTTAATGAAGTATCGGCGTGTGGAGCTGCATGTTTATTAGCTAACATGCACTATTGCTCATTGAAACACGTAACAATACAACGTTATTGGATTTCGCGCAGCTTGTTGAAGGCATCGTCGATGCGATCAACCGCAATAATGGTCATGCCTTCCAGCGGTTGCTTGGGTGCGTTGGCAGTCGGGATCATGGCAATCGAAAAACCGAGCTTTGCCGCCTCGCGCAGGCGTTCCTGGCCGCGCGGCGCGGGACGGATTTCGCCAGCCAGACCAACTTCGCCAAACACCACGAAACCGCGCGGCAGCGGCTTGTTGCGCATCGATGAATTAATCGCCATCAGCACGGCCAGGTCGGCCGCCGGTTCGGTGATCTTGACGCCGCCCACCGCATTGATGAACACATCCTGGTCGAATGCCGCAATGCCGGCATGACGGTGCAGCACCGCCAGCAGCATGGCCAGCCGGTTTTGCTCGAGGCCCACCGACAGCCGGCGCGCATTCGGTAAATGGCTGGCGTCCACCAGCGCCTGGATTTCCACCAGCAGCGGCCGCGTGCCCTCCTGGGTCACCATCACGCACGAGCCTGGCACCTGGTTGTCGTGCTGGGACAAAAACAGCGCCGACGGGTTCGATACCCCTTTCAGCCCTTTTTCGGTCATGGCAAACACGCCCAGCTCGTTGACCGCGCCAAAACGGTTCTTGATCGCCCGCACCAGCCGGAAGCTGGAGTGATTGTCACCCTCGAAATACAGCACGGTATCGACGATGTGCTCGAGCACGCGCGGGCCGGCCAGCGCGCCCTCCTTGGTGACGTGGCCGACCAGGATGATGGTCACGCCGGTCTGCTTGGCGGCGCGCGTGAGCTGGGCGGCGCACTCGCGCACCTGCGCCACCGAACCTGGCGCCGAGCTCAGTGCATCCGAATACACGGTCTGGATCGAGTCGATCACCGCCACTTCGGGCTTGAGGTCGGCCAGCGTACCGAGGATTTTTTCAAGCTGAATTTCGGCCTGCAGCTTGAGGTCGCGGGCGTCGATCACCAGCCGCTTGGCGCGCAGGGCGATCTGGGCGCCCGATTCCTCGCCACTGACATACAGCACTTTTTTATGGTGCGAGACATTGGCCAGCGCCTGCAGCAGCAGGGTTGATTTACCGATGCCGGGGTCGCCACCGATCAGCACCACGCCGCCGCTGACCAGGCCGCCGCCGAGCACTCGGTCGAATTCCTCGATGCCGGTGCCAAAGCGCGGCACGTCGATGGCATCGATATCGGCCAGCGACAGCACTGGCGCCGTTTGCGCCAGCGACAGGTGCTGCGGCTGCGAGTAGCGATTATTGGCCGCCGTTTCGATGACGGTTTCCACCATGGTATTCCACTGCTGACAGGCGGCGCACTGGCCGGTCCACTTGGTGGCGGTGGCGCCGCATTCGCTGCAGGTGAAATTGGTTTTTGCCTTGGCCATCTCAGCCCTCCTGCACGGTGACGCGCGGCGCCAAGGCGCACATGAGCTCGTAACCGATGGTGCCTGCTGCCGTGGCCACCTCATCCACTGGCAAGTCTTTCCCCCACAACTCGACCTTGCTGCCGATGCGCGCCTCGGGAATGGCGCTCAGGTCCACCGTCAGCATGTCCATCGACACCCGCCCCACCAGCCGCGTGCGCACGCCATCGACCAGCACCGGCGTGCCCAGCGGCGCGTGGCGCGGATAACCATCGGCATAGCCGCAGGCCACCACGCCGACCCGCATCGGCGCTTCGGCCTGGAAGCGGCTGCCATAACCGACGGCGTCGCCGGCGGCGATATCCTGCACCGCGATGATCTCGCTGGTGAGCGTCATGGTGGCGCGCAAGCCGTAGTCGGCAGCCGGCTTGCCGCCGGGTGTGCCGCCGTACAGCATGATGCCCGGGCGCACCCAGTCGTTGCGCAAGGCGTCGCCCAGCTCCGGCTGACGCAATACCCCGGCCGAATTGGACAGGCTGCGCATGCCGGGCAGGCCGTTGGCGCCAGCCTCAAACCGGCGCAGTTGCTCGGCCAGCGGCAGTAGCGGGTGAGCGGCGTCGTCGGCGTTGGCAAAGTGGGTCATCAGCGTAATCGAGCCGACGCAGGAGATCGCGGCCAGGCGGGCATGGGCGGCGGCGAAGGCTTCGGGCTTGAAGCCGAGCCGATTCATGCCGGTATTCATTTTAAGATGCAGATCGAGGGCAATCCCGCGCGCACTCAAGTCGTGCTGTGCGGCTTCCAGCCATGCCAGTTGCTCGTCGCAATGCACAGCGGCCTGCAACTGGTAGCCCGCCATCGTGTGCAAATCCTCGGAACTGAAGAAACCCTCCAATAATAATATCGGCTTCTTCCAACCCAGCTCGCGCAGCCGGATGGCATTATCGAATTCGATCAGGGCCAGTCCGTCAGCGTCGGCAAAACCGCGCATGGCGCGTTCCAGGCCATGGCCGTAGCCATTGGCTTTGAGCACGCCCCACACCCTGGCGCCCGGCGTGCAGGCCCGAGCCACGGCCAGATTGTGCTGCATGGAATCGATGTGAATGGTTGCAACTATCGGCCTGGGCATGGTTTTTGGTGTGCTATCAGTGAAGCGCACATTTTACCAATTGCGCTTCCAAAGCGTCGCAAAACCCTCCTTCGGCACGCCGTAGGATTCTTGGGCTTACGATCAAAGCGTGGTATAAAGCAAGCCAATATCAGATTTCAGGCATTCCAGAATGAATCGTGGTTTTTACACCATCATGGCAGCGCAGTTCTTTTCGTCGCTGGCTGACAATGCGTTGCTCTTCGTTGCGATTCATCTGCTGATGAACATGAACTCGCCGGGCTGGATAACGCCGCTGTTAAAGCTTTCGTTTACGCTGTTTTACGTGCTGTTGGCAGCATTTGTCGGCGCGTTTGCCGATTCCCGCCCCAAAGGCCAGGTCATGTTCATTTCCAACCTGATCAAGGTTGGCGGCTGCCTGTTGATTTTTGCCAATGTCCATCCGCTACTGGCCTATGCCGTGGTCGGCTTTGGCGCTGCCGTGTATTCACCCGCCAAGTACGGCATCCTCACCGAATTGCTGCCCCCTGAAAAACTGGTGGCCGCCAATGGCTGGGTGGAAGGCCTGACCGTCATGTCGATTATCCTCGGCACGGTGCTGGGGGGCGCGCTGGTGGGCGACCGCCTGTCCTCGGTACTGCTGGGCATCGACGTACCGTTTATCGACACCGGCATTCAGACTGCTGCCCAGGCGGCGCTGTGCGTAGTGGTGATTATTTACACGATTGCCGCTCTGTTCAATACCCGCATTCCCGATACCGGCTGCGTGTATGGCCACCAGGAACGCAACCCCATCAAGCTGATCAGCGAATTTGCCACCTGCTGCGGCCTGCTGTGGAAAGACAAGCTGGGCCAGATTTCGCTGGCCGTAACCACCTTGTTCTGGGGCGCAGCGCAAACGCTGCAGTTCATCGTGCTCGAGTGGGCCAACCGCACGCTCAAGCTCAGCTATGAACAGGCCACCAGCCTGGTGGGTGTGGTCGCCATCGGCGTGGCGCTGGGTTCGATCATTTCTGCACGCAGCATCACCTTGCGCAAGTCGCTGACGGTGATCCCGGTCGGTATTGCCATGGGCGTGATCGTGATGGGCATGACGCTGGTGAAAACAGTCACGCTGGCCTACCCGCTGCTGATCCTCGTGGGCTTGCTGGGCGGCTTCTTCCTGGTGCCGATGAATGCGCTGCTACAACATCGGGGCCACGTACTGATGAGTGCGGGCCACTCGATTGCGGTACAAAATTTCAATGAAAACCTGTCGATTCTGACCATGCTGGCGGCCTACTCGCTGATGCTGCGCGGCCAGATGGACCTCAATACCATCATCCTGATCTTCGGCTTCTTCCTGGCGGCCACCATGCTGGTGATCTTGCGCAAGCACAAAGCCAATCAACGCGAGTTTGATTCCATTGCATTGATTGGCGAGGCCAAGCACTAAAAACCTGTTGAGGGGCTTTTTTGGTGCACAAACCCTGCCAGGTTTGTGCCCGAATAACCCAACCTCTTAGGTTTATGCTGGCATGCCAACAATACTCACATTAATTGGCTTACGCGTCGTTATCTGCCCCAACGATCACCGGCCTGCCCATGTCCATATTGTTGGCAAAGGAAATGAGGCCGTGTTCAATCTGCAATGCCCTGATGGGCCTCCTGAGTTGCGTGAAAACTATGGTTTTCCGCAAAAGGAACTGGGGAAGATCGCCGACATACTCGCAAAAAATCTGGCGGGGACTGGAAAACGCCCGCCCTGCAGATCTGGCCGACGCCGAGATCAGTCCGTCCGGTCTTGGCGTGCATTTCCCCCGCATCGATGCCGATATTTATCTACCCGCGCTGCTCGAAGGCTTTCTGGGCTCGAAGCGCTGGATGGCTGCGCAGATGGGCAAAGTGGGCGGCCAGGCGGCGACCGATGCAAAAAAAGCTGCGGCCCGCGAAAACGGCAAGCTCGGCGGTCGTCCCAAAAAGGTCAGGGAACTGGCAGCCGCCTGAGCCATCAGGGCAAGATGCCGGACTGGCGCCGCGCCACCGCCTGCGCCTGCCACTGGTCGGGCACGATGAAACCGCGTTCGTGCTCAACGAGCCAGTCGCCATGCTGGCGCAGCACGGCCACCATCACTGGCGCTGGTGTTTGGGTCAATTGCGCATCGAGCGCAGCCTGCAGGCTTGTACGGTCGAGTGCGCCGTTGATTGCACCGTCGGCGGCGATTTTCAGCGGAGCTAGCCACAGCAGGCGTGGCATCAGATAAAAATGCTCACCCGGCAATGCCGCCAGTTGCGCGTGCGGCATCCAGAAGCCATGGCAATGCGCGGACGCGATGCCTGGCGTTGGTGATTCAGGCATGGCTGCTGCTGCCGGATAAAACAACCACCCCTTGACCAGCGCCTGGGCGCGCGCCACGGGCTGCGGCAGCAATGCTTGCGCCGCCGGGTGCCAGGCCAGCGTGAGCTGTTTATCGAAAATCTTGCGCATCTTGGCGCCCAGCGTATCGGCCAGGTTGGGGCCGATCAGGCGATTGACGTCGCCGACACCGCCCGCCTCCAGCAGATAGAACTTGGTGGCAAATTCAAGGTGGAGCAGGTCTGCACCGTCGCGCAACAGAAAATCGAATTCGCCAACGGTATCGTCGCGCGCGGCGCGTACCTGCAGGCCGTGCGCAACCAGCTGTCGCTGCGCGGCAAAATAAAACGCCAGCAGTTTTTCAGCATACAGGCCCAGGCGGCTGTAGTGGCGCCCCGCGAATGCGGCATCGAGCGCAGCGGGATCGCGGTCGAGTGCGGCCAGCCAGGCGGCATCGGCTGGCGTCACGGCGCCCAGACTGGCAATGCGTCCCTGCCATTGCGGCGCGGCCTGATCGAGCAGGTCGGGGGCATCGAGCAGCCAGGCCAGCGCCCGCACGCGGGCGTCAAGCAGATGGCCCCAGCGCCGCTCGAAACCCGCCTGGTAGTTTTCAGGCGGCAGGGCGGACGCTGCTGGCGCCTCAGTCACGGGCAGTCCGCGCCAGGCACAAATCGCCCCAGGCCTTGGCCTTGTCCTGCGGGCGGCGCAGCAGATCGTCGGGATGATAGGTGGCCACTACCGGCAAACCGCTAGCGCCGTAGCGCATCACCGTGCCGCGTGCTGCCGGCCCCAGCATCAAGCCTTTGGCGGCAAACTGGCCAAAGGTCATGCCCTGCAGCGCGCCGCTCAGGGCCAGCTCGCGATCAAGATAGGGACGGCAGGCGTTCAGCTCTTCCACGGTCGGGTTACGTTCAGCGCCATCGGCATTGACGGCGCGGCACTTGACCAGGTGCGTGATGTACACGTCGGCCTCGGGCTTGAGGGCGGCTGCGCGCAGCATATTATCGAGCAGCTTGCCGGCCTCGCCAGCCACCGCGCTGCATTGCTCTTCATCGTCACGCGACGGCGCGGCGACGATGGCGATCCACGCGGCTTGTGCAGGACCACGCCCCGGTACGGCGTTGCGGCGGCTGGCGCTCAAAGCGCAGCGCGTGCAGCTGGACACTGCCGCCTGCAAGGCCGGCCAGTCCATGGCGGCAATCTCGGCATCGGTGACAGCTTTTCTTTTTGTTGGTGCGGGCGCTGGCTGTGCAGCTGGCACATCATCGAACCAGGCGGTCGAGGCTTCAACCGCTGGCTCCTGTGCCAGGGGCGCGGCGGCGATGGCGGGCACGGGCGTTGAAACCGGCGCAGGCATGGTCGCCGGCGGCGGCTCCGCTGCAATGACCGGCTCGGCCTGCGCCTGTACTGGCAGCACCTCCAGTGGTGCTGGCGACGGCGCTTCCTCCACCGCCTGCTCCACCGCCTGCTCAAGCGCTTCAGCGCCAACACCGGCATCGCGCAACGTCCAGCGCGCGCCCAGTCCCATCTCTCCGAGGAACACTTGCTGACGTGGCGACCAGTTCATAATTCAAAACGCATCACGATGGCGTCCTCGCGTTGCTGTTGGGCCGTCGGATAATACCCCTTGCGGCGGCCGATCTGTTGAAATCCATAGCGCTCGTACACCTGCAGTGCGCGCACATTGGACGGCCGTACTTCGAGCAGCACCGAGGCCATGCCCAGGCCGCGTGCGCAGGCCACGGCCTGGTTCAGCAGCAACAGCCCGAGCCCCTGCCCCTGGCGCTGCGCCGCCACCGCGACGTTGAGCAGATGCGCCTCATCGACAATGGCCATCAGCAGGAAGTAGCCGATCAGCGTAGCGTCATGATCGCGCAAGATCCAGGCCTGGTACTGGCTGGCCAGCGAATCGGCAAAATTGGCCACGCTCCACGGATGCGGATACACGCTGTGTTCGAGCGCCAGCACCTCGTCCAGGTCGCTGGCCTGCATCGGCTCGTAGTGCAGCCGCGCCAGGTCCCAGGCTTGCTTCATGCGTCACCCTGGGTGGCACCAGCGCCTGCGGCCATGGTGCGGCGCTCAGCCTGGGTATAGGCCACCTTGTTACGCAAATACAGCGGCTGCGCGGCCTCGGCTGTTACGGTGCGCCCTTCGGCCACGGCAATCCGCGCCAGTTGAGCGATGTGGGCGGCGTGCGGCATGATGGCCGCATCGCCGCCGCCAGGAAAGGCGTCGGCATAGGCGGCCAGGCCGTTGCCGCAGGCTGACACTGCGCCAGTGGGTTGTACGCCCTGCGGCGCCGACAGCGTTGGCGCCAGTATGGTGTGCGGCACCTCTGTCGAATTGTCAATTTTGTATTGAGCCCAGTAAACCTCGCCCATGCGCGCGTCGAGCACCGCCAGCACCTCGGTAGCGCCATGCTGCTGATGACAGGCCAGCGCCATGGCTTCCAGCGTGACCACCGGCACCACCGGCAAACCGGCGCCAAACGCCAGGCCCTGGGCCACGCCGCAGGCCGTGCGCACGCCGGTAAACGAGCCAGGACCGGCACCAAAGGCGACCGCATCGCAGTCTTGCAGGCGGATACCGGCCTCGGCCAGCAGTTCTTGAATCATCGGCAATACCGACTGCGAGTGCGTACGCACGCCGTTGGAGCTGCGGCTGATCAGGGTGTCGCCGCGCAGCAGGGCGACGGAGGCCGCTTCGGACGACGTTTCGATAGCAATAATGGTGGAATTTGAGGACATCCCGCATTTTACCGCGTCGGGCTGGCAGGCGCGACCCCGCGCCCGGATGTAAAATATCGCCTTTGCCCGCCGAGATCGCACCATCCCATGCACAGCCTGACCTTACATTCCGAGAATCGCGAAGAAATCGCCGCCGCGCTCGCGGGCGAGCGCTGGATCGTCGCCTGCCTGTGCGCGGCCTGGTGCGGCACCTGCGGCACCTACCGCGCCACCTTCGAGGAGCTGGCGGCGCGCCATCCCGGCACGGTATTCGTCTGGATCGACATCGAAGACCAGGCCGATGTGGTGGGCGACCTGGACGTCGAAAACTTCCCTACCCTGCTGATCCAGCGCCAGGAACTGGTGGCGTTTTTTGGCACCGTGCTGCCCGACGCCGCCGTCGCCCAGCGGCTGCTGCAGTCGCAGCAAGCGCTTGGTAGCGCCGAGCTGGCGGCGATGTCGGCCAGCAGCGCCCAGCGTGCGCAATGGCAGCAGGACTGCAACCTGCGCACGCTGCTGCGCGAAGCCCTGTCCTGAGCACTTTTACAGCTCTTGCAGGCGCAGCGGCAGGCTGCGCAAGCGCTTGCCGGTCAGCTTGAAGATGGCGTTGGCCACGGCCGGCGCCAGCGGCGGCACCGCCGGTTCGCCCATGCCTTCCGGGTGCTGTGCGCTCGGCAGGATGATGGTTTCCACCTCGGGCGCCTGGTTCATGCGCGCCACCGGGTAGTCGTGGAAGTTGGTCTGCTCCACCTTGCCATCCTTGATTGTCACCGCGCCGTACAGCGCCGCCGACAGACCAAACAGCACGCCCGATTCGGCCTGCTGGGCGATGATATTCGGATTGACGGCGATGCCGCAGTCGATCGCACATACCACGCGGTGCACGCGGATCTCGTCGCCCTGCACCGACACCTGCGCCACCTGGGCCACAATGGTGCCAAACGACTGGTGCAGCGCCACGCCATGGGCAGTCCCCTCGGGCGCTGCACCGGCGTGCGCGACGGCGGCGTCGAGCACGGCCAGGTGGCGCGGATGGCGCGCCAGCAGCGTACGGCGGAACGCCACGCTGTCCTGGCCGGCGGCATGCGCGAGTTCGTCGATAAAGCTTTCCTTGAAAAACGCGTTGTGCGAGTGGCCGACCGAGCGCCAGTAGCCAAGCGGCACGGCGCTATCGACGATCACGTGGCGGATGCGCTGGTGAGCAAACTCGTAGGGCATGTCGAATGCGCCTTCGGCGGTGGTCTTGTCGGGGCCGGCGGCGGGCAGGCCCAGGTTACGCTTGAAGAACTGGTGCGACACTGAACCGCTGACCGACTTGTTGTCGTAACCGAGCACCTTGCCGGCAGCGTCCAGCGTGGCGGTAAACCGCGCCAGCGCCGCCGGACGATAGACGTCGTGGGTGGTATCTTCCTCGCGCGACCAGATGGTTTGCACCGGCGCGCCCTTGCCACCTTGCTTGTGCGCCACGGCGCGCGCAATCCACACCGACTGCGCCACCATGTCGACGTCGAGGCGCCGGCCAAAGCCGCCTCCCAGCATGGTCACGCTCAAGCTCACGTCGCGCTCATCGACACCGGCCACCTGCGCCGCTGCCTTGCGCGCAAAACCGGGCGACTGCGTGGGCACCCACAGCCAGACCTTGCCATCACTTACCTGCGCTGTACAGTTGACCGGCTCCATGGCGGCGTGGGCCAAAAACGGTGCACGGTATTCGGCGCCGATGGTTTTTGCCACCGCACCGACCTTGCCTTCAATGATATCGGTGTCGCCGTGCTGGTAATAGGTATGGCCGTCCTGGCGCTCCAGGCTGTCGGCAAAGCTGGTGTAGATCGCCTCGCTCGACAGCGTGGCGTTGGCGCCATCGCGCCACTCGATCTCCAGCGCGGCCAGCGCCTGCCTGGCTTGCCAGTAGCTGCGCGCCACCACCGCCAGGCCGGCGCCGGCGCCCGAATGCAGTCCCAGCACCGTTGAAAAATCGACCACCTGCAGCACGCCCGGCAGCTTGAGCGCGGCGTCGGCATTGAAGCTGGCGATGCTGGCGCCGATCACGGGCGCCATGCGCACGGCCGCATACAACATGCCGGGCGGGCGCACATCGATGCCGAAGACGGCGCTGCCATCGACCTTGGATGGCGTATCGAGGCGCGGCTGGGCGCGGCCGATCAGGCGGAACTGCTCGGGCGTTTTGAGGCGCACCTCGCCCGGCGCCGCCGTGGCGGCGGCAGCGGCCAGCGCGCCATAGGCAAGGCTGCGGCCATCGGCGTGCAGCACATGGCCGTTCTCGGTGCGGCAGTCGGCCGCACGCGCATTCCACTGCTGCGCCGCAGCGGCCACCAGCATGGCGCGCGCCGCAGCTCCCGCTTCGCGCATCGGCTGCCAGCCATCCTTGACGCTCGACGAACCGCCGGTGATGACGATGCCGACTTCGCGCGCCACCTTACCCACCAGCCACTGGGCCGACGCCTTGAGTGCGCCCGTATCGTCCGGGTGGAACGGCAAACCATCCTGGAGCATGGCGACATTGCCATAGATTTTATCGGCCGGCGCTTGCACCAGGCGCACCGCCGACAGCGCCACGTCGAGTTCCTCGGCCACCAGCATGGCCAGCGCGGTATGCACGCCCTGCCCCATTTCGCTGCGCGCCATGGCAACGCTGACAGTGCCGTCAGGCGCCAGCCCCACCCAGCCGTTCAGCGCCAGCGCACCGTCGCGCAAGGGCAGCGGTGCGCTCGCGTGCAGGCGCTGGCGCGCCGGCAGCACGCCCCAGCCCACCACCAGGGCGCCCAAGGTAGCTACGCCGCCGACGATGAAACGGCGGCGCGCAGGTTTTTTTACTTGCTGCTTCAAACATGTCTCCTGATGCGTCTGTTTTTAATTTATCCAGCGCGCCAGCATAGCATCGGCAGCCAGCGGTTTGCTGAACAAATAGCCCTGCGCCTGGCGGCAGCCATGGCGCAGCAGGAAGGCTGCCTGCTGTTCCGTCTCCACGCCTTCGGCGATCACCGACAGATTCATGCTCTTGCCCAGCTGGATGATGGCAATCGCAATCGCTTCATCGTTGGCGTCAGTCGAGATATCCTTGATGAACGAGCGGTCGATTTTGAGCGTTTGTACCGGCAGTTGCTTCAGATACGCCAGCGACGAATAACCGGTGCCAAAATCGTCGATCGCCAGCGCCACGCCGATCGAGTGCAGATCATTGATGAAGACCATGGCGTCGCCGGTGTTCATGATCACCGATTCAGTCACTTCCAGCTGCAGGCGCTGCGGCGCCAGGCCGGTTTCACGCAGGATATCGGACACCATGTTGACGATGCTGCCGCGCTCAAACTGGCGCGCCGACAGGTTGACGGCGATCTTCGGCACATGCAGGCCAGCCTCCTGCCAGCGGCCCATCTGGCGGCAGGCCTCGTGCAGCACCCAGGCGCCGAGCTGGTTGATGAAGCCGGTGTCCTCGGCCAGCGGAATGAAGCGCACCGGCGGCACCAGGCCCAGCTCGGGGTGGTTCCAGCGCACCAGCGCCTCCACGCCGATCAGCCGGCCGGTATCGATTTCCACCTGCGGCTGATAGACCAGGAAAATCTCGTTCTTTTCAATCGAGCGGCGCAGATAGGTTTCCAGCCGCAGACGCTCCACGCCCTCGCCGGTCATCGACGGCGTATAGAAACTGTAGCCGTTGCGCCCGCGCGCCTTGGCCTGGTACATGGCGACGTCAGCGTTGCGGATCAGCATATTGAGGTCGCTGGCATCGTCCGGGAACAGGCTGATGCCAACACTGCAGGTGACGAACAGTTCATGCCCGGCCACCTGGAACGGCTGATCGAACATCTGCACCAGCTTTTCCGCCACCTGGGCCGGCCCATAGTGGTTGTCCACGCCTTCGAGCAGCACGATGAATTCGTCGCCACCGAGGCGCGCCAGGGTATCGCCATCGCGCAGGCGATCGAGCAGCGCACGCGCCACCTGCTTGAGCAACTCATCACCGATGTGGTGGCCGAGCGTATCGTTGACGTTTTTAAAGCGGTCCAGGTCGATGAACAGCAGCGCCAGCTGCTCGCCTTCGCGCCCGGCGCGCTGCAGCGCGTGCTGCAGGCGATCGTTGAACAGCAGGCGGTTGGGCAGCGCCGTCAGCGGATCGTGGTGGGCCAGGTGGTCGAGCTGCTCCTGCGACTGCTTGGCCTGGGTGATGTCGCTGAATACGCTGACAAAGTGGGTGGTGTTGCCACGGCTGTCGCGCACTGCGTTCACCGTCAGCCATTCCAGGTAGATTTCGCCGTTCTTGCGGCGGTTCCATAATTCGCCCTGCCAGAAGCCGGTTTCCACCTGTTGGCGCCACATGTCTTCATAAAAAGCCGGCTCGTGGCGCCCCGAGCGGGCCAGCGTGTAATCGCGGCCGATGGCTTCCTCTGCCGTGTAGCCCGTGATGCGGGTGAACGCCGGGTTGACGGTGACGATCATGCCCTGGGCGTCCAGCACCACCACGCCGTCGGTAATATGTTCGATCACGGTCGCCGACAGGCGCAGGCTTTCCTCGGCTTTTTTGCGCTCGGTGATGTCGGCATACACCCAGATGCTGCCATCGTTGGCGTGCTTGTGGTCGAGCGCATAGCCGCTCACCATGCACCAGAACGAACTGCCATCCTTGCGCCGGTAATGGCGTTCTTCGTTAAAGTAATCGCCTTCGGCCAGCGACGGATACTGGCGCGCGCCGGCCGACTCGAAATCGAAAGTATTGGGGAACAGGATCGAGGTAGAGGCGCCCGGCATCTCGCCCGGTGCATAGCCGAACAGCTCTTCGCAGCGGCGATTGACCGAGACGATGTGGCGGTTACGCACAAACATCACGCCAAACATCACGTTGTCGAGAATCGCACTCTGCTCGGCCAGCAGCGCCTCGATGCGCATCTGGTTGTGTTTGCGCTCGCTGACATCGGTCATGATGCCATCGACCCAGGTACCGCTTTCTTTGCTGGCGTCCGCCCTTTGCGGCTGGCCGTTTTCCGCCACCCAGCGCTGCACGCCGAAGGCATCGCGGATGCGGTACTCGATCTGGTAGGGCTGGCCGCTGGCAATCGATTCCGACACCACACGCCGGTGGCGCCGGCGATCTTCCGGTTCGATCAGGCTGCTCCAGTCGTCGGTGGTGCCGCGCATCATCAGCTGCGCCTTGTAGCCGGAAATGCGTTCAATCGCGTCGGAGACGAATTCGATCGGGCCATCGGGCCGGTAGCGGAACACGGCGCCCGGCATCTGCGTGACGATGGTGCGGAAGCGCTCTTCGCGCTGGCCAATATCTTCAAACAAATGCTTGATCGCCACGCGCATCTGGTCGAGCTGCAGGGCCAGCCTTCCCAGTTCGTCATTGTCGTTGTCGCTGGCTTTTACGCTCAGGCGCGTATCGAAATCGCCGCGCGCCAGGCGGTCGGAAAAACCGGTCAGCTTGCGCAGCGGCTTGATCAGGCGGGCGTTGAGGAACACCACGATCAGCGCCAGCGACACCAGCAACTGCCCGGCCAGCACCAGCACATAGGACCACTGCTTCTCGCGCAAGTCCTGCTGGCTGCGGGCATCGTCCATTTCGACCATGATGCGGCCGATCCGCTCACCGCGCACCAGGATGTCGCGCTCGGTGCGGTAGACATTGCCGGCCGGCTGGCGCGGCGATTGCACATGCATGAACTGGGTATCGGCCTGGCCCACCACCAGCACCTGCAGCACGGACTTGTCGCGCATCACCGATTCAACCAGCGAATGGGCCGATTCGGCATTCATATTCCATAGCGATTCCTGCATGCCCAGCGCGAGGATGTCGGCGTTGCGCTGCAGCGCCTCATTGAGCGCCGTGCGCGCCGATTCTTTTTCGTGCACGCCGATCAGCACATAGCTGCCGATGATGGCCGGCACCACCAGCCCGCCCAGCACCACCACCAGCAGCGCACCATAAATGGACAACTGCGACCATTGCGACAAGCGCGACTGTCGATACCAGGCGGCCAGCCGGCCGCCGATTCGTTGGCGTGCGGTGGTCATGGACGGACGAGCAATGTTGCAGTATGAGTCAGAAGAAGGGGCATCGTCGGCGGCATGAAAACGGTGAGCGTTGTGGAAATAATTACCTCTCGGAATTATGCACGCAAACCCCGCCAAGAAAGTGCGCCACCGAGCAAAAAACGCCACGGCAGGCTAATATCGCGGCTCATTGTTAACATAGAAAACCGCCATGACCACTTTTTCGATGTATTCCGCTTCCATTCCTGTGTTTAAACAGATCCTCAACAGCCTGCACGCGATTCTCGACAAGGCCGAGGCGCACGCGACTGCCAAAAAGATCGATCCTGCGGCACTGCTGCAGTTCCGCCTGTTCCCGGACATGCTGCCGTTCACCCGCCAGGTGCAGATTGCCTGCGATTTCGCCAAAGGCGCGGCGGCCCGACTGGGCGGTCTGGAAGTGCCGTCCTACGACGACAAGGAAGCCTCGTTTGCAGAACTGAAGGAGCGCATCGCCAAGACCCTGGCCTATATCGACAGCGTGCCGCAGGCCGACATCGAAGGCAGCGAGACGCGCGCCATCACCACCGGCAGCGGCGAAAAGACCAAGCATTTCACTGGCCAGACCTATCTGTTCCACTACGCGCTGCCACACTTCTATTTCCACGCCACCACGGCCTACGACATCCTGCGCCACAACGGCCTGGAAGTAGGCAAGAAAGACTTCATCGGCAGCTTTTAATCCTTGAAGCCGAAGTCAGACGCTTAAGTATTTCGGCGGGGATAGCCTTGCGCGAGGATGCGCTGCCACACCAGTTCCTTGGCCTCGGCGCTCATCGACACCCAGTGCGCCACCTCGACCACCGTGCGCCCGCAACCGCGGCAGACGTCGTCGAAGGTGGTCGAGCACACGGCCACGCACGGCGTATCGGGCCGTGGCGGCAGGTCGCTCATGATTTCTCCTGTGCTGGCGCCTGCATCAGCTTGTCCCAGCCGTCGTGGCCCAGCGCGCGCATGGTTTCCATGTTTTTCTCGAAGATGTCGGATGCCTCGGGGAAGGCCTCGACCGCGCGGTCGATGCTGTCCTCGCGCAGCAGGTGCAGCGTGGGGTATGGCGTGCGGTTGGTGTAGTTGTCGATATCGTTTTTATCGGTATCGGCAAACTGGTATTCCGGATGGAAGCTGGCCACCTGCAAAATGCCGTCAAGGTCCATGTCTTCCAGCGCCGCATCGGCAACGTCGAGAAACTCGTTGTAGTCCTCAAAGTCCGCCAGCACCTTCGGGTGAATCAGCAGCGTGGTATCGATCTTGTCGGGATTGGTCTGCGCCAGGAGCTCAAGCTCCTGCATCAGCTGCTCCAGCAATTGCTCGGGCGTTTCCGCCTCGCTGACCACGTAGCGGATCTGTTTTTTGACGTGGACCGACTTGGCGAACGGGCACAGGTTGAGGCCAATCACGGCCTGCTCGAGCCAGTGGACGGTCTCGGCGACGATAACCTCGTGGTCGAGGGCGGGACGATTCATGATGCGCTTTCCTTCTTGCTTATTAACTTGCTTATTACCTGTGCGAACGACGCGCCGCCGCCAACCGTGACAGCGCAAAGCCACGATTGTACGCAACTCCGGCGCCAAACACCTACTGCCGCCATCTTGTAGCGATCTGATCCTTATTTGCGGGCAACTGTTGCATATGATTATTAGTCATATGACTGACATATTCCTTGACGCCGCCAACGGTGCTTCGTACACTCCACGTTTATTCATGGTCCACACGATGTTGTTGAATCAACAGCAATGGAAAACTATGCAAGCACGAATTTCTAACCTGACCTTGCTGGCAACGCTGGTGGCGCTATCCGCCCCGCTCGTCAGCCAGGCAAACGAACACGACCTCGATCACGACAGCAGCTACAGCCTCACGCCGATCAGCGCCGCCTCCGCTTCCACCGCTTCCACCGCAGTTGCCAACGCAGTTGCCAAGCTTCCCACTGTTGACCTGTCCACGCTGAAACCCGCCAAGCCGCCCAGGGCCGACGGCGAGTATCACGAAAAAGACGTGTGGGGACGTATCCGCAGCGGCTACGCCATCCCCGACCTCAATGACGAACTGGTGACACGCCATATCAGCTGGTACAGCGCCCGTCCCGACCACATTGCCATCACCAGCGCACGCGCCTCGCGCTACCTGTTCCACGTTGTCAGCGAACTGGAAAAGCGCGGCATGCCAACCGAGCTGGCGCTGCTGCCGTTTATCGAATCGGCCTTCAATCCGCAAGCGCTGTCCTCCGCCAATGCCTCCGGTCTCTGGCAGTTCGTGCCCGCCACCGGGCGCGACTTCAATCTCAAGCAGGACGCCTTCAAGGACGAGCGGCGCGGCATCCTCGAATCGACCGACGCCGCCCTCACCTATCTGCAGCGCCTGTACGATATGTTTGGCGACTGGCAGCTGGCACTGGCCGCCTACAACTGGGGCGAAGGTTCGGTACAGCGCGCCGTGCTGCGTAACCGCGCCGCCGGCAAGCCGACCGATTTCGAAAGCCTGTCCGACCTGATGCCGGCCGAAACGCGCAACTATGTGCCCAAGCTGCAAGCCGTTAAAAACATCATCGCCAACCCGGCGCAATATAAGCTGACTCTGCCGCTGATCGATAACACGCCCTACTTCACGGCAGTGGACAAGACCAGCGACATCGACCTGGTCATTGCCGCCCAGCTGGCCGAGCTGTCGGTCGATGAATTCAAGGCGCTCAATCCGCAGTTCAAGCGTCCCGTCATCACCGGTGACGAGCAGACCAAGATTTTATTGCCAAAAGAAAACGCCGATAAATTTCACCTGAACCTGGCGCAGTGGGGCAAGGATCTGTCCACCTGGACCACGCACAAGATCACCAGCGCCCGCGTCAGCATCAGCGCGCTGGCATCGCGCTTCCACACCACGCCGGACGTGATCCGCCAGGCCAACAACCTGCCGCAGCGCTCAATGCTCAAGGTCGGTTCGACCATTCTGGTGCCCAAAACCTCGACCGGCAGCTATACCGACATTGCACCCGACATCGCCGATAATGCTACCGTGGCCTATGAACCCGAGCGCGCCGTCAGCAAATCGGGCTACCAGCGCGCCAAAGCCAGCGCCGGCAGCAAGTCGGGGCCGGTATCGCTGGTCAAGGCGCGGATTTCGCGCGACGCCGCCAAGGCCAAAGCTCGCCGCAAAAGCAATTAAACAAGGTTAAGCTGCCTGGCCGCCACGCAACGCCCGGCCGGGCGCGGCGTGGCGCGAACAATTGTTGCAGTCGCGGCGGACACACCCTACAATCTCGGACTTGCGTGTCGGGCAATTACCGGCACGGTTACAGAACAACCCCCACTGACGCCCTTCACTGCCTTTGTGCGCAAAGGGGCTCAGTTGCACTCGGAGTCATTATGGCGTTCCTGCAAGGCAAAAAAATCCTCATCACTGGTTTGTTGTCGAACCGTTCCATCGCTTACGGTATCGCCAAGGCTTGCCACCGCGAAGGCGCCGAACTGGCGTTCACCTACGTCGGCGAACGTTTCAAGGACCGCATCACCGAATTCGCTGCCGAATTCGACAGCAAACTGGTATTCGACTGCGACGTCTCGAGCGACGAACAGATTGAAGCCCTGTTTGCCGACCTCGGCAAAAACTGGTCGCAACTGGACGGCCTGGTACACGCCATCGGCTTTGCCCCGCGCGAAGCAATCGCTGGCGAGTTCCTCGACGGTCTGACTCGCGAAAACTTCCGCGTGGCCCACGATATTTCGGCCTACAGCTTCCCGGCGCTGGCCAAAGCTGCGTTGCCGCTGCTGAAAGAAGGTTCGTCGCTGCTGACGCTGTCCTACCTGGGCGCCATCCGCGCGATTCCGTACTACAACACCATGGGCCTGGCCAAGGCATCGCTGGAAGCGTCGGTACGCTACCTGGCAGAAAACCTGGGCAAGAAAGGCATCCGCGCCAACGGCATTTCGGCCGGTCCGATCAAGACCCTGGCCGCCTCCGGCATCAAGGACTTCGGCAAACTGCTGGGCTTTGCCTCGTCGCACGCGCCGCTGCGCCGCAATGTCACCATCGAAGAAGTGGGCAACACCGCCGCCTTCATGCTGTCGGACCTGGCGTCGGGCATTACCGGTGAAATCACCTACGTGGATGGCGGCTTCTCGCATGTGATGGGTTTGAACGCTGAAGACTACCTGTAATCTTCAGCTGCAATCCTTCCGGGGCGGGTGCACGGCAGCACAAATACTGTTCACCTGTACAGACCGCCCCAATTCCTGTATAGTCTCATTTGTGCGCTGCAACGAGCGCGCCGCAAACCACACAGCGGCGCCGGTTGAACAGCCAGGATTTTTAGCAGCTACGCAGCCCTTGCGCATCATTCTGATGTCGCTTATAAAGCCCTCCCGCCTCTGGTGTCGCACCTGACACCGTCCCGGCGCAAAGCTTTTGTGCCGAAATTTCTTTCGATTCTGATTGAGTCATTTCGTTTTGGTAGGCGTTGCTATTTCGCGTTCCGCTTTGGCGTGAACGCAGATTTTTACGAAAGAACAGCATGACATTTGAAGCACTCGGTCTCAACACGTCCATTATCAAAGCCCTGACCGACGCGGGTTACACCGCGCCAACCCCGGTCCAGCAGCAGGCTATTCCTGCGGCGATCGCAGGCAAGGACTTGTTGGTATCCTCGCAAACCGGTTCCGGCAAAACTGCAGCCTTCATGCTGCCGTCGCTGCATCGCCTGTTTGCACTCGAACCGGCCGCTGCCGGCAAAACCCCTAACCAGGAAATGCAGTCGGCGCGTTCGCGCGGCGAGCGTCCGCGTTTCAAGGCAGCCCAGCCAAAAATGCTGGTGCTCACCCCTACCCGCGAACTGGCCCTGCAAGTAACGACCAATACCGACAAGTACAGCGTCAACCTGCGCCGCATCAAGGCCGTGTCGATCCTGGGCGGTATGCCTTACCCGAAACAGATGCAACTGCTGGCCAAGAACCCTGAAATCCTGGTAGCCACCCCTGGCCGCCTGATCGATCACATGGAATCGGGCAAGATCGACTTCTCGCAACTGGAAATCCTGGTGCTGGACGAAGCCGACCGCATGCTGGACATGGGTTTCATCGACGATATCGAAAAAATCGTCGAAGCCACCCCGGCCACGCGCCAGACCATGCTGTTCTCGGCCACGCTGGACGGCGTAGTGGGCAATATGGCCCGCCGCATCACCAAAGAGCCGCAGATCATCCAGATCATGCAAGCCGCCAACAAGCATGAAAACATCTCGCAGCGCGTGCACTTCGTCGACGACCTGTCGCACAAAAACCGCCTGCTCGACCACCTGCTGCGCGACGAATCGCTCGACCAGGCCGTGGTGTTCACCGCCACCAAGCGCGACGCCGACACCATCGCCGACCGCCTGAACATCGCCGGTTTCTCGGCTGCCGCACTGCATGGCGACATGCACCAGGGCGCCCGTAACCGTACGCTCGACAGCCTGCGCCGCGGTCAGGTGAAAATCCTGATCGCCACCGACGTTGCCGCCCGCGGTATCGACGTGCCGTCGATCACCCACGTGTTCAACTACGATCTGCCAAAGTTCCCTGAAGACTATGTGCACCGCATTGGCCGTACCGGCCGCGCCGGCCGCAATGGCCAGGCGATCTCGCTGGTCAACCACGCCGAAGGCATGAACGTCAAACGCATCGAGCGCTTCACCAAGCAACTGATCCCGGTGAACGTGGTCGAGGGCTACGAGCCGAAGAAATCGGGCATGGCGCCACGTTCGACCTCGCGTCCGGGCGGCTGGAAGCCAGGCGACAACCGTGGCGGCGCCAAGCCAGGCCAGCGCAGCTTCAGCAAACCGGGCGCACCGCGCAAGGAAGGCTCGAGCGGCGGCGGCTACAAGGGCAGCAACCCACGCAGCGGTAGCGGCAGCAGCGACGGCGCGCGCCGCAGCTACGGCGACCGTTAATTCGCCAGCATTTAATTGATGTCACCACGGCCACCGGCGCAATCCGGTGGCCGTTTTACATGGCGCCACGCCTTTTGCAGGCTGCGCCGGGCCGGCTTTTCCGCTACCATGCATGGATACCAAGATTCACGGTTTTCTACAGAAAGTTTTGCATTGAGCGCACGCGCCTTTTCCCGTTTTGCCACCGTGGCGCTGACTGTTGTGCTGACGCTTGCCGCTGTCAACAGCGCAGCGGCGGCGGCCGACGCCGGCACGCTGATGGCCAGGGCGCGCACTGCCGTCGGCGGCAAAGCCTGGCAGCAGGTGAAAACCCAGCAAACGCAGTTTGTCCGCACCTATCTCGACCATGAAGAAGCCGGCAGCAGCGACCTCGATTTTGTCAGCGGCCGTTATGCCCAGCGCATCCCCTCCTCGGCCGTGGCGCGCCAGATGTCGCGCTCGGACGGCCGCAGTTTCTGGCAACAGCGCATGGGGCGCATGGAAAAGCTCGAGGGCGACGCCGGCCACCCGGAACAGCACCTGTACCGCCAGGCGTATGGCTGGTGGTTCGCACGCGGCGCCGCACGCAAGCTGAGCTTGCAGCCGCCACGCCAGCATGGCGGCATCGACTACGCCGTGGTGCGCGTGGAGCCGCTACGCGGCAAGCCGTTCGACTTCTGGATCAATCGCACCACCGGACGCGTCGAACGCCGCCAGGAAATCGTCGACGGCAAAACCCTGACCATCGACTACCGCGATTTCCGCCGCGTGGGTGCGGTCATGCTGCCGTTCGAGGAACGCACGCGCGACGCCGCCGACCGCCGCGATGAAGATGTGCGGCGCATGACCAGCATCGTGCTCAACCGCCCGGCGGCGCAGCTCGATTTTTCGCTGCCGCCCGCCGCCGCGATTACCGGCTTCAGCGCTGCGCGGCCAGCGGTCACCATTCCGTTTGAACCGTGCCAGGCGCATATCTGCGTGGCGCTCACGCTCAATGGCCAGGGACCGTTCCGCTTCATCCTCGATACCGGTGCGCGCAACGTCATCAGCAACAAGCTGCACAAGCGCCTGCAATTGCCGGTACAGGGCGTGGCCGTGCTGTCCGGCATGGGCGAACAGCGCGAGCGCGGCATGCTCACCACTGTCAGGCAAATCGGCCTGGCCGGGCTGACGCTCGACCACCAGGCCTTCTTCACCAGCCCCACGCTCGACAACCTGCCCATCGATGGCACCATCGGCTACGAGTGGCTGTCGCTCACGCCCACCGAAATCGACTATGCGGCGCGCCAGCTGACGTTTCACGACCCGCAGGATTTCGTCTATCGCGGCGCAGCAAGGGCAATCCCATTGAGCTTCCACGACAAGACCCCGCAGGTAGCAGCCACGCTGGACGGCCTGCCCGGCATGTTCACCATCGATACCGGCAGCGACTATTCGCTGACGATGAACAAGTCCTTCGTGGACCGGCATGGCCTGGTGGCAAAATATGGCGCCGGCGAGGTAGTGCAAACCGCGCGTGGCATCGGCGGCAACAGCCGCGTGCTGGCCACGCAAGGCAAACTGCTGGAAATCGGCGATATCCGCATTACCACTCCCACGCTGGAGCTATCGACCCATGCCGGCGGTCTGCTCAACGGCAACGCCATTGCTGGCAACATCAGCAACGGCATCCTGCGCCAGATGAATATCCTGTTCGACTACCAGGGCGGCAAGCTGTATCTGACACCGCATGCGACAGACAACCGAGTCAACAATTGACGATATTCGAAGCTGCGGAATCACATATTAAAAAACATAAATAAGTTTCCACATGGAACTATTTCAATTTATAATTCTGGGCAATCATTAACTTAAATTGCTAAAGGGAGTAAGTAGATGAACCCCAGGAATATGGATGCAGCTTGTTTGCGCGCCCTGCGCCGCCGTGGCCATTCGGATGCAAGTATCCTCGCCATGAGCCCGGAAGAAGCGTTCTGCGAATATTGCGCTTACCACGGCATCATGAACCTTCAACCGAATACGCTGACCATGCTCGACAAGCTGCGCGAAAGCCCGGCAGCACGCCAGCCTGCCCAGGCGCTGGCCAACGCGGAATAAAAAAAAAGACCACCAGCCAGTTGCCTGGTGGTGGTCTTTTTGCAGCAGCCGCGCAGGGCTGCAACCATTAACGGTAGAAGGCCTGGACAGTGCCTTTCAGCTTGATCAGCATGGGATTGCCGCGGCGATCCACAGCCTTGCCGGCTGGTACTTTGATCCAGCCTTCGCTGATGCAGTATTCATCAACGTCCATGCGCTCTTTACCGTTGAAGGTAATGCCAACTTCGTGTTCGAACACGGCGGCGACATGGTGCGGGCTACGCGGATCGATCGACAGGCGATCGGGCAGTGGTGGGAGTTGGGTAGTATCGTTCATCCCATAATTATATCAGCAGGTTTTGAAGATCAGCTGCGCCGCGCGCTGCAATTTGGGGTACACCATCGGCACCGTCAGCATGGTGCTGCCGATGGCCATGAGCAGCAGCGCAGTAAAGGTTTCGTTGGTGATCACGCCCTTGTCGAGCAGGATGTTGGAAAAGATGATCATGATCAGCGCCTTGGTCTGCAGCAGCCAGCCGATGATGGACGCCTCGCCCGGTCCCCACTTGAGGATCTTGCCGGCGATGTGCGTGCCGATCAGCTTGCCCGACAACGAGGCCGCCAACAGCACCGCCGCCGCAATGAATACGGCAAAACCGCCCACCGCCCAGTTGGTGCGCAAGCCGGCGCTGAGGAAATACACGGGCATGATGGTGATCAGCACGGTCTGGCGCATGAAGTCCAGCCGTTGCTGCTCGAACCAGTCGGCGTCCATCACAGCGCCAGCCAGAAAGGCGCCGACCATGTAGTGCAGGCCAGCCCAGTCGGCAGCGAACGACACCGCCACCAGCCAGATCAGCGACACAAACCAGCGGTCGCGCTCTTCCAGCCGCACCATCAACTGGCGAAACAACCAGGTCGCCAGCGGGAACAGTACAAAAAACCCGAACTGGCGCGTCATGCGTTCCCAGTCGAGCATGATCACGGCCAGCACGGCCCAGATGGCAATGTCGTCCAGGCTGGCGTAACGCAGGATGCGCTGGCCGATGTTTTCGCGCAGGATGTGCAGTTTTTCCATCAACAAGATCAGGATGGGCAAAGCCGTTACCGCGCAGGCCATTCCCACGCCCAGCACAAACTGCCACGATTGCGCCTGTGGGCCGATCCAGCCGGCAAAGCCCAGCATGCCCGCCGCCACCACGCAGCCGAACAGCAGCGGCGTACCGAGCGCCAGGCCGGCCGTGATCGTGCTTTCGCGCCGGTGCTGCCAGGCTTTTTTCAGGTCCAGCTCGATCCCGGCCAGCATCACGAAGATCATCACCGCCCACCAGGCGATGCCATTGAGCGACTGCACCACCTGCGGATTGAACACGAAGCTGTAGTACTCCGGATAGGCGCGCCCGAGAATGCCGGGGCCGAGGATCACGCCGGTAATGATCTGCACGATGACCAGCGGCGCGTAGTAGTCGGTGCCACCGAGGCGCCAGATCAGGTAAGGCACGGAAAAAATCAGCAGCATGGCGATCAGGAAAATTTCGGTGGTCCCCATGTGCATGGTCTGCCCTTTTGACGGTGGTTTTTAGGTCGGATGAAAACGATATCATAGCCATGCTTGCGTTGCCATTAAATAATCGATATACTTGCTAACTCAATTATTTATCAAGCACACATCAAGCATAATTCATGGAGGCCGCAATGGAATCGACCGCACCCGCCATCAACCCCAGCCTGGAATTCACGCTGCGCCTGGCACGCGCACAAGCAACGCTGGTGCGCCGGCTCGACCAGGTACTCGGTGGCTACCACGGCATCAGCTTCAGCGACTTCATGCTGCTGCACTACCTCAACCGCGCACCAGGCGGACGCCTGCGCCGGGTCGACCTGGCCGAGCGCCAGGGCCTCACTGCCTCGGGCGTCACCCGCACCCTGCTGCCGCTGGAAAAAATCGGCCTGGTCGAACGCCAGCAAGACCCGCGCGACGCCCGCGTGGCCTACGCCGCCATCACCGCCACCGGGCGCGAGCTGCTGGACAACGCCACCACGGTCGCCAACCAGATCAGCCGCGACCTGCTGCGCAACTGCCCCGCCGCCCAATTCGACGGCCTGAGCAACGCGCTGGCGCTGATCGCCGGCATGGATGCCGCCAATTCCTGAACCAGACCGAAGAGACCATCATGGAAACCAAATGGCTGGAAGACTTTATCTCGCTGGTGGAAACCAATAACTTCAGCCGCTCGGCGGCGCTGCGGCACGTTACGCAGCCGGCGTTTTCGCGGCGCATCCAGTCGCTGGAAAACTGGCTCGGCACCGACCTGGTGGACCGCACCTCCTACCCTACCCGGCTGACGCCCGCCGGCATCGTGTTTTACGAGCAGGCGCTGGAGATGCTGGCGCAGATTAACGGCGCACGCGAAATGCTGCGCAACAAGCGCGCCGCCGCCCAGACCAGCATCGACCTGGCCGTGCCGCACACGCTGTCGCTGACGTTTGTGCCGAAGTGGATCACGGCGCTGGAAAACGATTTTGCGCCGATCAACAGCCGTCTGATGGCGCTCAATGTGCACGACGCCGTGCTGCAGATGGTGGAAGGCGGCTGCGACCTGCTGCTGTGCTACCACCATCCGCGCCAGCCGGTGCAGCTCGATCCGTCGCGCTACGACATGCTGGTGCTGGGCCAGGAATCGCTGCGCGCCTATGCGCGTTGCGACAAGAACCGCGTGCCGCAATTTACCCTGCCGGGCACAAAAAAAGCGCCACTGCCGTTTTTATCGTACACCAACAACGCCTACCTGGGCCGCATGGTGGAGCTGATCCTGAACGACGCCAAAACACCGCTGCACCTGGAGCCGCACTACGAAACCGACATGGCCGAAGGCCTCAAGATGATGGCGCTGGAAGGGCGCGGCGTGGCCTTTTTGCCGGCATCGGCGGTCACGCGCGAGCTCAAGCAAAAGCTGCTGGCGCGCGCCGACAGCGGCACGGCGGAATGGGAAATCGACATGGAAATCCGCCTGTACCGCGAACGCCCGACGGCGCAGCGGCGCGGCAAGGCCATTGTCGGGCGGCTGTGGGAGTTCCTCGAACAGCAGCACAACGGCAGCCGCAAAAGCCGTGCGCCGGCTTCTGAAAGATAGTAAATATTTTGCAACTATGCGTGTTTTGCATAGCTGAATGCGCACACGGCATTGGCCGCTGTGGGCGCCGCCATCCTATGATTCGCAGCACTGGAACAGCGCCTATTCAGTACCATCGGCGCTGCTCTCTCAAGCCTATCAACAGGAGCAATCAGCATGACCACCGGCCATCATCCGCACGTACTGCCTTCCTATCTCAATCCCGACGACCTCGGTCCCTGGGGCGTCTATCTCCAGCAAATCGACCGCGTGACGCCGCACCTGGGCAGCCTGTCGCGCTGGGTGGAAACCCTCAAGCGCCCCAAGCGCATCCTGACCGTGGACGTACCGATCGAACGCGATGATGGCACCATTTCGCACTACGAGGGCTACCGCGTGCAGCACAATATGTCGCGTGGTCCGGGCAAGGGCGGCGTGCGCTTCCACCAGGATGTCACGCTGTCGGAAGTGATGGCGCTGTCGGCCTGGATGACGGTGAAGAACGCTGCGGTCAACGTGCCTTACGGTGGCGCCAAGGGCGGCATCCGGGTCGATCCCCGCACCCTGTCGCGCGGCGAACTGCAACGCCTGACGCGCCGCTACACCAGCGAGATCAGCCTGATCATCGGACCGAACAAGGATATCCCGGCGCCCGACGTCAACACCAATGAACAGGTGATGGCCTGGATGATGGATTCCTACGCCATGATCGAAGGTAACCTGTCCACCGGCGTGGTGACCGGAAAACCGATTTCGCTGGGCGGCTCGCTGGGCCGCCGCGAAGCCACCGGCCGCGGCGTGTTCGTGGTCGGCCGCGAAGCTGCGGCCCAGCGCGGCGTGGCGATTGAAGGTGCACGCGTGGCGATCCAGGGCTTTGGTAATGTGGGCGGCGTGGCCGCCACCATGTTTGCCGATGCCGGCGCCAAGGTCATCGCGGTGCAGGATCACGTTGGCACCGTGGTGCATGCAGGGGGACTCGATATCGCCCTGTTGCACAAGCACGTGGCCGAAGCGGGCAGCGTCAGCGGTTTCCCCGGCGCCGAAGCCTTCCAAGAGCGCGATGCGTTCTGGGACATTGAATCGGACATCCTGATTCCGGCCGCGCTGGAACAGCAGATCACGGCCGACAATGCCCCGCGCATCCGCACCAAGATCATCCTGGAAGGCGCCAACGGCCCGACCACGCCGGAAGCGGACGACATCCTCACCGACAAGGACGTGCTGATCGTGCCCGATGTGCTGGCTAACGCCGGCGGCGTAACTGTGT
The DNA here is from genome assembly GCA_040508275.1 of Duganella sp. Classification (GTDB taxonomy): domain Bacteria; phylum Pseudomonadota; class Gammaproteobacteria; order Burkholderiales; family Burkholderiaceae_D; genus Rugamonas. Next base: position 56,559 of record JBEVNE010000128.1, read on the forward strand.
CATACTTCGAATGGGTACAGGACTTCTCGAGCTTCTTCTGGAGCGAGGACGAAATCAATGCCCGCCTGACGCACATCATGCAGGATGCATTCAAGTCTGTATGGACCGTGTCGCAGGAGAAGAAGGTAACGCTGCGCACCGCGACCTTCATTCTTGCCTGCACCCGGGTGCTGCAGGCCCGCGAAGTTCGCGGTCTGTACCCGTAATGCACTGAATACCCGTATTTGCGCCTGCACCGGCTTTGCCCGTGCAGGCTTTTTTCGCATTTGGAAGCCGCAGAATTAAGCTTCATTCAAGCTGCATAAAAATATAAGTCACACTACACGATAAGGAAACCATGAGCACCATCGAACAGAAAGCACTTGCCTACCACCGCTCCGGTCGCGCCGGCAAGCTGGCCATTGAAGTCACCAAGAGCGTCAGCACCCAGGAAGACCTGGCGCTGGCCTACTCGCCCGGCGTCGCTGCACCGTGCATGGAAATCGCCCGCGAACCTGCCAAGGCGTACGAGTACACGGCCAAGCGCAACCTGGTGGGCGTGATCACCAACGGTTCGGCGGTACTGGGCCTCGGTAACATCGGCGCGCTGGCTGGCAAGCCTGTGATGGAAGGCAAAGTGGTACTGTTCAAAAAGTTCGCCGGCATCGACGCCTTCGACATCGAGATCGACGAATCCGATCCCGACAAGCTGGTCGACATCATCGCCTCGCTGCACCCGACTTTTGGCGGCATCAACCTGGAAGACATCAAGGCGCCCGAGTGCTTCTACATCGAGCGCAAGCTGCGCGAACGCCTGCCGATCCCGGTGTTCCACGACGACCAGCACGGCACCGCCATCGTGGTGGGCGCCGGCATGCTGAACGCCATCGAGATGACCGGGCGCGATATCGCCACCGTGAAAATCGTCTGCTCGGGCGCCGGTGCGGCGGCCATTGCCTGCCTCGATCTGCTGGTGGACCTGGGCGCGCAAAAGAAAAACATCTACGTTTGCGACAGCAAGGGCGTGCTGTCCACCGTGCGCGCGCTGGACGGCGAAAAAGCCGCCTGGGCGCAGGATACTTCCGCCACCACGCTGTCGCAGGTGATGGAAGGCGCCGACGTGTTCCTGGGCGTGTCCGGTCCCGGCGTGCTGTCGCAGGATGACATCAAGCGCATGAACGCCCACCCGATCGTCTTCACGCTGGCCAATCCAGAGCCTGAACTGCGTCCGGAACTGGTACGCGAAGTGGCGCCCGATGCCATCATCGCCACCGGCCGTTCGGACTATCCGAACCAGATCAACAACGCACTGTGCTTCCCTTACCTGTTCCGCGCCGCCCTCGACAGCGCCGCCTCGACCATCAACCAGGAAATGAAGCGCGCCTGCGTGGTGGCCCTGGCCGACATCGCCCGCGCCGACGCCCGCTTTGGCAAGGACTACGTGGTACCAGGCCTGCTCGACCCGCGCCTGCTGCGCGGCGTTACGCCAAAAATCGCCACCGCCGCCTTCCGCAGCGGTGTGGCGCGCAAGGAGCTGATCGAATCCGAGTACGCCGACGACCTGGTGGAACTCGGTGAATCGCTGATTTAAACCTATTAAACCCGTTGCGTTAGCCGTCATTCCCGCGAAAGCGGGAATCCATAGAACGCATCCACCACAACAGCAAGCGCCAGAGCAAACCATGAACACAGGTTCTATGGGTCCCCGCTTACGCGAGGATGACGGCTTCACGATGACGGCGCAAAGGTGGCAGCCAACCACATTTGCAATAAAAGAAATTACCAGCACCAACATTCCCTTGACGCCCCAGCGCCAATCTCGTACATTAAGGTTTATGACCTCGCATCTGCACCTATCCGCTTTCCTGCTGCCGGCTCCTAGCGCCCTATCGCTAGCGCTGGACCTACCAGCACGCGCTTAATCCGCGTTCCCGTTGTACCTCGTGCCGGCCACAAGCCGCACCCGTCTCCAAAACCCCAGGAAAGTTTGTACCGATGCTCACTCCGGCTATCCATGCATATGCGCCGCCGCTGCTGCCACTGCCACCGCTCCATCCACTGCTAAGCCTACCGACCGGTTGCCTGGCCTAGTGTCCCGTGGCCGCCCGGCAGCCTGTTGCCACACTCGGCATGCGTATCGACGCAGCCGGCATCGCCTTCCAGCATTTCCTAAAATTTGAGACCCAGGAGCACCCCATGATGTTGCAGAACCCAGCCGCCAAGTATCGCGCCTTCCCCGCCGTTCAATTGTCCGACCGCCAGTGGCCCAATAACGTGATCAGCAAGCCGCCGATCTGGATGAGCACCGACCTGCGCGACGGTAACCAGGCGCTGATCGAGCCGATGAGCATCGAGAAAAAGCTGCGTTTCTTCGACCTGCTGGTCAAGGTGGGCCTGAAGGAAATCGAAGTGGGCTTCCCGTCTGCCTCGCAGACCGACTTCGATTTCGTCCGCAAGCTGGTGGAAGAAAACCGCATTCCCGAGGACGTCACCATCATCGTGCTGACGCAGTCGCGCGATGAGCTGATCCGCCGCACCGTGGAATCGGCAGTGGGCGCCAAGCGCGCCATCGTCCACCTATATAACTCGGTGGCGCCAGTGTTCCGCAAGGTGGTGTTCGGCATGTCGCGCGAAGAGATCACCAACATCGCCACCACCGGCGCCACACTGGTCAAGCAGCTGGTGGCCCAGCATCCGCAAACCGACTGGGGCTTCGAGTACACGCCGGAATCGTTCTCCACCACCGAGCTCGATTTTTCCAAGCACATCTGCGATGCGGTGAGCGCCATCTGGGAGCCGACCCCCAACAAGAAAATGATCATCAACCTGCCATCGACGGTGGAATGCAGCACCCCCAACGTGTATGCCGACCAGATCGAATGGATGTCGCGCAAGCTGGCGCGGCGCGATTCGCTGATCATCAGCGTGCACCCGCATAACGACCGCGGCACCGCCGTGGCCTCGGCCGAACTGGCCGTCATGGCCGGCGCCGACCGCGTCGAGGGCTGCCTGTTCGGTAATGGCGAACGCACCGGCAACGTCGATCTGGTCACGCTGGCGCTCAACCTTTACACCCAGGGCGTGCACCCGGGCCTCGATTTTTCCGATATCGACGAAGTGCGCCAGTGCGTGGAAGAGTGCAACCAGTTGCCGGTCCATCCACGCCATCCTTACGTGGGCGACCTGGTGTTTACGGCGTTTTCGGGATCGCACCAGGATGCGATCAAAAAAGGCTTTGCCCAGCAGAAGGAAGGCGCGCTGTGGGAAATCCCGTATCTGCCAATCGATCCAGCGGACTTGGGCCGCAGCTACGACGCCGTCATCCGCGTCAACAGCCAGTCCGGCAAGGGCGGCATGGCCTACCTGCTCGAGCAGGATTACGGCCTGGTGTTGCCACGCCGCCTGCAGATTGAATTCAGCCGCGCGGTGCAGGCGGTAGCTGACCAGACCGGCCTGGAAATCACTGCCGAAGGCATTTACGATATCTTCAGCAAGCAGTACTTCGAGCACAATGCACCCTACGCCTATGTATCGCACAAAATGGTGGAAGACACCTCCAGCGACGAGCCGGTGCAGATCGATATCGCCTTGCACCACCGCCAGGCGCCGCTGGCCCTGCAAGGTGGCGGCAATGGTCCGATTGACGCCTTTGTCGATGCACTGGGCCTCGATATCAAGCTGATGGATTACCACGAGCATTCGATTGGCTCGGGCGCCAACGCCAAGGCGGCCTGCTATGTTGAACTGCGCCTGGCCAACGGCCCGACCCTGTTTGGCGCTGCCACCGACAGCAATATCCTGACGGCCTCGTTCAAGGCAGTGCTGAGCGCAGTCAACCGCCAGCTCAGCGCCAGCGAAGCGGCGCAGGCACAAGGAGCCGTCGCCGCCTGAATACACTGACTGGTCTGATCACGCAGGCTGCAGTTCGCTGTCG
>JBEVNE010000132.1:0-9858 GCA_040508275.1 Duganella sp.
ACGGCCTGGGCGCCCTGCACGTCCAGCCGCAGATCATCGCCGACATACACGGCCTGCTCGGGCGCCACGCCCATGGCCTCGCAGGCGGCCAGGAAAATCGCCGGGTCGGGCTTGGCGCGGCCAAAGCGGTGCGATGCCAGCGCTACCTCAAAATGGTGGTGCAGGCCAATGACTTCAAGATCGGCATTGCCGTTGGTAATCACCCCGAGGCGCAGCATGCGCTGCAAGGTAGCCAGCGCCGCCGGCACGTCGTCGAACACGGTGACGGTATTGCGCAGCGCATGAAAATGGGCCATGGCGCCGTCGATCAGCGCTGCGTCGGCGCCGGTTTCGGCAAATACCGCTGCCAGCGCCATGCGGCGCAGCTGGTACAGGTCGGCCACCAGTTCCGGCTGGCGCTCAAGCAAGGCCATACGCAGGGCGCGCAGTTGTTCCACCGTATAACGCTCCGTCACGACGGGCGCACGCTCGGCCAGCCAGGCGTGCCAGCCGAGTTCGGCAGCGGCTATCACGGGACCGATAGGCCACAGGGTATCGTCGAGGTCGAACAGCAGGGCTTGCACGGGAGGCATGGTCATGGTGGTGGCGTTGGCGGCAAAGGATCAGCCGCTATTGTCGCACCTCTCACAGGCTGTTACATCCGTAGTGACGATTCCACTTACCAAATGCACTAAAATATGGGCCAAATCCGTGTAAGATGCTGCACTCGCGCGCGCTGCCGGCCCTATTCGTTTTGGAGAAAGATGTCATGAAAAGTTTATACCTGCGTTCTGGCCTTGGCCTGCTGTGTGCGGCGATCCTTGGCGGTTGCGGCGGCAGCGACGGTAATTTGCAAGTGGCCGGCAGCATCTTCGGCCTGACCAAGCCTGACCTGGTGCTGATCAACCGTGGCAACGGTGAAACCCTGGCGATTCCGGCCGGCGCCACCAGTTTCGTCTTCACCCGCCTGGTGGCCGAAAATGACCGTTTCGATGTTGCAGTCCAGACGCCGCCCAGGGGCGCCACCTGCGAATTGAGCCAGAACAGCGGAAGCGCCAATGTCTACAGCGCATACCAGGTACAGGTGGTGTGCACCAACATCCCGCGCAGGCTGGGCGGTACTGTCAGCGGTCTGAGCAGCGGTCGCGTGGTACTGACCAACGGCGCCGACACGGTGGAAGTCCAGGCATCGAGCACTGCCGGCGCCACGATCCCGTTCACATTTGCCGCCTCGGTCGGTGACGGTGCACCTTATGGCGTCACCGTGCTGACCCAGCCTGCCACACTGACCTGCACCGTCACCAACGGCGCTGGCACCATGGGCAGCGCCGATTTGACCAATGTAGCGGTCACCTGCAGCGCCAGGACGTCCTAACGACATGCAAGGCTGAAAGCGGGGTGGCTATCCACGGGGTGGCCATCCACCCTGATCCAACTCCGGAGAGATACATGAAATTTTCGTACGCAGGCGCGATTGCAGCGCTGACCCTGGCGAGCGCGCTGACCGCATGCGGTGGCAAGGCCCAGTACACCGTGCAAGGCACGATCGATGGCCTGACCAGCAGCGGCCTCAAGCTGACTAACAACGGTGGTGACGAAATCACCGTCGCGGCGGGCGCCACCTCGTTTGCCTTCCCCAAGCAGATCGATTACGGTACCGAATACCGCATTGCCATCACCCAGGATCCCGAGCACATGGCGTGCCAGGTCGCCGGCGACACCGGCAGCGCCGGTTATACCGTTTCCATTTCGGCGGCCATCTCCTGCAGCCCGCTCACGTATGGCCTGACCGGGCAGTACACGGGCGTTACCCCGAATGCCGACGGCACGGTGCGCACCATTACGCTGATCAACGGTAGCGGCGGCAATATCGCCACCATTACCAGCGCCAGCAGCAGTGGTAATTTCGCCTTTACCCCGATTCCCTACGGCGCCGTGTACGGTGTGACCGTGCTGCCGCCAACCCCGGGACTGAACTGCACTTTGCAGAATGGCACTGGCGTGATGCGCGATACCCCGATCTCGAATCTGTTGCTGACCTGCGTGCAAGCACCGACCTGAACGCAAGCGGACGAGACATTCACATAATCTATGTTCGATATGTGAAAAATAAAGTGGCATGATATGCCGCGACGCAGCATACTGCACTTGTCTCCTCCACTTCTTGCAAAGGAATTGGATTTAGCCCGCTCAGTGAGCGGGCTTTTTTTTGCTCAGATGGGGTGCAGCAGGTTGGCCAGCGCCACGTACTGGGCCAGACCGACGGCTTCCGGGCGGTCGGTGGGGGTAATGCCGGCGGCGATGATTTGCTCTTCGGTAAACATGCCGGCCAGGCAGTTGCGGATGACTTTGCGGCGCTGCGAAAACGCTTTTTGCACCACGGCTTCCAGTGTGGCGCCGTCGCAGGGCAACTGCCTGGCAACGGGAATCATGCGGACGATGGCGGAATCGACCTTGGGCGGCGGATCGAACGCCTCCGGCGGCACCACGAACAGCAGCGTCATGTCATAGCGCCATTGCAGCATCACCGACAGGCGGCCATAGACCTTGCTGCCAGGCTCGGCCACCATGCGTTCCACCACTTCTTTTTGCAGCATGAAGTGTTGATCCTGCACTTGCTCGGCAAAGCTGGCCAGGTGGAACAGCAGCGGGCTCGAGATGTTGTACGGCAGGTTGCCGACGATGCGCAGCTTTTGCCCGGCAGGCACGGGAATCGCGCCGAAATCGAATTTCAGGGCATCGCCGGCATGGATCGTTAATTTCTCTCGCGAAAAATCCTTTTCCAGGCGCGCCACCAGATCACGGTCGAGTTCGACCACGTGCATATGTTTGAGCGAACGCAGCAAGCCCTTGGTCATGGCGGCCAGGCCGGGGCCGATCTCGACCATCGTATCGTCGGGCGCCGGATTGATGGCGGCGGTGATGTTTTCGAGAACGTAGTTATCGTGTAAAAAATTCTGGCCGAAGCGTTTGCGGGCAACGTGTTTCATATTTATTATCGTAAAGTCAAAGTGTGGGAGCGCACGGCGTCGGCCATGCCGAGCGCGGTGTCGATGGCCGCTTCCATGCTGCCGCAGTCGGCGTGGCCGAGGCCGCGCGCGGCCAGGTCGAGCGCCGTGCCGTGATCGACCGAGGTGCGTATCAGCGGCAAGCCGAGCGTGATGTTGACGCCCTGGCCAAAGGTGGCAAACTTCAGCACCGGCAAGCCCTGGTCGTGGTACATGGCCAGCACGCAGTCGGCATCGCGCAGGTATTTGGGCTGGAACAGGGTGTCGGCCGGATACGGGCCGCTGGCAGCAATGCCGCGCGCACACGCCGCCGCAATGGCGGGCGTGATGATGTCGATTTCTTCGCGGCCCAGGTAACCGCCCTCGCCCGCATGCGGGTTCAGGCCGCACAGCAGGATGCGCGGCGCGGCAATGCCGAACTTGATGCGCAAATCCTGGTCGATGATGTCGATCACCCGGCCCAGGCCGTCCTGGCTCAGCGCCGAGGACACGCTTTGCAGCGGCAAATGGGTGGTGGCCAGCGCCACCCGCAACTGCGCAGGTGCAGCGTTGGCGGTAGCAGAAGTAGCGGCGGCAGCTGGCAAGGGGCCAGCCAGCATCATCACCACCTGCGCCGTGCCGGTACGTTCGGCAAAGTATTCGGTGTGGCCCGAGAATGACACGCCGGCGTCGTTGATCGTGCTTTTTTGCAGCGGCGCCGTCACCACTGCCTCAAACCAGCCAGCCTGCACGCCTTCGATGGCGGCATCGAGCGTGGCCAGCACGGCGCGGCCGTTCTCCTTGTTGAGGATGCCCGGCTCAACGTGCGCGGACAGCGGCACATCGATCACGCTGATGCGGTCCGGGCCGAAATGCGGCAGGCCGCTGTGACGCACCGCCTCAAGCGACAGCGCCGACACCCGGATGGCCGGATCGATGGCAGCGGCGGTCATGGCCAGGAAAGCGGCGTCACCGAGCAGCACGCAGTTGACCTGCTGGCGCCGCGCCCAGGCGGCGCGCAGCGAGATTTCCGGGCCGATACCGGCCGGCTCGCCGACGGTCACGGCAATCGCCGGACGCACCCGGCGCATGCCGGGCGAAGCGGGCGGACGGCTGCTGTGCGCAGTATGCGCGGTGTGCGGATCTGCGCTCACGGATGCTCCTGAAAAAACTTACTTCGGTTGCTGGGCGATCGAGCCGTCTTCGTTGCGGAACTCGACGAAGGCGCGGTCGCGCACTTCGCGCTGCCAGCTCTCGGTCGCTTCTTCAAGCTTGCGCTCACGCAGCGCCTGGCGTGCATTGTTACGTTCACGCTCCTTGGAAACGTCGTCGGTCTTGCGTTCCAGCACTTCGATCAGGTGCAGGCCAAAGCTGGTTTCCACCGGTTCGCTGACTTCGCCGATCTTGAGGCCGTTCATGGCGGCTTCAAACTCGGGCATGGTATCGCCCGGATACAGCCAGCCCAGGTCGCCGCCCTTGGACGCCGAACCGTCGTTAGAGAACAGGCGCGCCATTTCCTCGAAGGTGGTGGCCTTGTTTTCCAGGCGTTCGCGCACGTCGGCCAGCTTGCGCTTGGCGTCGGCCGCGCTCATGGTCGGCGTGACCTTGATCAGGATGTGGCGGGCATGAGTCTGCGTGACCGACGCTGCCGCCTGCGCTTCGGCGGCGCTGCGGCGATCGACCGCCTTGAGGATGTGGAACGCGCCCACGCTCTTGATGATCGGCGTGACCTGGCCGGCGCTGAGCTTGGACAGCGCTTCGGCAAACACCGGCGGCAGGCGCTCGGGCTGGCGCCAGCCTACGGCGCCGCCCTGCAGTGCATCGCTGGCGTCCGAATAGGTGGCGGCGGTCTTGGCAAAGTCGGCGCCGGTGCGCAGCTGGCGCATCACTTCCTCGGCGCGCGCACGGCGCTGGGCAATCACTTCAGCGGTGGCGTTGTCGGGAATACGGATCATGATCTGCGAAATATTGATCTCGTACTGCTCGGCCGCAGCGGCTTTTTCAGCGGCCAGGAAGCTGTCGACTTCGGCGTCGGAAATCTGGATCTTGGCATCGACTTCGTGTTCGCGCAGGCGCTGCATGATGATTTCTTCACGAATTTCTTCGCGGAAGGAGGCAAACGCCGTGCCTTCTTTTTCCATCTGGTTGCGCAAGTCCTGCACCGTGGCTTTTTGCGCCTCGGCGATACGGGCAATGGCGCGGTCGAGCTGGATGTCGTCCACGCGCACGCCCATCTCCTTGGCCAGTTGCATTTGCGCGCGCTCGACGATCATCCGTTCGAGCAGCTGGCGCTGCAGGTCGGCCGCTGGCGGCATTTGCACGTTCTGCGCTTTCATGCGCGCGGTCACGGTTTTGATGCGGTTGTTCAGCTCGCGGCGTGTGATGACGTCGTCATTCACCACCACCATGATCGAGTCGATCGCGGTATTGGAGGACGAACCCGGCGGAATGAAACCCGAGCCATCGGCCTTGGCGGCCGGCTTGGCCGCAGCGGCTGGCGCAGCAGTTGCGGCCGGAACCGCAGCAGGCGCCTCAGGCGCAGGCGCCGGCTTTTTCGAAAACAGGCTGCAACCACCAAGGGCGGCACTGCACAGCAAGACGGCAAGCACTTTCATTTGATACGCATTACGCATGGCAGAACACTCATGAGTCAGTAATTAAATCGCACGGTGCGCTAACGCCCACCGTGCGCCTTGCTAAAAGAAGTCTTCTAGCGGCCGAAGCCTTCATTCAAACGCCGGTAACCGGGAATACTGTTTTTCATTACCTCCAGCGGATTGCCCACGCCCAGGTGCGACAGGCCGTTCAGCTCAAGCTGGAAGAAGATCGGCGTGGACGTCTGCGTGGCCGTGGTCACGAAACGCTGCGCGCCCATGCGGAATACCCAGCAGTCGTGAATGTACTCGAGACCGATCAGGCTTTCGCGAATTTCCTTGTCCTGCATCGAGTAGTTGACACGGGCGACGCCATACCAGCGCTTGAACAGCGGCCACTGGCTCGACAATTCGATGTCCTTGAAACTGTTGCGCAGATAGCGGTAGCTGAGGTTCAGCACTTTTTTCTGTTCCGGTATCCACTGCAAGGTATGCGACTGCGATGACACCTGGCTCTCGCTCGGATTGTATTGCACCGCGCTGTCGAAGGTCCAGGTTTCGGCAATCCGGCCGGCGGCGGCCAGCAATATGTCGGAGCGGGTATCGATCACTGGCGTGTTCGACCGCAGTTGCACGCGCTGTTCGTCAAAATAAAAACGCTGGCCAAACGTCAGGCGCAGCGCCTCGGCGCCGGACGCATTGAGGAAGCGCGATACCAGCGCCGCCGTCACCTGGTTGGCGTCACCGATACGGTCAGAGCCGATGAAGCGGTTTTCGCTGAAGATCTGGCTCAAGTTGAAGGTGGCCGCGTCGGTGTCAAACGTCGGAAAACGCGTCTGATCGCGGTATGGCGTGCGCACGTAGAACAGGCGCGGCTCCAGCGTTTGCGTCATGTCCGCGCCCTGGAACTTGACGTCACGTTCGAACACCAGGCCCGAATCGACCGAGAACGTCGGAATCGTGCGCGACAGATTTTGCGAACCACTGCCGGTCTGATCATCGAGCTGATAGGTGGCCGAATTGAGCATCAGCTTGGGCGTAACAAAATAACTGGCGCCAACGATCGGGTAACTCACCTGCGGAATCCCCACCAGGCGCGTGCCCTTGGTCAGCGTCGGGTGCTGAAAGCGCGTCAGTTCGCTATTGAAGACCCAGTCGAAGCCGCCCGCTACATCGTACTGTGCGGCCTGGAAGTTAATTGCCGGCAATCGGTCATAAGGACGCGAAACGAACAGCTCAGGCCGCGAACTTGCCAGCGGATCTTGCAGCACCTGATACTTTTGTACGCGCGCCGTCAGTGTCCAGAAATCGCCGTTCCAGTCGGTACGCAACTCGCGCAGCAGTTGCCGCTCGCTCGAGCTCGACACTGTCTTGGAGAAATCGTTGGGGTAGTTATTATCCGACGCGGCGCGCAAGTTCCAGCCATACGACCAGTCGGCCGTGATGTCCTGGTGGTGCGTGGAGCGCACCATCCAGCGATCGGTGGAATCGGTCGGCGAAGCTGGCACGTACTTTTTATCGTGCGGCAGGTATTCGACATAGGTTTCGCCCTGGTACAGGCCGCCATCGGTTTCGCCGAGGTAACGCGCCCTGGCGCCCATCTGCAGGCCGCGCCGCAGCATTACCTTGGGATACAGGGTCAGGTCGCGGTTGGGCGCAATATTGACGTAGTACGGCACCAGCAACTCGGCTTCGCCCTTGGAGCCAAAGCCCGGCGTTGGCGACAGCCAGCCCGAACGGCGCGCGCCCGACAGGGAAAACGACATGGCAGGCGTGCCCAGGATCGGCACATCCTTGAAATAAATAATGGTCTTGCCGGCCGTGCCAACGTCGCGCCCGGAGTCGAGGTTAAGCGTACTCGAGCGCAGATACCAGTCGGGATCGGCGCTCTGGCAGGTGCTGTAGGTGCCGTTGATGACCAGGGCTTCGTCCTCGTTGATGAAATTGATGCGCTCGGCATGCCCTTGCGCATTGTTCGCTTCCATCTTGTAGGTCGGATTGAGCATATAGCCCTTGCCGCTATCCATGTTCAGCTTGAGTTCGCTGCCGGTGTAATAGTCGCCAAAACGCCAGATGCGCACATTGCTGGTGGCTTCCACATCGTTTTCCACCTGGCGGAAGCAGGCGTAGTCGGACTGTATCCTGGTCTTGTCCTTGACGATTTCGGCATTGCGCTCAAGTATGAGTTCACGCTCGGGGCGGCCGGAAATGTCTTCCGCCTTGATCACGGTTGGCGCATTGGCATCTTCGACGCGCGGCACACGGGGTTTGACCATGTTCTGGGCGTAGGAAGGCGCCACCGACACGGTGGTGACGATGGCGCTCAGGGCATAGGCCCAGCGGTGCGAAGAAGTGGGGGGCAGAAGCCAGCGCATGCAACTCATGTAAGGAAGGGTGGAAACACCAGGCGATTTTTTGAAATTAATCCCTTATTATATGGGAATCTTCACCCAACACCGGTTTCGACCGCTCGCTTCATGTCTTTATTACAGAATTTAACTCCTGGCGCTGCCAGCGCCGACCCGCGCCTGGCCCAACTGACAGAATGGATCGCCACCCTGAACGTGGCCGACCCGGCCTCCAGCCGCCCGGCATCGGCCGACGCCAGCTTCCGTCGTTATTTCCGTGTCAATGTTTTGCCCGAGCACCAGGCCAGCCTGGGCGCCACCCTGGTTGCCATGGATGCACCGCCCGAGCGCGAAAATGTGCTGGGCTTTGTCAAAGTTAACGAAATGCTCACCCATGCCGGCGTCAGCGTGCCGCGCATCGTCGCCACCGATTACGAACGCGGCTTCATGCTGATGTCCGACCTCGGCACCAGCACCTATTTGCAGGTGCTCGACCACGACAACGCTTCGACCATGTACGCCGAGGCGCTGGAAGCGCTGGTCAAGTTCCAGCTCACCAGCGAACCCGAGGTACTGCCCGAATACGACCGCGCCTTCCTGCAGCGCGAACTGAATTTGTTTACCGAGTGGTATATCGGCCGTCACCTGCAAGCCACGCTGACCGACAAGCAGCAAGCCGAACTGCAAGCCGTGTTCGACGCCATCCTGGCCAATGTCACAGCCCAGCAGCAGGTGTATGTGCACCGCGACTATCACTCGCGCAACCTGATGTGGATGGACGCCGGCAATCCCGGCGTGCTCGACTTCCAGGATGCGCTGTACGGCCCGATCACCTATGACATCGCCTCGCTGCTGCGCGACGCCTACGTGCAGTGGGACGAGGAACTGGTGCTGGACTGGGCCATCCGCTACTGGCAGCACGCCAAGTCGCTGGGCCTGCCGGTCAACAAGGATATCGACGCCTTCTACAAAGACTTCGAATACATGGGCCTGCAGCGCCACCTGAAAATCCTCGGCATCTTCTGCCGCCTGCACTACCGCGATGGCAAGGACCAGTACCTGGGCGATCTGCCCACCGTGATGGACTACGTGCGCAAGACGGCCGGCCGCTATAAGGATCTGAAACCGCTGGTGCGCCTGCTCGATCTGCTGGAAGACCGCCAGCCGCAAGTCGGCTACACTTTCTGAGCCGGGCCGACACCATGAAAGCCATGATCTTTGCCGCCGGGCGCGGCGAACGCATGCGTCCGCTGACGGACACCTGCCCCAAGCCGCTGCTGAAGGTGCGCGGCCGTCCGCTGATCGTCTGGCACATTCTGGCCCTGGTGCGGGCCGGGATTACCGACATCGTCATCAACCACGCCCACCTGGGCGACCAGATCGAGCAGACGCTGGGCGACGGCAGCCAGTTTGGCGCCCGCCTGCTGTACTCGCCCGAGCAAAGCGCGCTGGAGACGGCCGGCGGCATCGCCCAGGCCCGCCACCTGCTGGGCGAGGAACCGTTCGTGGCCATTTCGGGCGACCTGTACTGCCCCTACTTCGACTTCGAGCAAGTCAAGGATGTGCTGCACGACAAGGACATGTGGGGCAATCCCTACCCGGCCGACCAGCGCGACATCTGCTGGCTGTACCTGGTGCCCAATCCCGATTTTCATCCGGACGGCGACTTTGGGCTCAGCATGTATTCAGTCACGAACGACGGCGAGCCCAAGTGGACCTTCGGCAATATCGGTGTGTATCGCCCCGAAATGTTCGACAGCATCACGGCCGGCGAGTACGCCAAGCTGGGGCCGCTGATCCGCACCTATGCCGATAAGAAGCAGGTCGGCGGCGAAGTCTACGAAGGCGAATGGCATAACCTCGGCACCGTACAGCAGCTCGAACTGCTCAACGCGCCGCGCGCCGCCATGGCGCCGGCCGGCAAGGGCGTGCAGTGAGTCGTGCAGTGGA
>JBEVNE010000164.1:0-3654 GCA_040508275.1 Duganella sp.
GCAAGCAGGGACATGGTGAGCTTTCCGTAAAAATCAAAAACCGGCGCCTTGCAAGGAAGTCGCCGGGTCTGCGAGGTCTATAAGAACGAGCGAATCAGGGTGCCGGTTTCGCCAGGATCAGCTTCATCAGCTCGGTGGCGCCGATCTGGCCTTTCTGACGGATCAGGTCACGCGGCGTGTTGTCGCCGATCTCGAACACAATCGCTTCCATGCCATGCGCCTTGAGGAAGTAATTGCGCGATACCGTGGTCGGCTCCAGCCGGTCCGACGCCTGGATCACCGGCCTGTAGTCGGGAATGGCGCGCTGGATCTGCTCCAGCCATGCCGGCACCAGGCCCGGCATATTGCCGACAAACTTTTTGTCGAGCGTGTAGTAGATATCGTCCCAGGTCGAGTGGAAGTCGATGCCAAAGTAAAATTTGACGCCGGCCTCGCTGCGCTGTTTGAGGAAGTCACGCACGGCGCGGGTTTCCGGCTGATTGAAATCGGCCCAGTCGCGATTGAGGTCGATGCCGCCGACGTTGTGGCGCCAGAAGCCGCCGTCAACGCCATCGGGATTCATCAATGGCACCACGTACACGGTCCAGTCCTTGCGGAAGCGCTGCGCCAGCTCGCTGTCGCCCGCCAGCGTTTCCACGAACGATTGCATGGCGAAGTAGCCGGTGACCTCGGGCGGATGCTGGCGTGAAATCACCAGCAGCGCCTTCTTGCCGGCCGGATTGCCCAGCGTGAGCAATTTGAGCGGACGACCGCCGGTACTCTTGCCGATGTCGCTGACCGTCAAACCATGCTGACGCGCGGTGTCGTCGATCCAGCCGAACACGCGTTTGGACGTATGCAACTCCTGGCCGGCAATCCACAACGGCTGCTTGCCGGTGGCAAGGCGCAAGGTCACGCTTTGCGGCCGCGCCATGGCGCCACCCGCAACCGGCGCCTTGCCCTCTTCGGTAATGCGGGCCGCTTCCAGCGGCGTCCATTGCAGGCCGTCGCTGCTGACTTGCGGCGTGTAGCGGTGGCGCGCCGGCTCCGGGTACACCAGCTTGACCGAAATCTCGGCCGGCACCGCCGACCATACCTGGAAAGCATACCAGGGGCTCATATTGATCGGCGCATTTTCCGGCGTGATGGAAATCGTGTACGCATTGGGGCCGGTGCGTTCGATGGCGTTCAGGCGCGCACCGTCGAACTCATTCGAGAAAAACACGCCGTCTGCTGCGAACGGGAACACGCCCTTGGCCTGGCGGTCGGTCGGTCGGCTGCTGGTATCGACGGCGGCGCGGATCGGCGGCTGGCCCTGGAACTGCTGGGCTGAAGCGCCCAGCGCCAGCAGCAGGCCGATAAGTAAGGCAGAAAATTTTTTCATATCAGTTCATCAGAAAGTGTAGGCGGCATTCAGGCCGATGCGGCGGAACTGCGGCGTGTAGCCGGTACGCCACTGGATCGGCGCCTCCTGCTCAAAGACGTTGTCCACATTCAGGCTCAGGCGCAGGTGCTTGATGCCACTGTAGGCCAGGCTGTAATCGACCGTGGTGTTGCTGCCGACATGCGCGCAGTTGGGCAGGTTGACCGCTGTCACGCCGTTGCTGGCGCAGTAGTTGGGCGACGAAGCGCTGTTGTTGCTGGTGCCGCTACGGTAGTTGAGGCTCACGCTCTGGTCCACCGGTCCCGACGTCAGACTGGTGCGCAGCCGCGTGCGCAGGCGCGGACCGCCATCCCAGTTGCCGGCCTGGTTGTCGCCGTAGGCATTGCTGGCGACGCTGAACTCCTGGTAGCGCCAGGTGTAGGCGCCGTCGAGTTTCAGACGCACGCGGCCCAGCGCCGTGTCGAAGCGGCCGCTGGCGTCGAAGTCGAAGCCCGAGGTACGGGTTTTACCGCTGTTCACATAAGGGTTGTTGACCAGCGCCAGCTGGCCGACGCCGCCGTAATTGAGCGTGGTGTTGGGCGCATACTTGCGCACCAGCGCCAGAAATTCAGCATCCGAGGCAGCGTTATCGATGCGCAGCAGCTGGCCTGCCGGCAGGCTGGCTTCGCCCTGGATGATGTCGGCCAGCGTACGGGTGCCGATCTGGTCCTTGCGTTCGATATGGTAGTAGTCGAGCGCCAGGGTCCAGTTCTTGATCGGCTCGAATACCAAACCTGCCGTGACGGTGCGCGAAGTTTCCGGCTTCAGGTCCGGGTTGGAAGACACGAACGATGGCAGCATGGCCGAGCAATCGATGTTGCGATAGGTATTGGCCAGGGCGCGGTCGGCGGTGGTGGAGGCCGGATTGTTCTGCACCAGCGCGTTGAGCGCGGTGCCTGTCGGGCAACGGCGCAAATCCTGCACGCCGGTCGAGAACGAACCGCGCCCGAGGCCGTTACCCGTTTCGACGATATTCGGCGCACGGAAGCCGCCCGAGGCAGTGGCGCGCAGCAGCAGGCTGTCGGTGGCGTTCACGCGCAAGCCCAGCTTCGGTGAAAAATGCGCTTCGCTGGTGCTGGTCTTGTCGCCACGCACGGCGGCCGTCAATTCCACACGTTTGAGCACGGGAATCGTCGCTTCGCCAAAGATCGCATAGTGATCGACGGTGTCCTTGACCTGCAGGCCAAAGGCGCTGACCAGCTCGCCACGGAGCACATTGTCCGAGCTTTTCATTTCGTACGATTCGCGGCGGATATCGGTACCGACGGCGATCAGCAATGGCCCGGCCGGCAGTTGCGCTACCTCACCGGAGACGGTGGCGTCGATAAACGAAATCTTCGACTTGCCGAGGTTATTACGGACCGGGAACATCGCATTGAGTACCGATGCATCGTTTTGCTGGCCAAACTTGTAGGTGCCCTGGACGATGGCATCGGTAAAGCCCTGGGCGCTGGTGCCGCGCCAGTCCTTGTCGGCGGTGGACTTCATGTGGCCGGCCGCCGATTTCCAGTCGAAGCCGCCAATCTGGCCCGACAGGCTCAGCATGGCGCGGAACTGCTGCGAGGTGGTGCGGTTAAAGTTAAAGCCATCGCCGGTATCCATCAGGCGCGTGCGGAACTCGACCGCCTGCGGATAGGGATTGCTGGCGTGGCCCACCGGCAGGCGCGGATACTGGAACGGTCCGATGGTGCGGCCGCCCAGCATGTCGTACCACAGGCTGGTGGTGCTGGAAGCCGTGGTGGAAAACGGCGCCAGGATGTAATCGGTGGTGATGCCGGACGCGGTCAGTTCAAAGTTGGCATCAATTTCTTTACCAACGCGGAAATGGGTATTGCTGGCCAGCGCCCAGCGCTTGGAATCGGTGGTCTGGCCCTCGTAAGCCAGCGCATCCCATTTGCACTGGCGGTCGGCCGGATCGAGCGCGCCCGGCGGGCAGTTGGGCGCGGCCACCACGTTGGTGCTGCTCAGGAAATAGTTACCGGTCGGCGAAAATGGGCTGCGTGCATCCCAGGTCGAGCGCCCTGGCGTCTGGCGGTGCCAGTCCGGGTAAAACTTGGCCAGTTCACCGGTGGTGTAGCCATCGCTCTTGTAGAACTCGTAGTTGAGATAGGTGTTGAATCCATCCTTCTCGATATCGCCATAGCCGACCAGGCCCGAAACGTTACGGTTGCGCTGGTCGCGGAAGCGGTCCGCTTCGCGGTAGTTGGCGCTGATGCGCGCACCGGTAAATTCCTTGCGCAGGATGATGTTGA